>CABXTO010000001.1 GCA_902515195.1 uncultured Pelagibacteraceae bacterium
AGCTCAAGTATTTACTCTTTATCCAGAAGTTTTTCCTGGACCTTTGTCTAAAGGTCTTTATGGAAAAGCTTTGACTAATAAATTGTGGGACTTAAGTGTAATAAACATAAGAGATGCAGCAACTGATAAACACAAAACAGTCGATGATACTCCTTATGGTGGCGGAACAGGAATGTTGTTAAAAGCTGATGTTTTAGCAAATGCACTTGATCAAAAAGTTAAAAAAGGTGAAAGAGTTTTTTATCTTTCACCTAAAGGTAAAAAATTTGACCAAAAACTTGCTCAAGATTTGTCTAAAGAAAAATCTATATCTCTAATATGTGGTCATTTTGAAGGAGTAGATGAAAGGGTTTTGACCACAAGGAATATTGAGGAAATAAGTATAGGAGATTATGTCTTGTCTGGGGGTGAAACTGCAGCATTAGTTGTACTAGATAGTATACTCAGACTTTTGCCTGGAATTTTAGGGAATGATAAATCTTCACTTGATGAAACCTTTGAAAATGGTCTTTTAGAGTATCCTCAATATACAAAACCTCAAATATGGGAGGAAAAATCAGTGCCAGAGGTATTATTATCTGGAGATCATGGTAAAATTAAAGACTGGCGTTTATCTCAATCTGAGGCTATAACACGCGACCGAAGACCAGATTTGTGGCAAAAATATAAGAAAGACTAATTTGTTAAATATTAAAATGAAAACAATAGAAGAAATAAACCAACATAACGTTAAAAAAATTCTTTCAGAAAAGAAAATTCCTGATTTTTTCCCTGGAGATGTGGTCAAAGTTGGTGTCAGAATTACAGAAGGTAAAAAAGAGAGAATTCAATATTTTGAGGGTGTTTGTATAGCCAAAAAGAGTAGAGACCTAAACTCATCGTTTACTGTAAGAAAAATATCTTTTGGAGAAGGTGTTGAAAGAACCTTTCCATTATATGGAACAGTAATTGATACAATTAAAGTAATTCGATCAGGAAAAGTAAGAAGAGCAAAACTTTATTATTTAAGAGATAGAACTGGTAAATCAGCAAGAATTGCAGAAAAAATTAGAAAAAAAATTGGAATTGATATTGATGCTAAACCTGAAACTGTGACTGAAGAAAATTTAGCTCCAGTAACAGAAGCTAAAAAAGAGGAAACTCCAAAGGCAGAAGCAGCACCGACAGCAGAAGCCAAAAAAGAGGAAGCTCCCAAAGTAGAAGCTAAATTAGAAAAAAAACTTGAAAATACACCGGAAAAAAAATAATTTTTTTTTCAATGCCCAATACTCTTTACGATAAAATTTGGATCGATCACTTAGTAGATCAACAAGATGATGGAACAGCTTTATTATTTGTTGATAGACATTTAGTTCATGAAGTTACTAGCCCTCAGGCTTTTGAGGGATTAAGAAGTTCTAAACGTAAGGTAAGACATCCAAACTTGACCCTTGCTGTTGCAGATCACAATGTTCCCACAACAGATAGATCTGAAGGTATTACTGATCAAGAGTCAAAGATACAGGTTGAAACTTTAGAGGCTAACTGTAAAGAATTTGGTGTCCAACTTTTTGGAATGAATGACAAGAGACAAGGTATTGTTCATGTTACTGGTCCTGAGCAGGGGTTCACCCAACCAGGCACAGTTATAGTTTGTGGAGATAGTCATACAGCTACCCACGGTGCGTTTGGTGCTTTAGCGTTTGGAATTGGAACTTCAGAAGTAGAACATGTTTTAGCAACTCAAACGTTAGTTCAAAAAAAAGCAAAAAATTTTAGAATTAATGTTAATGGTAAACTCCCAATAGGTGTTACATCTAAAGATGTAATTCTTCAAATTATCGGAAAAATTGGTACAGCAGGTGGAACAGGTTGCGTAATAGAGTATGCTGGTGACTTAATTAGATCATTAAGTGTTGAGCAAAGAATGACGATTTGTAATATGACAATTGAAGGTGGTGCTAGAGCAGGACTTATTGCACCTGATGAAAAAATATTTGAATATCTAAAAGATAGACCAATGTCACCCAAGGGAGAAAATTGGGATAAAGCTTTAGAATATTGGAAAAATTTAAATACTGATACAGGAGCTAAATTTGATAAAGAAATCAACTTAAAAGCCGATGAGATTGTGCCTATGATAACTTGGGGCACATCTCCTCAAGATGTAATTACTATTGATGAAAAAGTTCCAAATCCACAAAACGAGAAGGATGAGGACAAAAAGAACTCTTTAGAGAGAGCTCTTGATTATATGGGCTTAAAACCAAATATGGCTGCTAAAGATATTAAAATAGATAAAGTATTTATAGGCAGCTGTACGAATGGTAGAATTGAGGATCTAAGAGAGGCTGCAAAAATTTTAAAAGATAAAAAAATAGCTTCACATGTACATGCGATGGTTGTTCCAGGATCTGGTTTGGTAAAAGAACAAGCTGAACAAGAGGGATTAGATAAAATATTTGTAAAATCTGGTTTTGAATGGAGAGAACCAGGTTGTTCTATGTGTTTAGCAATGAATGCTGATAAATTAAAACCGGAGGAAAGATGTGCTTCAACCTCAAACAGAAATTTTGAGGGTAGACAAGGAAGAGGTGGAAGAACTCACTTAGTAAGTCCAGGCATGGCAGCTGCAGCAGCAATATCTGGAAATCTTGATGATGTTAGAAAGTATCAAAATTAATATGCAAAAATTTAATACATTAAAGAGTATACCGGCCTATTTACCAATAGTTAATATTGATACAGATATGATTATTCCAAAACAATTTTTAAAAACAATTAAAAGAACAGGCTTAGGCAAAAATTTATTTTTTGAGATGAGATATGATGACAAAGGTAAAGAAATTTCTAATTTCGTTTTAAATAAAGATCCTTTTAATAATTCAAAAATTTTAATTGCGGGTAAAAATTTTGGTTGTGGCTCTTCAAGAGAGCACGCACCATGGGCATTGTTAGATTTTGGTATAACTTGTGTAATTAGTTCGAGTTTTGCAGATATATTTTATAGCAACTGTTTTAAAAATGGAATTTTACCAATTATTTTAGATGAAGAAAAAATTAAGGAGTTATCAGAATATGCAAAAAGAAAAGAGGAAATCTTTATAGATCTTAATAATGAAAAGATAATTTACGGAAATAGTGAGACAAAATTTAAAATAGACTCCTTTAAGAAAAAATGTTTATTAGAAGGGTTAGACGATATAGCTCTATCCTTAAAAAAATCAAATAAAATAGAAAGTTTTGAAAAAGATTTGAAAGTAAAAAAACCATGGATATTTAATGATTAAAGTAAAGAAAAAAAAAATTTTGTTATTACCAGGAGATGGAATAGGTCCAGAAGTAATCAGAGAAGTAAGAAAAATAATTAATTGGTTCAATGACAGAAAGTCTCTTGATTTTGAAATTGATGAGGATCTTGCTGGAGGTTGTTCTTATGATAAACATGGAACTCCAATTACAGATGAAGTTTTTTATAAAGCTTTGGAAAGTGCTGTAGTGATGCTTGGTGCAGTTGGTGGTCCAAAATGGGATGGTGTAGAGTTCTCAAAAAAACCTGAGAGAGCATTATTAAAATTAAGAAAAGAATTAAAATTATTTGCTAACTTAAGACCTGCTATATGTTTTGAACAATTAGTTGATGCATCAACATTAAAACCAGAAATAGTTTCTGGTTTAGATATAATGATTGTTAGAGAGTTAACAGGCGGAATATATTTTGGTGAACCAAGAGGTATTAAGCCTATTGAAAATGGTGAAAGAAAAGGAATTAACACTCATACTTACACCAGTAATGAAATAATTAGGGTTGCAAGAATTGCATTTGACTTAGCTAAAAAGAGATCAAATAAAGTTACATCTTGTGAAAAATCAAATGTTATGGAAGCTGGTCAACTTTGGAAAGAAGAAGTTCAAACATTACACGATAAAGAATATAAAGATGTTGAATTAAGTCATATGCTTGCCGACAATTGTTCCATGCAGCTACTAAGAAACCCTAAACAATTTGACGTAATAGTAACTGATAATTTATTTGGAGATATGCTGTCAGATCAAGCTTCTATGTTGACAGGATCTTTAGGTCTTTTACCTTCAGCTTCTTTAGGGGCAAAAAATAAAGATGGCGAAATGAGAGCCATGTATGAACCTATTCACGGGTCTGCCCCTGATATCGCTGGCAAAGGTATTGCTAATCCAATCGCTAGTATATTGAGTTTTGCTATGGCTTTAAGATATTCTTTAGACCTAGATAAGGAGGCTTCAGCTCTAGAAAAAGCAGTTCAGGACGTTCTAAATGATGGATTAAGAACTAAAGACATTCTATCAGATGGAATGAAAGAAGTTTCTACTGCACAAATGGGTGATGCGATAATTTCAAAATTGCAATAATCTATCAATTATTCTAAACTATTTTTATGCCAAGCTACACTGCACCAGTAGAAGATATGATGTTTCTCTTTGAGAAGTTAAGGGATAACAAAAATTATAATGAATTAGAAAAATATAAAGAAGTAAGTTCAGATCTAGTTAAAGATATTTTAGAAGAGGCTGCGAAGATTAATCAAAATTTAATTCTTCCACTTGCAAAAGCAGGTGATGAAAATCCTGCAGTCTTAGAAAATGGCGTAGTAAGAACCCCTCCAGGATATAAAGAGGCATATAAAAAATATATTGAAGATGGATGGACTTCATTATCTTGTGATCCGAAATATGGTGGACAAGGAATGCCAAAAACAGTAAGTGCATTTTTTGATGAAATGTTATCTTCTGCGAGTTTATCCTTTAAGCTTTACAGTGAATTGAGCATAGGAGCATATAACTGTATTAATCATCATGCATCCAATGAATTAAAAAATAAGTATTTACCAAAAATAGTTGAAGGTAAATGGAGTGGCACTATGTGTTTAACAGAA
Organism: uncultured Pelagibacteraceae bacterium; assembly: GCA_902515195.1. Taxonomy (GTDB): domain Bacteria; phylum Pseudomonadota; class Alphaproteobacteria; order Pelagibacterales; family Pelagibacteraceae; genus Pelagibacter. The sequence continues at coordinate 4,893 of CABXTO010000001.1, forward strand.
CCTGTTTGTGGAACTGATTTAGGACTTTTAAAAACAAAAGCCGAAAAACAAAATGATGGAACGTATAAAATTAGTGGTCAAAAAATATTTATAACTTCGGGAGATCATGATCTTACTGAAAATATTATTCATTTGGTAATTGCTAGAGCGACAGACTCTCCAGCAGGCACAAAAGGTATAAGTTTATTTTTAGTTCCTAAATTTGTAGTCAACGAGGACGGAAGTGTAGGTCCAAGAAATGGAATATCAACTGGATCTATTGAAAGTAAAATGGGTATAAAAGGTTCTGCAACATGTGTATTAAATTTTGATGAAGCTACCGGTTATATGATTGGTAAAAAAGACAAAGGCCTTAATGCAATGTTTACGATGATGAATCTTGAAAGAATAGTTGTGGGAATCCAAGGATTAGGAATCTCAGAGATTGCTTATCAAAACTCACTTGCTTATGCGAAAGAGAGAAAACAAGGTAAGACAAATAAAACTAAATCGACCAATGGTGCTGATTTTATAATTGAACATGCAGATATAAGAAAATCACTATTGAATATGAAATCAATTATTGAAGGTGAGAGAGCTTTGTGTTTTTGGTTATCACAACAAACCGAAGTTAGTTTGAACCATCAAAATGAAAAAGTACGTCAGGAAGCTTCTGATTTTGTTTCTTTGATGACACCAGTAGTTAAATCATTGTTTACTGATTTGGGTATGGAAATCACTAATGATGCGATGCAAATTTATGGAGGTTATGGTTATACAAAAGATCAAGGGATAGAACAGTTGTATAGAGATAATAGAATAACTCCAATATATGAAGGTACGAATTCTGTGCAGGCAGCAGATTTAGTTTTTAGAAAATTATCAAATAAAAATGGAGACATAATTAATAAATTTATAGATTTAATAAAGTCTGAAACTAATTTAGATAACGAAAAGATTAAGCCATTTACAAAGGAATTTAAGTATTATTTGGATATTTTAACTAAATTTAGTGAATGGATAAAAGAAAAAACTAAAAGCGATAAAGACGACGTTAGTGCCGCTGCAAATGATTATCTAAAAACTCTTGGTTTTGTCTCTGTTGCTTACGCTTGGATAAAGGTCTTAGACGTAAGTTTCAAAGATTATAATGAAAATAAAAATTTTTATGATGATAAAATAAATACGGCAAAATTTTATTTTGATAAAGTTCTACCGAGAGCAGAGCAGCATTATAAATCTGCTATTTCCGGAAGTTCAAATATTATGAATTTCAAATTTAATTAAAATGAATCATTACGAGGCAAACTTAGATAAAAATGCTGCAAATTATGTTCCGTTAACTCCTTTATCTTTTTTAGAAAGAGCTAAAGATGTTTACCCAAATTATGAGGCAATAGTATATGAAGATAGAAAATATACTTGGGATGAGGTTTATAAAAGAGCTTTAAAATTTGCTAGTGCGTTAGAAAAAATTGGTATCAAAAAAGGAGATACTGTCTCATTTTTAGCCTTTAACACTCCAGAAATTTTTGAGGCCCATTATTCAGTTCCAATGACTGGTGCTGTATTAAATACAATTAATATTAGATTAGATGCTAACACTATCTCATATATTTTAAATCATAGTGATGCAAAAGTATTAGTAGTTGATAGACAACTTCACATTGAAGTAAAAAAGGCTCTAAGTAAATTAGAGAAAAAAATTACTGTAATTGATATTCATGATAAATTTGCTGATCAGTCAAAATTAGAAAAAATTGGTGATTTAGAGTATGAAAAATTTCTTAGTACAGGTGATGATAATTATACTTGGAAAACTCCAGAGGATGAGTGGCAGGCTATAACTTTAAGTTATACCTCTGGTACCACAGGAAATCCAAAAGGTGTTGTTTACCATCATAGAGGTGCATATCTAATGTCAACTGGAAGTGCAGTTGCTTGGAATATGCCAAATAGATTAAATTTTTTAACAATAGTCCCAATGTTTCACTGTAATGGATGGTGTTATCCATGGACAGTTCCTATGTTAAATGGAAGAACTATTTGTTTACGAAATATAGATGTTAAAAAGATTTTTGAACTAATAGATAAATATGATGTTACTCATTTTGGAGGTGCTCCGATTGTATTAAATATGATAACGGGCGCTCCCGAAAGTGATAGAAAAAAACTAAAAAATAAAGTTCATGTACTTACTGCAGGGGCTCCACCACCAAGTATAATTTTCAAAAAAATGAAAGAACTCGGTTTTGAAGTAATGCATGTTTATGGTTTAACAGAGACTTATGGTCATGTCACGCAATGTGCCTGGAATGACGATTGGAATGGATTTGATGAGGAAAAGCAAAATGAAATTAAAGCAAGACAAGGAGTTAGATATCCTAATCTTGAGGGGGCAGCAATTATGGATCCTGAGACAATGAAAGAAGTTCCAAAAGATGGAAAAACTATTGGTGAGATAATGTTAAGAGGAAATGTAGTAATGAAAGGTTATTTTAAAGATAAAGATGCCACTGATAAGGCTATGGCTGGTGGTTGGTTTCATTCTGGAGATTTGGCGGTAATGCATCCAGATGGATATGTTAAAATACAGGATAGATCAAAAGATATAATAATATCTGGTGGAGAAAATATTTCTTCTATTGAAATAGAAAATACTTTATCTAAGCATCCTTCAGTATCAATTGCCGCTGTTGTTGCCAAACCTGATGAAAAGTGGGGAGAAGTTCCTTGTGCTTTTATTGAGATGGTTAAAGATAAACCTACTACAGAGAAAGAATTAATAAGCTTTTGTAAAGAAACTTTGGCTGGTTTTAAAGTTCCAAAACAAGTTGTTTTCTGTGAATTACCAAAAACTTCTACAGGTAAAATTCAAAAATTTGAGCTTAGAAAAAAATTTTAGGAAATTAATTGAAAATAACTATACAAAATAAAAGCGTTTACGCTTCTGATGCTGGACAAGGTATAGAAAGTTCTAGAGAAACAATAGTATTTTTGCATGGAAGTGGTTTATCACATATTGTCTGGTCTTTAACAGAACAATTCTTTTCAAATAAAAAATTTAATGTTTTATCAATTGACTTACCTGGGCATGGAAATTCTGAAGGTCCATGTTTAGATAGTATCGAAAAAATTGCAGATTGGTTGGAAAAAGTTTTTGAAGAATTAAAATTGAGTAATATAATCCTCATAGGTCATTCACAAGGTTGTTTAGAAGCTCTTGAATATTCATTTAAATATAAAGACAGATTAAAAAAGATAGTATTTGTTGGAGGCTCTTATCGAATGCCTGTTAATAAAGATCTAATTGATTTAGCAACAGATGGAGATTCTGATGCTGTCAAATTAATGATGAAATGGGGTTTTGAAGGTTCAAAAAAATTTATTGGTGGAAACCCAGTAGAAAAAATAATTCAATCACCCAGAGATATTAGTGAGATTTTGGCGGTCGATCTAATTGCATGTAATAATTATCAGAATGGCTCCGATGCAGCTAAAGCTATAAATTGTCCAGCCATGTTTATATTTGGAGAACTTGACAAGATGGCTAATTTAGAAAGTGGAAAAAAATTTGCAAATTTAGTCAAAAATTCAACTACACATATAATTATTGGATCAGGTCACATGATTATGATTGAAAAAGCTTTTGAAATGCGAGAAAAGATTTTGGAATTTTTAAATAAATGAAAAATTATTCTATAGCAAAATCTAGAAGATTAAGAAGTACTCCTTATACTTCAAGAATAGAAAAACAAGGTGTTACAGCTTATACGGTTTATAATCATATGTTATTACCAGCTGCATTTGGATCAATAGAGGAGTCTTGTGATCATTTAAAAAAAAATGTTCAAATTTGGGATGTTGCAGCTGAGAGACAAGTTGAAATTTCTGGACCAGACTCAGCAAAACTGGTTCAGCTTATGACTTGTCGTGATTTGTCAAAATCAAAAATTGGAAGATGCTATTACTGTCCATTAATTGATGATAACGGTAATTTAGTTAACGATCCAGTAATATTAAAATTAGCTGAAGATAAATGGTGGATCTCGATTGCAGATTCAGATGTTATTTTTTTTGCTAAAGGTCTTGCTTCTGGAAATAATTTTAAAGTTAAAATTTTTGAACCAAATGTTGATATTATTGCAATACAGGGTCCTAAATCATTTGGTCTGATGGAAAAAGTTTTTGGAAAAAAAATTACTGAATTAAAATTTTTTGGATTTGACTATTTTGATTTTAAAGGCATAAAACATTTGATTGCTAGATCAGGTTGGTCAAAACAAGGTGGTTATGAAGTTTATGTTGAAAATACATTATCAGGCCAAGATTTATACGATCATCTTTTTGAAATAGGTGTAGAATTTAATGTAAAACCTGGTTGTCCAAATCTTATTGAAAGAATAGAAAGTGGCCTTCTTTCTTATGGAAACGATTTTGATAATCAAGATAATCCTTTTGAATGCGGTTTTGAAAAATATGTAAATTTAGAGTCAGATGTAATTTTTTTGGGTAAAGAAAAATTAAAAAAAATTAAATCAGATGGAATAAAAAGAAAACTAATGGGAGTTCATATTGAAACAAATGAAATTAGTTTAACAGGCTCAGTCAATATCACTAATAGTGATGGAAATATAATAGGGGATCTTAGATCTGCATGTTATTCACCTCATTTCAAAAAAGTTATAGGAATTGCAATGATAAATGACCCTTTTTGCAAAATGTCAGTGACTGGTAAGGTTGAAATTGGCGGTAAAAATATAGCTCTTAAAGTTTGCGAATTACCTTTCATCTAGTATAAAACCTACATCATGGATATTGCAATAGTCGGTGCAACAGGGAATGTTGGTAGAAAAACATTAGAAGTTCTTGAGAAAAAAGATCTTTCTATTGAAAATCTATATTTGTTAGCATCATCTAAAAGTGTAGGAAAAAAAATTAATTTTAAAGGTGTTGATCATGACATTCATGATCTAGAAAGCTTTGATTTTTCTAAAGTAAAAATTTGTTTTTTTGCTGCAGGTGGAAAAATTTCAGAAAAATTTGCGAAAAAAGCTGCGAAAAATTGTTTAGTAATAGATAACTCAAGTTATTTTAGGATGGATCCAGAGGTACCTTTAATAGTGCCACAAGTTAATTCTGAAGATTTAAAAAATATAAAGAAAAACATAATAGCAAATCCAAACTGTTCAACTGCACAATTAGTAATCGCTCTTAAACCATTGCACGATTTGTTTTCTATTAAAAGAATAGTTGTATCAACTTATCAGTCAGTTTCAGGAGGTGGCAAAGCCCCTATGGATGAATTAATTGAACAGACAAAATTAGTACTAGATGGAAAAAAAGTTAAATCTAAAAACTTTACAAAACAAATAGCTTTTAATGCAATACCACAAATAGATATTTTTTCAGATGATGGATATACAAAAGAGGAACTTAAAATGACCAATGAAACAAAAAAAATTTTGGATAGTAAAATAAATTTAACAGCAACTTGTGTAAGATTACCTATTTCTGTGTCACATTCGGAATCTGTTAATATTCAATTTGAAAAATCATTTTCAATAGAGAAAGTGAGGGAAGCTTTGGATAATTTTGAAGGATGTAAAGTAATAGATGAGAGAGAGGATGGACATTATTCAACTCCAGTTGAAGCAGAGGGGAAAGATGAAACATTTATTTCCAGAATTAGAGAAGATAAGACTATAAAAAATGGATTAAATTTATGGATTGTTTCAGACAATCTTTTGAGAGGAGCAGCTTTGAACTCTGTAGAAATTGCAGAAACTTTAATTAAGAATAATTTTTATGGAAAGTAAAACACCTTTATCCCCACACATCCAAATTTATAGATGGCACATTTCTTCGTTAGTTTCTATTTGTCACAGAATAACAGGTATAATTAATATAATTTTAATTACATTAATTTGTTTATGGGCTTCACTTTTGTTATTTGGTGAAAGTAATTATCAATCAATAAATTCATTTTTAAATTCATTTATAGGAAAATTTATTATTTTAGGTATTACTTGGTCTTTTTCATTTCAGGTTTTAAGTGAAATAAGACATTTGATTATGGATTTTGGTTATGGATTTGAAATTAAAACAACAAAAATTACAGGATTAATTGTTATATTTGGATCATTAATCTTGACTGTTGTTTTTTATTTAATAGGAAAAATTTTTTTTTAATATGATGAATGCTACAAAAAAATGGATCTTCTTGAAGATTAGTGGAGCAACATTGGCACCTTTGATGTTGTGGTTTATTATAAATTTAATTAATTTTTATGACCAAGGATACTCTGATGTTGTAAATTTTTTTTCTACTTCATCATCTAAATTTTTATTCAGTATATTTATTATTAATGCATATTTTTTTTCAGCATTAAGTGTCAGCGAGGTTTTTGAAGATTATATAGCAAATGATAAAATCAAAAATGTCGCAAATAAGGTTTTATACGCTTCTGCAGTGGTAATTCCACTAATTACAATTATATTAATATCTAAGTTATGAGTTCATATAAAATAATTGATCACGAATATGATGTTGTTGTCTTAGGTGCTGGAGGCTCAGGTTTAAGAGCTGCAGTTGGTTTGAGTGAGGCTGGATTAAAAACTGCCTGTATATCAAAAGTATTTCCAACCAGAAGCCACACATCAGCAGCTCAAGGTGGTATTTCAGCTGCACTTGGTAATATGGGAGAAGATGATTGGCGATGGCATATGTATGATACTGTAAAAGGGGCTGATTGGCTGGGGGATCAAGATAGCATTGAATATCTTTGCAAAGAAGCACCAAAGGCAGTTATTGAACTAGAAAAATATGGTGTTCCTTTTAGTAGAACAGAAGACGGAAAAATTTATCAAAGACCATTTGGTGGTATGACAAAAAATTATGGAAATGGAATCGTTCAAAGAACCTGTGCGGCTGCTGATAGAACAGGACATGCAATTTTGCATACTTTATATGGCCAAGCCTTAAAACATAAAACAGAATTTTTTATAGAATATTTTGCGTTAGATTTATTAATGAAAGATGGAGAGTGCAAAGGTTTAATAGCTTGGAACTTAAATGATGGAACTATTCACAGATTTAGAGCACACACAGTAATTATTGCAACAGGGGGTTATGGTAAAGTTTACTACTCAGCAACATCTGCGCATACTTGTACAGGAGATGGCAATGCAATGGTCTTGAGAGCTGGATTACCTTTACAAGATATGGAGTTTGTTCAATTTCATCCAACAGGAATATATGGACATGGCACTTTAATTACAGAAGGAGCGAGAGGTGAAGGAGGATATCTTACTAACTCCAAAGGTGAAAGATTTATGGAAAGATATGCCCCAAAGGCAAAAGATTTAGCATCTCGAGATGTTGTGAGTAGGTCAATGTCAATTGAAATCAATGAGGGAAGAGGTGTCGGTAAAGATCAAGATCATGTTCATTTAAACTTAAGTCATTTAGATAAAGAAATTATTGAAAGTAGATTGCCTGGTATAACTGATGCGGCGAGATTGTTTGCAAATGTAGATGTTACTAAAGAACCGATTCCTGTTGTACCAACAGTTCACTATAATATGGGGGGGTATCCCTACAAATTATAAGGGAGAAGTTTTAACGGTAAATGGCTCTGAAAAAACTGTAAATGGGTTAATGGCAATAGGAGAAGCGGCATGTGTTTCAGTTCATGGAGCAAATAGATTAGGATCTAATTCTTTAATTGATTTAGTGGTTTTTGGTAGAGCAGCAGCAAAAAGAGCTGCAGAATTAGTAAAACCTGGAACACCACATGAAGAAATTAGTGAGATCGAAACACAAAAATGTATTGATAGATTTGATAAAATTAGAAATGCAGAGGGAGATACTGGAACAGCAGAATTAAGATTGGCAATGCAAAAAACGATGCAATCTAAATGCGCTGTTTTTAGAACAGAAAAAACTCTTAAAGAGGGAGTTGATGAAATAAGAAAAACATATGATGGTTTAAACTCATTATCAGTTAAAGATAAATCGTTAATTTTTAACACTGATTTGGTAGAAACTTTAGAGTTTGATAATTTGATTAGACAAGCAGTGGTAACTGTAGACTCTGCATATAACAGAAAAGAAAGCAGAGGGGCACACGCTAGAGAGGACTATCCAAAAAGAGATGATCAAAAATTTATGCAGCATACTCTTGCTTGGTGTGATGGAAAAGAGACTAAAATAAGCTACAGGGAAGTTCATAAATCTACACTTACAAATGATGTTCAGTATTTTCCACCTCAAGAAAGAGTTTATTAATGGTTCAAATAAATTTACCTGAAAATTCTCAAGTAAAAAAAGGTAAATATTTTGAAGATAAAACTGGTTCTAAAAATTTAAGAAAAGTTAATGTTTATAGATGGGATCCCTCAACAGGAGAAAATCCAAGAATAGACACATATGAAGTTGATATGGATAATTGTCCTTCCAAAGTTTTAGATATTTTAAATAAAATAAAGAATGAAATTGACCCAACTATCGCTTACAGAAGATCTTGTGCTCATGGGGTTTGTGGCTCATGTGCAATGAATATGGGGGGTAAAAATGGTTTGGCCTGTACAACACCTCATGCTGAAATTGACGGTGATATAGACATTTATCCATTACCTCATTTGAAAGTTAAAAAAGATTTAATAGGAGATTTAGATGGATTGTATAAACAATATCAATCTATTGAACCTTGGTTAAAATCAAAATCAGAGTCCAAAACACAGGAAATCATTCAATCAAAAGAAGATCGAGCAAAGTTAGATGGAGCATATGAGTGTATTATGTGTGCATGTTGCTCTACATCTTGCCCAAGTTATTGGTGGAATGGTGATAAATATTTAGGACCAGCTGTTTTACTCCAAGCGTATAGATGGATTGTTGATAGTAGAGATGAGGAAAGACAAGCAAGATTGAAAAAGGTTGCAGATGAATTAAAATTATATCGATGTCATACTATCTTAAACTGTACAAGTGCATGTCCAAAAGGTTTAAACCCAGCAAAAGCTATTGCCGAAATAAAAAAAATGTTAGCAACCGCTAACATTTAAACAATAGACTAACAAGAGTTTTTAATCTAAAAGATCGTATTCATGAAATTAATTGAACATTTTGTAGGTGGTAAAATAATTCCTGGCAAATCAGATAAAAAAGGAAAAGTTTTTAACCCAGCAACTGGTGAACAAGAAAAAGAAGTTAGATTAGCTTTTAAAGAAGATCTAGATCAAGCTGTTGCAGTAGCAAAAAATGCTTTTGAAGAATGGTCATTAAAACCATCACTTGTTAGAGCAAGGGTTATGTTCAAATTCAAAGAATTGATAGAAAAAAATTCAGATGAGCTTACAAAGTTAATAGTTTCGGAGCATGGAAAAGTTTATGAAGATGCTAAAGGCTCTTTAACAAGAGGTTTAGAAGTTGTTGAATTTGCTTGTGGAATTCCTCACTTACTTAAAGGTGAATTTTCAGAAAATGTTGGGACTAATGTTGATAGTTGGTCAATGCGTCAACCTTTAGGAGTTGTGGCGGGTATTACACCTTTTAATTTTCCTGCAATGGTACCAATGTGGATGTTTCCTATAGCAATTGCATGTGGAAATACTTTCATATTAAAACCTTCTGAAAAGGATCCATCATGTGCAATCAAATTAGCTGAATTGTTAAAAGAAGCTGGTCTACCAGATGGAGTTTTTAATGTTGTTAATGGAGATAAAGAGGTTGTAGATGCAATTTTGGTTAACAAAGATATTAAGGCGGTTAGTTTTGTCGGCTCAACACCAATAGCAAAATATATTTATGAGAACTCTGCAAAAAATGAAAAAAGAGTTCAGGCACTAGGGGGTGCAAAAAATCATTTAGTTGTTATGCCAGATTGTGATTTAGAAGGTGCAGTAAATGGTTTAATGGGAGCCGCATATGGATCGGCAGGTGAAAGATGTATGGCTCAATCTGTTGCTGTAGCTGTTGGAGATATAGGTGATGAGCTAGTGTCAAGATTATCAAAAAAAGCAGAGGCTTTAAAAGTTGGTCCAGGAATGGATAAAAGTTCTGAAATGGGACCCTTAGTCACCAAAGAACACTTAGAAAAAGTAAAAGGATATGTAGATTTAGGAGTAAAAGAAGGTGCTAAGCTAGTTGTAGATGGTAGGAATTTAAAATTACAAGGTTATGAAAACGGTTTTTATATTGGTGGCTGTTTATTTGATCATGTAAAAAAAGAAATGAGAATATATAAAGAAGAGATATTTGGACCAGTTTTGTCTGTAGTAAGAGTTAAAACTTTTGAAGAAGCTGCAAAACTTATTAATGATCATGAATATGGAAATGGGGTTAGTATTTACACCAGAGATGGTGATGCGGGAAGAACCTTTGCAAGCAAAATACAGGTTGGTATGGTTGGTATTAATGTTCCTATTCCAGTTCCAATGGCCTTTCATAGTTTTGGTGGTTGGAAAAGATCTTTATTTGGTGATAGCGCAATGCATGGTATGGAGGGTATAAAATTTTATACAAAACTTAAAACAATAACATCAAGATGGCCTTCTGGAATTAGATCAAATGCTGAGTTCATAATGCCAACAATGAAATAATGAGAAACATTAATGAGTAAAATATCTTTAATTGGTGCTGGTCAAATAGGTGGAACACTTGCCCACCTAATTGGAACAAAAGAACTAGTAAATGAAGTTGTTCTTTTTGATGTTGCAAGTGGAATAGCTAAAGGTAAAGCTCTTGATATTGCTCAATCTTCATCTGTAGATGGTTTTAATGTAAAATTTTCAGGTACTGATGATTATAAAGATATCAAGGACTCAGATGTAATCATTATTACAGCTGGTGTTCCAAGGAAACCTGGAATGAGTAGAGATGATCTGCTTGGAATAAATTTAAAAATTATCAAGCAGGTTGCTGAAGGTATTAAAAAGAATGCTCCAAATGCTTTTGTGATTTGTATTACAAATCCTTTGGATGTCATGGTTATGGCTTTTCAAAAATTTTCAGGATTATCTGCAAATAAAGTAGTTGGTATGGCTGGAATTTTGGATAGTTCAAGATTTAAATTATTTTTATCTTTAGAGCTCAATGTTCCTGTAAAAGAAATTGATGCAATGGTGATGGGTGGTCATGGAGATACCATGGTACCAATGCCTAGATTTACTAAAGTTTCAGGAAAACCTCTACTTGATTTAGTAAAAGAAGGAAAAATTTCTCAAGAAAGATTAGAGGAAATTAATCAAAGGACTAGAGATGGTGGCGCTGAGATAGTTAAATATTTAGAAAAAGGATCTGCATTTTATGCACCTGCAGCATCAGGGGTTCAAATGGCGGAAGCTTATTTAAATGATGAAAAAAAATTATTACCATGCGCTGTACAGTTAAATGGAGAATATAAAGTTAATAATGTATATGCTGGTGTTCCAGTAATTATTGGAAAAAATGGTGTTGAAAAAATAGAACAAATTGAATTGGATGAAAAAGAAAAAAAAGAGTTTATGCATTCTATTGATGCAGTAAAAGCTTTATGGGAAGCGGCATCAAAAATAGATCCTGATCTTTCTAAGAAATAATGAACATTCACGAACATCAAGCAAAACAAATATTAAAAAAATATGGAGCAATTGTGCCTGAGGGGGTGTTTGCTCTTTCTGTTGATGAATTAGTAAAAAAAGCAAAATCATTAAATACACAAAAATATGTTTTAAAAGCTCAAATTCATGCTGGTGGAAGAGGTAAAGCAGGTGGTGTAAAAATTTTAGACACTATTGATGAATTAAGTAAAGCTGCAAAAGAGTTAATGGGAAAAACCTTAGTAACTCACCAAACAGGACCAGAAGGCAGGGAAGTAAAAAGATTATATGTTGAAGTATCTTCAAGTATAGAAAAAGAATTTTATCTCTCTTGTTTAGTAGATAGAGCTAGCTCTAAAATTGCTTTCATATCTAGTGATCAAGGTGGAATGGATATTGAAGAAGTAGCTAGCAAAACTCCTGATAAAATTATTACAACAAAAGTTGATATAAAAAATGAAATTTCAGAAAAAGATTGTCTAAAAATAATTAAGATTTTCAATCTGAATGATAACGCAAAATCACAAGCAGTATCTTTAATAAAATCAATTTATAAGATGTTTATAAACACAGATGCAAACATGGTCGAGATTAATCCATTAATTTTAACAAAAGAGAAAAAAATAATTTGTTTGGATGCAAAAGTAAATTTTGACTCTAATGCTTTATTTAGACATCCAGAAATTGTTGAATTAAGAGATTTAAATGAAGAAGACTCAACAGAAATAGAAGCTAGCAAACACGATTTAGCTTATATCAAATTAGACGGAAGTATTGGTTGTATGGTTAATGGAGCAGATTTAGCCATGGCAACTATGGATATAATTAAGCTGTATGGAAAAGAACCAGCTAACTTTTTAGATGTAGGAGGAGGCGCTTCAAAAGAAAAAGTTTCTGCAGCTTTAAAAATTATTCTATCAGATAAAAATGTTAAAGGAATTTTGATTAATATTTTTGGGGGTATAATGAGATGTGATGTACTTGCTCAAGGAGTAGTAGACGCAGCTAAGGAAATGAATATTAGTGTACCACTAGTTGTTAGACTCGCTGGTACAAATTTTAAAGAGGGAAAAAAGATATTAGATAATTCTGGATTAAAATTAATTTCTGCTGAAAATTTAGATGATGCAGCTAAAAAGATTGTTGGGGCAATAAAATAAAATGTCTGTATTAGTTAACAAAAATACAAAAGTTATTTGCCAAGGCTTTACTGGATCACATGGTACTTTTCATTCAGAGCAAGCAATTAAATATGGAACAAATTTAGTTGGTGGAGTTACACCAAAAAAAAGGGGGTCAAAAACATCTAGATAGACCAGTTTTTAATAGTGTTGTTGAAGCCAAAAATGAAGTTGGTGCAGATGCAACAATGATTTATGTTCCAGCTAAATTTGCTGCAGCTGCAATTATAGAAGCAATAGATGCGTCTATTGAATTAATAGTTTGTATTACAGAAGGTATCCCTGTTCAGGATATGCTCAGAGTTAGACAAAAGTTAAATGGATCAAAAAGTAGATTAATAGGTCCAAACTGCCCAGGAATAATTACCCCCGATGAATGTAAGATCGGTATAATGCCAGGAAATATTCATAAACGTGGCTCAGTTGGAATAGTTTCTAGATCTGGAACATTAACGTATGAAGCTGTTGCTCAAACTACAGAAAATGGTCTAGGTCAATCAACATGTATAGGAATAGGGGGAGATCCAATAAACGGAACTAATTTTATTGACTGTTTAGATCTATTTCTAAATGACGAGGAAACAAAATCTATTTTAATGATTGGAGAAATAGGAGGTACAGCTGAAGAAGAAGCTGCAGAATTTGTAAAAAATAATAAAATCAAAAAACCTATAGTAGGATTTATTGCAGGAATAACTGCCCCTCCAGGTCGAAGAATGGGACATGCTGGAGCAATAATTTCAGGTGGGAAAGGTGGAGCTAAAGATAAGATAAAAAAAATGGAAGATTCCGGAATAACTATGGCTAACTCACCATCTAAAATTGGAAAAACCTTATTCGATAAATTGTCTAATTGAAAAAATTTCTTCTAAGTTTATATTAGTATAATAATGTCTCCTACTAAAAATCTTGAATTTCAAAAAACAGCTTTTTTAACAAAATCGAATAGTGCTTTCATAGAGGAAATGTACATGAAATTTGTAAATAATGACCCAACTTTGCCGGATAGTTGGAAAAGATATTTTAATGAAATTGGAGATGAAATAGATGTAATTGTTAAAGAAATTAATGGCCCATCATGGAGCCCATCCAAAAAATTTTCAATTAACAAAACCAAAAAACAAAAAGAAAATAACAGTCAAATGAGTGAATTAGAATTGATGAAATCTAATGCAAATTCAATAAAAGCTGTTGCAATGATTAGATCTTACAGACAGCGAGGGCATCTAATAGCTAAATTAGATCCTTTAGGATTGCTCAAGTCTGAATATCTAGATGAGCTTCATCCTGAGTCGTATGGATTTAAAAAAGAAGATTACCAAAAAAAAATTTTTTTAGATGGTGTAACTAATAAACAGCATTCAAATATTTCAGAAATTTTAAATTTTTTAAGAGAAAAATATTGTGGTCCTTTAGGTTATGAATATATGCACATTTCAAATCCCACTGAAAGAAAGTGGTTTAGAGATAGAGTTGAAAAGACGGATGATTTTAAATTCACACAAAATGGAAAAGAAGCAATTCTTAATAAATTAATTCAAGCTGAAGGTTTTGAAAAATTCTTACATACAAAATATGTAGGAACAAAAAGATTTGGTCTTGATGGTGGTGAAAGTTTAATCCCAGCTCTTGAACAAATAATTAAAATAGGTGGTCAATCTCAAGTGAAAGAAGTTAAAATAGGAATGTCTCATAGAGGAAGGCTAAATGTTTTAGCAAATGTACTTCAAAAGTCTTATAAAAGGATATTCAATGAATTTGCTGGAGAAATTGATTCTTCAGAGGAAGATAGTGCAGGGGATGTAAAATATCATTTAGGTGCATCATCTAATAGAGAATTCGATGGAAACTCAGTGCATGTAAGTTTGACTGATAATCCATCACATTTGGAAGCTGTAAATCCTGTAGTACTGGGGCAAACAAGAGCAAAACAATTTTTTCATAAAGATAAAGAAAGAAAAAAAGTTATCCCAATTTTAATTCATGGGGATGCAGCTTTTGCTGGACAGGGAGTAGTTGCAGAGTGTTTTGCAATGTCAGGTCTACCTGGTCACAATACAGGTGGAACTATTCACATTATTATTAATAATCAAATAGGTTTTACTACAAGCCCAAGGTTTGCTAGATCATCACCCTATCCTTCAGATGTTGCAAAAATGGTTGAGGCTCCGATTATTCATGTTAACGGAGATGATCCAGAAGCGGTAGTTTATGGTGCACGGATAGCAACTGATTTTAGATTAAAATTTAATAGAGACGTAGTGATTGATTTGATTTGTTATAGAAGATTTGGTCACAATGAGGGTGACGAACCTTCATTTACTCAACCACTTATGTATAAAAAAATACGATCACATCCATCACCTGTAAAAGTTTATGGTGAAAAATTAGTTAATAATGGGTCAATTTCTAATGATTATTTAAGTAGTTCAATTAAAAATTTTAAAGATCTATTAAATGAACAATTTGAAAATGCTAAAGATTATAAACCAAAAATTGAGTGGTTTGAGGGGACTTGGTCTAGATATAAACCAGAAAAAGGCAAGGATAAAAGAGGAGTAACAGGATCAAATATAAAAAAATTACAAGATATATCGAATAAAATAAATACAATTCCAAAAGAATTAAATCTTCATAAAACGATTATAAAAATTTTAGATAATAGAAAAATGACTGTAAAAAAAGGATTAAACATAGATTGGTCAACAGCGGAAGCTTTAGCTTTTGGCTCCTTATTAGAGGAAGGATATCCTGTGAGATTAGTAGGCCAAGATTCAGGGAGAGGTACATTTAGTCAAAGACATTCTGTTTTACGAAATCAATCAGATAATTCGAGATATATACCACTTAATAATATTTCTAAAAAACAAAAACAATTTGAGGTAGTAGACAGTTTTTTATCTGAATTAGCCGTTTTAGGTTTTGAATATGGATATAGTTTAGTTGAGCCAAACACATTAACTTTGTGGGAAGCACAATTCGGAGATTTTGCTAATGGAGCTCAAGTTGTAATTGATCAATTCATAGCTTCTGGAGAAAGAAAATGGT
Organism: uncultured Pelagibacteraceae bacterium; assembly: GCA_902515195.1. Lineage (GTDB taxonomy): Bacteria > Pseudomonadota > Alphaproteobacteria > Pelagibacterales > Pelagibacteraceae > Pelagibacter. The sequence goes on from CABXTO010000001.1 coordinate 20,684, forward strand.
CTAGAGCATCTGGTTTAGTTATGTTGTTACCTCATGGCTACGAAGGTCAAGGACCAGAGCATTCATCTGCAAGATTGGAGAGATTTTTGCAATTATGTTCAAATGACAATATGCAAGTAATGAATTGTACTACTCCTGCTAATTATTTTCACGCTTTGAGAAGACAGATGCATAGAGACTTTAGAAAGCCCTTAATAATTATGACACCTAAATCATTACTTAGACACAAACAGTGTGTTTCCAATATTAACGACTTTAGTAAAGAGAATTCATTCCATAGAGTTATGTGGGATCATGCAATAGACCCAAAGATTGAAGGGTTAATAAAATTAAAAAAATCAAACAAAATTAAAAAAGTGATTCTTTGTTCAGGTAAAATTTATTTTGATTTAATAGAGTCTCGGGAAAAATTAAAAAGAGATGATATTGTTTTTTATAGAATTGAACAACTATACCCGTTTCCTGCAAAAGCTTTAGCTAAAGAATTAAGACCATATGCAAAAAATGCTAAGTTTTATTGGTGTCAGGAAGAACCAAAAAATATGGGAGCATGGTTTTCTGTAAGAGATTATATCCAATGGACATTAGATAATATAAAGGCTAATAATAATCAAGTTTCTTATATTGGAAGAAGCCCCGATGCATCTCCAGCTACAGGATACGCAAAATGGCATATTTCTCAACAACAAGAAATTATAATGAAAGTTTTTGAATAATAAAAAATGAGTGAAAAAATTTTAGTTCCAGCACTTGGTGAGAGCATAACAGAGGCTACTGTATCAAAATGGTTGAAGAATGAGGGGGACTCAGTCGAAGCAGATGAGCCTATTGTTGAATTAGAAACAGACAAAGTAAATCTTGAAGTTCCATCACCAGTCTCAGGTGTATTAATTAAAATAAATTCAAAAGATGGTTCAACTGTTGAAGTTGGAGCATTATTGGGTACTGTATCTGACAATGGAGTAGGGTCTACAAAAATTGAAAAAATTGAGCCAAAAATTATTGAAGATAATGTCATAAAATTAGCTCAAGAAAAAGAGATTAGAGAGCCAGAAATTTTTGATGAAAAAGAAAATGAAACAGACCAAAATGAAGAACCTTTAATTCTCACTCAAGAATTAGAGCCAAAAAAATCAGCGTTACTAAATACTGCTGAAAAAACCTTGTCACCAGCTGTAAGAAAAATTGTTGAAGAAAAAAAAATTAATATTGATGCTGTTAAAGGTTCTGGAAAAGACGGAAGAGTTTTAAAAGGAGATTTGATTAATTTAATGGGAATTAATCCTCCACCCGCAGAGAGAAAAATAAAACATGGTCAAGAAGAGAGAATAAAAATGACTAGGTTGAGACAAACTATTGCTAAAAGATTAAAACAAGCACAAGAAAACGCTGCATTGTTAACCACTTTTAATGAAATTGATATGACTCATGTTATGCAAATGAGAAAAGAAAACCAAGAAGATTTTCAAAATAGGTATGGAATTAAATTAGGTTTTATGTCTTTTTTTGTTAAATCATGTGTCGTTGCATTAAAGAATTTTCCTGCAGTAAATGCAGAAATAGAAGGTAATGAAATTATTTACAAAAATTATTACAATATTAGTTTTGCAGTTGGTACAGATAAGGGTTTAGTAGTCCCAGTTTTAAAAAATGCAGACGAACTGTCTTTTGCTGAAATAGAAAAAAATATTAAATCAATTTCAGAAAAAGCAAAAGAAGGAAAACTTACGATCGAAGATCTCCAAGGTGGAACATTTACAATAAGCAATGGAGGAGTATATGGTTCAATGTTATCAACTCCAATACTAAATTTACCACAGTCAGGTGTATTAGGCATGCATAATATTGTTGATAGACCAATGGTAGTAGATGGTGAGATAAAAATTAGACCAATAATGTATTTGGCATTATCTTATGATCATAGAATTATTGATGGTAAAGAGTCAGTTTCATTTTTGAAGATGGTTAAAGAAAATTTAGAAGACCCAAGAAGATTATTTTTAGATATTTAAATGATAGAAAAATTTCAAGCTGTTGTCATCGGTGGTGGTCCAGGAGGCTATGTTTGTGCAATAAGACTTGCACAACTTGGTTTCAAAACAGCATGCATTGAGTCCAGAGGGTCGCTGGGAGGAACATGCTTAAATATTGGGTGTATACCATCAAAAAGTCTTTTAAATTTATCAGAAGAATTTCATAAAGTAAAAAATTTGTCAAACAAGGGTATTGAGATTGGGGAAGTGAAATTGAATTTACCAAAAATGATGAAAAGTAAAGACAAAGCAGTTTCAATTCTTACTAAAGGTGTCGAATTTTTATTAAAAAAAAATAAAGTTACTTATTTTCAAGGTACTGGCAGTTTTAAGTCAAAAAATGAAATTATGGTAAAAAGTAACACTAATAAAGAAACATCAATACAAGCTGATAAAATAATAATTGCCAGTGGCTCTATTCCAGTATCTTTGCCAGGTATCAAATTTGATGAAGAAGTGATAGTTTCCTCTACAGGTGCTCTAAAATTAAATCAAGTTCCAAAAAAAATGGTCATAGTTGGAGGTGGATATATTGGTTTAGAAATGGGTTCTGTTTGGTCACGACTTGGAGCCGAAGTACATGTTGTAGAATTTTTAGATCATATTACCCCAGGGATGGATAAAGAAATTTCAAATGAATTTATGAAAATTCTAAAAAAACAAGGAATTAATTTTCATCTTCAGCATAAAGTTGAAAAGATTAAAAAGAATAAATCAGGTGCTATTGTTTCAACAATAGATAAAAATGGAGATAAAAAAGATTTTGAATGTAATGTTGTATTAATTTCAGTCGGAAGGAAGCCTAATATAATCGGATTAAATCTTGAGAAAATAGGCATTAACCTAGATGAAAAAAATAGAATAAAAACAGATAAAAACTTTAGAACGAACATAAATAATATATATGCAATTGGAGATGTAATTGCTGGTCCAATGCTTGCACATAAAGCTGAAGATGAAGGAATAGCAGTGGCAGAAAATATTGCAGGACAATCAGGACATGTAAATTATGAGACTATACCAGGAGTAATTTATACAACTCCTGAAGTTGCCTCTATAGGTAAAACTGAAGAGCAATTAAAGGAGAAAAATGTTCAATTTAAAATAGGTAAATTTTCTTTTATGGCTAATTCTAGGGCTAAAGCAATTGATGACGCAGAGGGATTTGTGAAAATTTTAGCTGATGAAAAGACTGATAAAGTTTTAGGTGCTCATTTAATTGGCCCACATGCTGGGGAGTTGATTGCAGAAATAGGTGTAGCAATGGAGTTTGGTGCAAGCTCAGAGGATATCGCAAGAACATGTCACGCTCATCCAACATTTTCTGAGGCAGTCAAAGAAGCAGCATTAGCAGTTGATAAGAGAGCTATACACTCATAAAATTACTTATTATAGTAAAATAAAAATTTTTTTTTAATTTTTTTTTTTAAAGGATCATTAATCATTCCAACTAGTTTATTGTGATGATCCATAATCTTATACTCACTTTTTTTTAATCTTTTCCAATTATATTTATTATAAAATTTGACTAAATCTTTTTTACAAGTAAGAAAACAAATAATTTTTTTTTTATTTATTATGGTTATTACTTTTTCCATAATTTTTTTTGATAAAAGTTTTTTCCTAAATTTTTTATCTACAATTAACGTTCTAAATAATAAGTATTTTTGAGAATTTTTGTTAGTATCAAATTTTCGGTTACCAAGTTGAACATATCCTATAATATTCTTCTTATCCTTTATTAGTATATGAGTATCTTTTTTTTTTACATTTATTTTTTTCTTAAACCATTCAATTTGAGATTTTAGGCCAAAATTCCAATGAGAATTTTTAAGTTTTATTATTTGATATATTTCTTCATTAGTTAAATGAATGGTAAATTTTTGAATTATTTTCATAATATTTCATTTATACTTTTTTGTAGTTTTTCTAAAGTGTTTTTTAAACTAAACTTATCAAGATTTTTATATGCTCTTTTTGATTTTGCGATTGCAAGATCATAATTGTTAAGCATACTGTTTAGATTATTTTTAAAACTCTCATCAGAGTCTGGATTATATAAGTAACCACTTTTTCCATTTGATAATATTAAATTTGAAAGGCCTACATTTCGTGGGGCTAAACAAGGTATTTTAAATGAAACTGCTTCACCAAGCACATTTGGTGTACCATCAAATTTTGATGTGATACATAAAATATCAATTTTTTTATTTAATTTTTGAAGACCATTTTCAATAAAGCCATAAATTTTGACCTTCTTTTTCGAATGAGCACAAATTTTTTTAATTTCCTGTAAACATTGGCCTTTTCCTACGATGTTTATATTAAAATTAATTTTATCATTTAAAGATATACAATTTTTAATAAAAAAAATTGGATCTTTATCAGGTACAAGACGTCCTATAAAAAAGACGTTATAAATTTTCTTTTTCTTTTTAGCTCCTGAAAATCTTGGAAAATAATTATAAATTACTTTAACATTTTTCACTTTAATCTTTTTTTCTAAATATAATTTATTTTGATTAGAAAAAGTAATTACAAGATCTGCATATTTATAAAAGAAAGTAATTATTTTACGTAAAAAAAATTTTTTTTTTAAAAATTTTTCCTCACTTTTATTTTTAAGATTAATAATTGCAGTTTGTGTTCGTAAAATTAATCTAAAATTAAATTTAAGAAATTTTAGAATACATAAAAAAAAGTGGTCTTGTAGCGAAAATATAAGCAACTTTTTTTTTGTTGTAGAAATAATTTTAAAAATACAATAAATATTATTTAAAATTCTACTTTTAGAAAAAAATTTATTTTTAAAATTAATAATTCGAACTTTCTTATCCAAAACATTTAATCTTTTTTGGTTAAATGTATTAGTTACCAAAAAAACATTAAATTTTTTACTTAAAAAGCTGGAATAGATCTTTAAAGTTTTTTCTAAACCTCCATCATGTATAAATGGACAAAATAAGAAAATATCTTTTTTTTTCACAAAAAATTAAAAAACTTTATTTTTTTTTAAAAACTTAACATACTCAGTAATACCAGTTTCAAGATTAAATTTAGGCTTATAGCTAAGTAATTTTTGAGCTTTTTTAATAGAAAGAGTTCCCCTACTAGGTTTTGAAATATCTTTTTTTTCAATTTGATATTTAAGATTAGGAAATTTCTTTTTCAGTAAAAGGACAAACTTATGTAAACTCTGTCCTTTCCCACATGTAATATTAAAAATTTGATTCTTACCATTCTTATTTCTTGCTGCTAAAATTGCTCCATTTGCTAAATCTTTAATATAGGTAAAGTCTAACTTTTCATCTTTACCTTGAATTATTATTTTTTTTCCTCTAATTGCATTTTCAACAAAAATTTGTGACACACGTCTATTCATATCTTTTGGTCCATAGACAGCTGAAGGTCTAATTATAGTATACGGTATTGAGTGAAGTCTACATACTCCTTCTGTTACAACTTCCCCAGCTAATTTCATAATACCATAAGCATCTTTTGGATTTTTTTCTGATTTTTCGTTAACTGATGATTTTTTAAAATCACCGTAAACCATGCTTGATGAAAAATATACAAACCTCTTACATTTATATGATTTGTTTTTTATTGAAAGATTAATTATTGCATCAATTATATTTAAAGTTGAGTCAACAGAGCTTATTTTTGCTTCCTCATTATTTAGATTAGACACTTTTGCTAAAGGAAGTGCAGCAGTATGATAAATGTAATCTGGCTTATGTTTATTTATAAGCATCGAAATTGTCTTATAATTACTAGTATCACATCTTTCAATAATAGTATTTTCTAAAGACGAAAACCTTTGTTTTCTGAAATCAACAAAATTTTCTTTTAATGGATTTATATAACTCCCAAAATTATCAATAAGAATACATTTTTTAGTTATTTTTTTTTTTAGTAATTCCTCAGATATACTTGATCCAATAAATCCTAAGCCGCCAGTGATTAAAGTTTTACTCATTAAAATTTTTCTTAATTTTTATAGAATGTTTTTATTTTATTTAAAACATAATTTACTTCATTTCTCCCCATTTCTGGATAAATTGGCAATGTGATCAATTCATTACAAAGTTTTTCAGTTATTGGTAATCTTTTTTTATAAAATTTTTTTAAATAACTCATTTTATGAAGAGGTGGATCAAAATGCACTGATGCTTCAATATTGCTTTTATTCAAATATGAAACCAACTTATTACGAATTTTTTTATCTACTCTGATTGTATACATTTGAAAAGAATGGGTATAACCTTTTGGTATTTTCGGGGTAAAAATCCTATTTGAAATTTTTGAAATTCCAAGAGTATATAATTTTGCAATTTTATTTCTTTTATAATTAAACTTTGTAAGTTTTTTGAGTTGACTATGTCCTAGTGCCGCTAAATGATTTGGCATTCTAAAATTGTGTCCTGGTAACACAGCAACCCTGTGCCAAAACTTTTTTTTTTTATTTTTATCAATACCATGCGCAATTAATTTTTGGACATATTCATAAACGTTTTTATCATTAGTGGTGAGCATTCCACCCTCTGTAGTAGTAATATTTTTTGTTGGAAAAAAGGAAAAACACCCTATTCCAAATGAACCCGTATATTTCCCTTTCAATTTTGCACCAAGTGTTTCAGCACTATCTTCAATTATTTTTATATTTTTTTGTTTGCACAATTTTACTATTTCTTTCATATCACAAGGCAAACCTGCGTAGTGGACAACTATTACTGCTATTGTCTTTTTAGTTATACATTTAGAAAAGCTTTTAAGATTTATGTTTCTTGTTTCTAGATCGACGTCTGCAAAAATAGGAGTTGATCCACAATTCAATACCGCATTTGCAGTTGATACCCAAGTAAAACTAGGAATAATTATCTCACCTTTTTGACCTAAAGATTTAATAGCACACTCGAGAGCACTTGTGCATGAATTCATTGATATTGAATATCTAATATTGAACATTTTACAAAATTCTTTCTCAAATTTTTTATTATAAGGTCCATGGGTAAGCCAATTAGATTTTAGGGTTTTGCTCATTAATAAAACCTCTTTTTTATCAATAGAAGGTTTGCACAGGGGTATTTTCATTTAAATAAATATTTTTCTGGTTATTATTAAATTAACCTTAACATATAATAAATTTTTTAAAAATTGATAACTAAATTATGCTTATTAATTATTAATTTAATATTATCAAAGATCTATTGTTTATGAAAATTCCTGTACTTTTACCAAATATATTCAATCATCCTTTTACATATAAAAGTAATTTAAATTTAAAGGTAGGTGATTATGTTCTAGTACCTTTTGGTAGGTCGAAAATTATTGGGGTTGTTTGGGACGAATTTGAGACAAAAAATAATAATAGTTTTAAATTAAAAACTGTTATAAAAAAATTAGATATAATCCCACTTAAAAAATCAACTATAAAATTTCTTAATTGGTTTGCTGAATACAATATAATACCAAAAGGAATGGCGCTTAAATTGGTTTTATTAGACAGTGATACTTTGGAAAAATTTCAGAAAAACGTTTTTAAAAATTACGATAACATAATTAGCACAAACTTAATCAAACTTTCTGAAGAACAAAAAAAATCTTTAAAAAAAATGAATATCTCTAATGAAAAATTTAGGGTACATGTTCTTCAAGGCACAACGGGATCAGGGAAAACTATAGTTTATTTTTCAGCTTTAAAAGATATTATAAATAAAGGTTTTCAAGGTCTTATATTGTTACCTGAAATAGGCTTAACAAGTCAATTTGAAAAAAAATTTTTAGAATTTTTTGGTTTTACATCTGCGATTTGGCATTCTGGTATTTCAAAAAAAAAAAAGGAAGTTATTTGGAGAGGTGTTGTAAATGGAGAAATTAAAGTTGTAATTGGTGCGAGATCATCTTTGTTTTTACCGTTTAGAAAATTGGGTTTAATTATTGTTGATGAGGAACATGACCAATCTTATAAGCAAGATGAAGGTGTCATTTATAATGCGAGAGATATGGCAGTCTCAAGGGCATCATTTGAAAATATTCCAATAAATTTAGTAACTGCTGTTCCATCCATTGAAACATTTGAAAATGTACTAAAGGGGAAATATAGTATTTCTAAATTAAATCATCGATATAAAAATGCATCTTTACCAGACTATGAGGTAATTAATCTCAATGAAACCAAACTAGATAAACAGTCATGGCTTTCAAAAAAAATAATAGAAAAAGTAAATTTTCATCTTAATAAAAAAGATCAGGTATTATTTTTTTTAAACAGGCGTGGTTTTTCTCCACATGTAATTTGTAATAAATGTTTCAAAAGTTATTCATGTCCAAACTGCTCAATTAATTTAGTTTATCATAAAAATAAAGGTTATTTATTATGCCATTATTGTGGTTTCATAAGATCTCTGAAAAGAACTTGTGAAAAAAAAGGGGATTGTGAAATTATTTTTAGTGGCCCAGGTGTTGAACGAATATTTGATGAAGTTAAAAAAAATTTTCCTTCAAAAGAAATCGAAATTTTTTCGAGTGATACAATGAACAAAAAAGATTCTGCAGTAAAATTAGACAAAATAATTAATAATCAGATACAAATTTTGGTTGGTACACAATTGATTTCTAAAGGCTTTCATTTTCCAGATTTAAATTGTATTGTAGTTGTTGATATTGATCTTTCCTCTCAAGGACATGATTTGAGAGGTGCGGAAAAAAACTTACAATTATATCACCAACTTTCTGGCAGAGCAGGCAGAACAGGAAAACCTGCAATAGTGTATTTTCAAACATATAATAGTAATTATAATATGATTTCAGATTTAACTAATAGTAATCCTGATATTTTTTTAGAAAAGGAGCTCGATATAAGAAAAAGAAATAAGCTTCCACCTTATCAAAGGTTTATTTCAATAATTTTAACTGGAAACAATGAAACAATATTAGAGAAAGAGGCATATAAATTCAAAATTTTTATTGAAAAGAAAGTAGCTGCAAAAATTTTAGGCCCAGTGAATGCTCCAATCTTTAGATTAAGAAAAAGATATAGAATTAGGCTGTTAATTAGAGGACCAAAAACACTAAAATTACAAAAATCACTAGCAGCTGCGATACCAAATTACAAATTTCAACCAGGAATAAAACTTTCAGTTGATGTTGATCCCATAAACTTCAATTAATCCAAAAAAAACTTACTTTTAAACGAATGTGTTACTTGAAGACATTATGGTCATATGCTAATTAAAGCGTGATTTTTAAATAATCTTCAAACACGTAGGATTCAAATTGAGCAAAAATACGGGATTTTCAATTACATCATCTGAAAGATATTCTCTCGCGCTTTTTGAACTTTCAGAGGAAAATAAATTATTAAGTCAAATTGAGGACCAATCACTATCGATGTTAAATTTGATAAATCAAAGTGATGATTTTTGTAATTTAATTAAAGATCCTACTGTTAATCAAAAAGATTTGTCAAAAGTAATAAATAAAATTGTAGAAAATAATAATTTTAATGCTTTATTCAAAAATTTTTTAAATTTTTTAATTCAAAAAAGACGCTTCTTTTTTATTGAGCGTATTCTGAGAAGTTTTATTGATACTTGCTCAAGAAAAAGGGGTGAACTTAAAGCTGAACTTAAATCTGCAAAAAAACTGTCTAGTGATGAAATAACAAAAATTACGGAAGTGTTAACTAAGAATTTTAGCTCTAAAATTAAATTAAACTACAAGCATGATGAGAGTTTAATAGGTGGTTTAGTGGTACAAGTCGGAAGTACAATGGTTGATACCTCAATAAAAAATAAATTACAACAAATAGAAAATAGAATGATAGAGGCATAAATGGAAATAAATCCTTCAGAAGTTACAAAGATACTTAAAGAGCAAATAAAAAATTTTGGTGATAAAGCCGAAGTTACAGAAGTTGGACAAGTTTTATCAGTTGGAGATGGTATAGCTAGGATTTATGGACTAGACAACGTACAAGCTGGTGAAATGGTAGAGTTTGCCGATGGATCAAAAGGTATGGCTCTTAATTTAGAGAGTGAAAACGTTGGTGTTGTAATTTTTGGTGATGACAGAAATATTAAAGAGGGTGATGTAGTAAAAAGAACAGGTAGCATTGTTGATACTCCTGTTGGTAAAGAATTATTAGGAAGAGTAGTCGATGGTTTAGGTAATCCTATTGATGGGAAAGGAACATTAAGTAAGAGTGTTAAAAAAACTAGAGTAGAAGTAAAGGCACCAGGAATCATTCCCCGACAATCAGTTAGTGAGCCAATGCAAACTGGATTAAAATCGATTGATAGTTTGGTACCTATTGGAAGAGGACAAAGGGAATTGATTATTGGCGATAGACAGACTGGAAAAACTGCTGTTGCCGTTGATGCGATTATTAATCAAAAAAAAATAAATGAATCTGGTGATGAAAAACAAAAATTATATTGTATATATGTTGCAGTCGGACAAAAAAGATCAACTGTAAGACAAATTCAAAAAACACTAGAGGAAGCTGGTGCAATGGAGTATACAACTATAGTTGCTGCAACAGCATCTGACTCTGCACCATTGCAATTTTTAGCACCATACACAGGATGTGCTATGGGAGAATATTTTAGAGATAATGGAATGCATGCATTAATTATTTACGATGATTTATCCAAACAAGCAGTTGCTTATAGACAAATGTCTCTCCTATTAAGAAGACCTCCAGGACGTGAAGCTTATCCAGGAGATGTATTTTACTTACATAGTAGATTACTTGAAAGAGCCGCAAAATTAAGTGATGAACATGGTGGAGGATCATTAACAGCACTTCCAATAATTGAAACACAGGGTGGAGATGTATCAGCATTTATCCCTACAAATGTAATCTCAATTACAGATGGTCAAATTTTTTTAGAAACAGAATTATTTAACCAAGGTATTAGACCAGCAATTAACGTTGGTTTGTCTGTATCTAGAGTTGGGTCATCAGCCCAAACGAAAGCAATGAAAAAAGTTTCAGGATCTATGAAATTGGAATTAGCTCAATATAGAGAGATGGCAGCGTTTGCTCAATTCGGATCTGATTTAGATGCATCTACACAACAACTTTTAAATAGAGGATCCAAATTAACTGAACTTTTAAAACAAAAACAATATTCACCAATGACTGTGGCAGAGCAAGTAATATCTGTTTTCTGTGGTGTAAAAGGCTATCTTGATGATATTGAATTAAAGGATGTTGCTGAATTTGAGAACAAAATAATCGATAAGTGTAAAACAGATAACCCTGAAATAATTGAGGCAATTCAAGGCTCAGGTAAACTGGATGATGATAAAGAGAAAATTCTTGTAGAAGTAATTACTAAATTAAAAGGAACTTTTAAGTCTTAATATTGTATGGCCAGTTTAGATGATCTCAAAAAAAGAATAGCAAGTGTAAAATCTACACAAAAAATTACAAAAGCTATGAAAATGGTTGCTGCAGCAAAATTGAGAAGAGCTCAAGAAAGTGCTGAAAAAGGAAGACCATATTCTGAAAAAATGAATAATGTAATTTTAAATTTATCTAGCGGGATATCTGATAAGGAAAATGCTCCAAAATTATTGTCAGGCACAGGTAAAGATAGAGTCCATTTATGCGTGGTAATGACATCTGATAGGGGACTTTGTGGTGGATTTAATTCAAATATAATTAAAAAAGCTAAAACGTATTTTTCAAAAATTTTAGATGATGGCAAAGATCTAAAAATTATAACTGTTGGTTCAAAAGGAAATGATCAATTAAAAAGAACTTATGGTGACAAAATAATTGATAATATCTCTTTTAAAGAATCTAAAAATGCAAGTTATTTTGATGCAGATAAAGTAGGAAAAATTGTAATTGAAAAATTTCAAAAAGGTGAGTTTGATGTATGTACAATTTTTTATAACCAATTTAAAAATGTAATTACCCAAATTCCTCAAGCACAACAAATAATACCCTTAAACAATCAGGAAGAAGAAAATAGCTCTGATGAAAGTTATGAATTTGAACCAGATGAAGATGAAATTTTAAGTAATTTATTGCCAAAAAATATTTCTACTCAAATATTTAAAGCAATGTTAGAGAATTCAGCTAGCGAACAAGGGTCTAGAATGAGTGCGATGGATAACGCAACCCGTAACGCAGGTGAAATGGTTGACAAGCTTACTATCGAGTATAATAGAAGTCGTCAGGCAGCAATTACAAAAGAATTAATAGAAATAATATCAGGAGCAGAAAGTTTATAATTATGAGCAAAGGAATAATCACACAAGTTATTGGAGCAGTAGTAGATGTTAAATTTGAAGGAGAACTTCCAGAAATTTTAACAGCCTTAGAATGTAAAAATGGAGACAACAGATTAGTTTTGGAAGTTGCTCAACATTTAGGTGAAACCACAGTAAGAACTATTGCAATGGATGCTACAGAAGGATTAAAAAGAGGGGATGAAGTAACTAATACAAAAGCACCAATACAAGTACCTGTTGGACCCGAAACTCTTGGAAGAATTATTAATGTTATTGGTGAACCAATTGATGAAAGAGGTGAAGTAAAAACTAAAGAAAGTTGGCCAATACACAGAGCTGCACCTGAATTTAACGACCAATCAACTGAAACAGAAATACTTGTAACTGGTATTAAAGTAATTGATCTACTAGCCCCATATGCTAAAGGAGGAAAAATTGGTCTTTTCGGTGGTGCTGGAGTTGGAAAAACAGTTTTGATTATGGAATTAATTAATAACGTTGCAAAAGCACATGGTGGATTTTCAGTTTTTGCAGGAGTAGGTGAAAGAACAAGAGAGGGAAATGATCTTTATCATGAAATGATAGAGTCTGGTGTTATTAAAAAAGATGGCGAAGGATCTAAGGCGGCACTAGTTTATGGACAAATGAACGAACCCCCTGGAGCAAGGGCCAGAGTTGCACTTACTGGTTTAACAGTTGCAGAATATTTTAGAGATCAAGAAGGACAAGATGTACTTTTCTTTGTCGATAATATCTTTAGATTTACTCAAGCAGGTTCAGAAGTTTCGGCTCTTCTAGGAAGAATTCCATCCGCAGTTGGCTATCAACCAACTTTGGCAACAGATATGGGTAATCTTCAAGAAAGGATTACAACTACTAATAAAGGATCTATTACCTCAGTTCAGGCGATTTATGTGCCAGCCGATGATTTAACTGACCCAGCTCCAGCAACATCATTTGCTCACTTGGACGCAACAACAGTACTTTCAAGACAAATAGCTGAAATTGGAATTTATCCTGCTGTTGACCCACTAGACTCTACTTCACGAATTTTGGATCCTAGAATTGTTGGAGATGAACATTATAGAGTAGCTAGAGATGTACAAAGAATATTACAGTCGTATAAATCATTACAAGATATTATTGCTATATTAGGTATGGATGAGTTATCCGAGGAAGATAAATTAGTTGTTGCTAGAGCAAGAAAAATTCAAAGATTTTTATCTCAGCCGTTTTTTGTTGCAGAAGTATTTACAGGATCACCAGGTAAATTAGTTGATTTAGAATCAACCATCAAAGGGTTTGATGCGATCTGTAAAGGTGAGTATGATCATCTTCCAGAAGCAGCTTTTTACATGGTTGGAACTATTGAGGAAGCAATAGAAAAAGCTCAAAAAATAGAAAAAGAAGCGGCAGCTTAATGAGTGAAGAATTTAAAGTTGAAATAGTAAATCCTGAAAAATCTTTTTTAACTAAAGAAGATGTTACAGAAGTTGTTGTTCCAGCATTTGAAGGTGAAATGGGAATATTAAAAGATCACATATCAATTATTTCTTTTTTAAAACCAGGGATTGTAAAAATTATATCAAAAGCAGGCAATGAGAATTATTTTGTCGAAGATGGAATTGTTGAATTTAAAAATAATAACTTATCAATATTAACAAGTTCAATTTTTAATCTTTCTGAGATAGATAAAACAAAACAACAAGAATTGCTTAAATTAGCAGAAGAAGAATCAATCAAGCCTAAAATAAACGATCAAGCTAAATACCTTATTGATCAAAAAATAGAGGTATTAAAATCTCTTAATTAATAATTTTTTTTATTTTATCTTTAAGATTTTTATAAACATGTAGTTTGAAATCTACTACGACACTAGTAAGATGATCAATATCAATCCATTTCCAATCTAAAAATTCTGGATGTTTGGTTTTAATGTTAATTTCTTTATCTTCACCAATGAATCTCATCAAAAACCATTTTTGTTTTTGACCTTTATATTTACCTTTCCAAATAATACCTAATAAGTGATCAGGAAGTTCATAAGTTATTGTATCATCGAATTCTTTAATTAATTTTACATTTTTTATACTTGTTTCTTCTTCTAACTCTCTATATGCAGCATCAAGGAAATCTTCACCTTCATCAACACCACCCTGAGGCATTTGCCAAAAATTTTTGGGATTATCAATTCTTTTTGCTACAAAAACCTTATTTTCTTTATTTAAGACAACGATACCAACTCCACTCCTTAGAGGCAGATTTTTAAATTTTTCCTCCATTTCAACCATTTAGTAATTCGATGGCATAATTTAATTGGTTGTCAGTTTCAGTTTTAATTCTAAAATTATCATTTTCTTCAAAAATCTCAATATCAGGTGAGACTCCAACTTCAGAAATTGATTTACCTGATGGAAGGTAATATTTTGCAACTGTTAATCTGATTGCTCCACTATTTTTTAAAGGGATTATTGATTGCACAGACCCTTTACCATAACTATTTTCGCCTAATAAAATTGCTCTTTTGTGATCTTTTAGAGCTCCAGCAACTATCTCTGACGCAGAAGCCGAACCATAATTAATTAAAACGATTAATGTTTTTCCATTAGTCAAATCTCCTTTTTTAGCAAACCATTTTCTGTTTTCTGAAGATTTTCGACTTTTAGTAGACACTATTTCACCAGAGTCTAAAAAAAAGTCAGAAATCTTTACTGCCTGAGATAACAATCCCCCTGGGTTGTTTCTAAGATCCAAAATATAACTTTTTACTTCTTCATTACTTTCAAGTTCTTGTACTTTTTTTTTAATTTGAGCTGCACTATTTTCATTAAATGAAGTTAATCTGATATATCCAATATTTTTTTTTAAAAGATCAGCCTTAACTGATCTAATTTGAATAACTTCTCTTATTATATTAAAAATAAGGGCTTTTTTTTCTCCACTCCTTCGCACTGTTAGTTCGATCCCAGATCCAACTGGTCCTCTCATTAAATCTACTGCTTCACTTAAGGATTTTCCTTGTACTTGAATATCATTAATTTTAACAATATAGTCGCCAGCTTTTATACCTGCTTTTGATGCAGGTGTATCATCAATAGGTGATATAACCTTAACTACACCTGCCTCCATACTAACTTCAATACCAAGTCCACCAAATTCTCCACTGGTCTCAGTTTGCATTTCGTTAAACACTTCTGGTGTCATGTAAGCAGAGTATGGATCTAAAGATTGAAGGAGACCATTTATTGCCGAGTCCATACTTTCAGATTGATCGATTTCATCCACATACTCTTTATTAATTTTTTCAAGAACTTCTCCGAATAGATCAATTTTTTTATAAATATCTTTGTCAGATGAATGAGATTCATGATTAAAAATAATCAAAAATAGTAATATCAAAAATTTGAAATTCTTTTTGATCATATAATCAATTTTTCTTTTGGTATAAGTTCAGACCACATTTTTTCAAGTTCATAAAATTTTCTCTTTTCGGGATGAAAGATATGAATAATTAAATCAATTCCGTCTACTAACTTCCATTCATTACTATCTTTCCCCTCAATTCTTGAATCTTTAATACCATTATCTTTAAGTTTTTCTAATATTTGTTCTGACAAAGATTGTATATGTCTTGAGGAAGTTCCACTAGCAATTATCATATAATCTGCCATTGAACTTTTGTCTTTAAGATCAATACTAACTATGTTCTGTGCTTTATTATTATCAAGAGTTTTTATTACTATTTGTTTTAAATTTGAAATTTTATCCATTAATTAAATTAAGATTATCAAATTTTTCTTAATTGAGAAGATGAAATATTGACCTTATTAAACTCTATAAATTTCAAATTTTTCTTGTTTAGTCTTTTAAATGTTGCTGAATTTAATGATTTTTTTTTGTACCCGTGTCGATCAAAAACAATAATATTGCATTTTTGTGAAATAGACTTCCATTGATGCCATTTGTGAAAATTAATTAAGTTATCAGCTCCCATCAAAAAATAAATTTCGCTTTTTTTTGACTTAGTAATATAATTAATCAAATGAATAGTTTTATTTGATTTAATTTTATCTTCATAAAATTTTATCTTAATATAAGTATTTTTTCCTATAATTTTTTTACAATATTTTATTCTTGATGAAAGGTTTAATTTACTTTTTTTTTTAAACGGATTTTTTTTTGTAATTGCCCATATAACTTTTTTAAGTTTTAATTTCTTAATTGCCTCTTTAGATATAGCTAAGTGTCCTTTATGAGCTGGATCAAAAGAACCTCCAAGAATTCCAATTTTATTTTTTTTTGAAGACAAGTTATTTCCTTATTTTACCATTACTAGTGATCTTGTACTTATATGAAACAAGTTGATTTAAACCAACAGGGCCACGTGGTGGGAGCATATTTGTTGAAATTCCAACCTCACCACCAAAACCAAATTCTCCACCATCAGCAAATTGTGTGGAAGTATTTAGCATTGCAATTGAGCTTTTTACCTCATTTAAAAATTTTTTCGCAGATTTTTTATTTTGTGTAATTATACAATCTGTATGCATTGTTCCATATTTGTTGATGTGCATTATTGCTTCATCTAAATTTTTGACCGATTTAATTGAGACAGTTGGAGACAAATATTCTTTAGACCAATCTTTGTTTGTGGCTGCTATTATCTTTTTATCATAAAAGAACCTTATCTTTTTATCTCCTATAATTTTACAACCATTATCTTCTAAATTTTTTATAATTGAATTACCAAATTTTTTAATAATTTTTTCATGAAATAAAATTGTTTCAGTTGCACCACAAATCGCTGTATTTCTTAATTTTGCATTGTAGACCAATCTTTTTGCTATTCTTGGATTTGCATCTTTATCAACATACGTATGACAAACGCCCTCTAAATGACCTATAGTAGGAACTGTTGATAAATTTTGAATTTTTTTTACTAAGCTTTTACCTCCTCTTGGAATAATTACATCTATAAATTTTGTCATTTTAGTTAAAAGAAAATCAACTACATTTCTTTTTTTAATAGGAATAAATTGAACAAAATTTTCATCTACTTTATTTTTTTTTAAAGATTTTCTGAATAACCTTGAAAGTATTTGATTTGAAAAAAATGCCTCAGAGCCTCCTTTTAAAATTACACAGTTTCCAGATTTAAAACAAAGAGCAGCAACATCAGAAGTAACATTGGGGCGACTTTCATAAATAACCGCTATTATTCCTATAGGTATAGAAATTTTTGATATATTTAAACCATTAGGTCTTTTCCATTTTTCTAAAACAATATTAGTTGGATCTTTAAGTTTAATAATTTTTTTAATTGAATTGATTATATTAAAAATTTTATCTTCACTTAAAATAAGTCTATTTATAAGATTTTCCGCTAATTTTTTTTCAGTCGCTTTTTTTATATCTTTTTTATTTTCTCTAATTATCAATTCTTTATTTTTCTCTATTAATTGACAGTAATCTTCTAAAACTTTGTCTTTTACTTTAGAATTTATTGAGGAAAAAAAAGCCTTTTTTGATCTTCTACCCATATTGAATAATAAATCTCTCATTAGATTTTTACCATATCATCCTTATGTACTACCTCAGATTTTGAGACATAGCCAAGGATTTTTTTTATTTCATTTGAATGACAACCTATTATTTTATTTATTTCTTCAGAGGAAAATGAACTAAGACCTCTAGCAAATTCTTTTCGTTTATTATCTAAAATCTTAATATGATCTCCTTTGTAGAACTTGCCTGAAACTTTTTTTATGCCAGCAGCTAATAAGCTTTTACCATTATTAAGGGCTTTTTTAGCTCCATCATCAATAATAAGCTCACCTTTTGGGAAAACAGAGCTAATTATCCATTTTTTCCTAGCTTGAAGTTTTGATATTTTAGAAATAAACCAAGTACAATTATTTTTTTTTTCAATTTCTTTTATTGGATTTAAGTGCAAACCATTGGCTATTAACATATTACAACCTGCTAAATTACAGATTTTAGCAGCCTCAATTTTAGTAGTCATTCCTCCCTTTCCAAATTTGGTAATACCTTTAATATAAATATTCTGAATATCTTTATCAAAGTCATTTACCTTTTTAATTAATTGAGCATCTTTAAATAATTTTGGGTTTTTAGTATAAAGTCCATCAACATCAGACAACAAAACTAAAGTATCAGCATTAGTTATTTGAGCAACTCTGGATGCAAGTCTATCATTGTCACCATATTTTATTTCGGAAGTAGCAATAGTGTCATTTTCATTCACGACTGGTATATAACCAAGTTCAAATAAATTCTCAAAAGTTCTTTTTGCATTTATAGATCTTCGCCTTTCCTCAGTATCATCAAGAGTTAACAAAATTTGAGATATATTTAATCTTAATTTTGAAAATGTTTGCGAAAACAAATTCATTAATTCTATTTGACCAACAGAAGCTATTGCTTGACTTTTGTCTAGTTTAAGATTGGATTTGTTAAAACTCATTTTTTTGCAACCAAGAGCTATGGCACCCGAACTAACGATTATTATTTTTTTATTTTTGGACTTGAGTTTTTTAATATCTTTAGCAAAACTAGTTAACCATCTTCTCCTAATTTTATTATTTTCGTCTACTAATAAAGATGATCCAATTTTTATGACTATGATTTTTGAATTTTTAAGATGCATAAGATATAAGTTTTGCTTTTAATTTTGAAATGGATTTCATATCTAAAGTAGAGAGTGTAATTACCTCGGATTTTACAATTTTTGAGAATTCCTTGATTATTTTTTTTTGTTCACTTTCATTTACTAAATCTATTTTATTTAAAACAATCAATTCTTTTTTTTTTAAAAGATTGGAGCTATAATTTTTTAATTCATTTTTGACCTGACTGTAACTCTTTTTTAGATCATTATTAGATATATCGATCATATGCAAAAGGGATTTGCATCTTTCTATATGCCTTAAGAATTGTATACCAAGACCAGTTCCTTTATGAGCTCCTTCAACTAAACCAGGAATATCTGCTATCGTAATTTCTTTATTATCATATCTGGCCACACCAAGATTTGGGTTTAACGTAGTAAATTGATAATTTGCAATTTTTGGATTAGCATTAGTTATAGATGCTAATAAACTTGATTTACCAGCATTAGGAAGTCCAATTATTCCTATATCAGCAATTGTTTTTAATTGAAGCCAAATTGTATATTCTTCCCCAGGTGTCCCTTTTGTAAATTTTTTTGGTGCTCGATTTGTTGAACTTTTAAATCTAGTATTTCCAAGTCCACCTTTCCCACCAGTAGCTGCAACAAATTCTTCACCAATTTTTACAAAATCAAATATTAATGTTTTATTATCTTCTTCAAAAACTTGTGTTCCTAAAGGAACTTTTAAAATTAAATCATCTCCACTTTTACCAGTACGGTTTTGACCTGAACCATTATTACCTCTTCTTGCTTTGTGATGTTGTTGAAATCTATAATCTATTAAGGTATTAAGATTTTGTTCAGATTTTAAAATTACTGAACCTCCTTTTCCGCCATCTCCACCGTCGGGTCCACCATATTCAATAAATTTTTCTCTTCTAAAACTTGGTGAACCATCACCACCGTTTCCAGCTTTAATATAAATTTTTACTTGATCTAAGAATTTCATAATACAACGTTATTTTTAAGTTGTACTATTAATTGGGTTTTACTGAAACAAAAGTTCTATCTGACTTAGTCTTTTTAAAAACTACTTTACCTTTCACTACTGAAAAAATTGAGTGATCTTTACCCATACCCACGTTTTCACCAGGAAATATTTTTGTACCTCTTTGTCTAACAATGATATTGCCAGGTATGACAGTTTCACCACCATATTTCTTTACACCAAGTCTACGACCAGCACTATCTCTACCGTTTCTCGATGAACCACCTGCTTTTTTTGTTGCCATAATATATATTTAGTTACTTACTTGCCTCTTTTTTTGGTACTTCCTTTTTTGAAGGTTTAGCTATTTTTTCAGCTTCTGATAAAATTTTACCATCTTTTGAAAAAATTTTATTAATTCTTATCATAGAATATTCTTGTCTGTGACCATTTTTTCTTCTTGAATTTTGTCTTCTTCTTTTCTTAAAAACTAAAATAGTTCTATTTTTACTATTTTTAATTAAATTTGCTTCTACTTTTGCACCCTTGACAGTTGGTGTTCCAATCTCAATTATTTTGTTATCACCGTAAGCTAAGATTTCTTTAAATTCAATATTAGTAGCAGGTTTTGAGTCTGGAAGTTTTTCAACTTTAATTATATCTCCAGATTTTACTTTATACTGTTTTCCACCTGTTTGTATTACTGCGTATGACATAATATAATTTTTTTTGTAGTCGCAATATAGTCTGAGGAAGGTTTTAGTCAAGCTCTATGAGCTAAAAATTATCCTTTAAATCTCTTAATTTTGAAAATGTTTGAATATCTTCAGCTTTAAGAAATATATTACACAGCATTTCTTCACTTAAAACAGTTGGAACAGTTGGTAGCCCATTTTTAAGTTTTTCTTTAATTTTAGTAATTTTATTTTTAAGCTGCAAATTATCAGAGTCATAGGTTAAACAAAAATTTGAGTTTTGAAGTGTATATTCATGCCCACAATAAATTTCAGTATCTTTTGGAAGTGCTTTGATTTTTTTTAATGAATTAAACATTTGCTCATATGTTCCCTCAAAAATTCTTCCACAACCTAAAGAAAATAGAGTATCACCAGTAAAAATTTTTTTTTCTTTAAAAAAGTGAAAAGCAATATGCCCATTTGTATGGCCTGGTATATGAAAAATTTTTGCTTCAAAATTATCTTTTTTCCAAATTTTTTGATCATCTACCAAAGTATCAATTTCAGGAATACGATTTTTATCTCCTCTAAATCCAATCACCTCTGCATGGTATTTTTCTTTTAATTCCATATTACCACCCACATGGTCAAAATGATGATGAGTATTGAGAATATATTTAAGATTAATCTTATTACTTTCAACAAAATCTACTATTGGTTTTGCTTCACTAGGATCTACTACACAAGCATTCATACTAGCTTCATCAATTATTAAATAACTGTAATTGTCTTGTAAGCATTTAATTATCTTAATTTTCATCTTATTTTTCAATTAAAAAAATACCAAGTTCACAGACTAAGTTTTTTAAGAAAAGATTTGAACTATTAATAGTTGAAACATTTTTATTCATAAGTGCGAAAGATTTAAAAATTTTAAAATTCATTGTTTTAGAAAATTTAAAAAAATCCTTAATTGTACACATGTGTATATTTGGTGTGTTATACCAGTTATTTGGTAAAGTTTTAGTAACAGGCATTGTTCCTTGTATTAATAAATTTAATCTTACTTTCCAGTGACCAAAGTTTGGAATTGTTACTATAGCTTTTTTCCCAACTCTTAAGAGTTCATTAAGAACAATTTCTGGATTTATGAAAGCTTGTAAAGTTTGTCCTAATACAACGTAATCAAAAGATTTATCTGGAAATTGTTTTAAATCAAATTCAGCATCACCTTCAATAACAGTTAACCCCTTAGAAATACAGGTCTGAACTTTCTCTTTTGAAATTTCGATGCCCCTAATATCTACATCGTTGTTTTTTTTTAAAAACTCCATGAGCGATCCATCATCACACCCTACATCTAAAACTCTAGTCTTTTCTGAGATAATATCAGCAATTATTTTATACTCTGATTTCATATTTTAAGTTCATCATATGATTTATCTAAAAAATTTTTAAGCACATTTAAAAAATCAGGAACATCTAATAAAAAAGAGTCATGACCTTTATCAGACTCTATTTCTACGAAACCTACATTTGCACCTATAGCATTTAAAGCAATAACTATGTCCTTATTTTCCTGGGTAGGGTACAGCCAATCTGATGTAAAAGATATTACAAAAAATTTAGCTTTTGTTTTTTTGAATGCATTAGATAAATTTCCATTAAATTGTTTTACTAAATCAAAGTAATCCATTGCTCTAGTGATATAAAGATAACTGTTAGCATCAAAACGATCTACAAATACAGAACCTTGATATCTTAAATAACTTTCAATTTGAAAATCAGCATCAAATCCAAATTTGAGATCATCTCTTTCTTGAAGTTTTCTACCAAATTTCTCTTGAAGGCCTTTTTTAGATAAATAAGTAATATGTGCAGCCATCCTAGCAACCGCCAGACCTTTATCAGGAACAGTTTTTTTAGTTAAATATTTTCCATCCATCCAATTATGATCTGCTGTAATAGCTTGTCGACCAAGTTCATTGAAAGCAATATTTTGTGCTGAATGACTAGACGTACAAGCTATAGGTACAGCCGTCATTGCTTTTTCGGGAAAGTTACTTACAAATTGTAAAACTTGCATTCCACCCATAGATCCTCCAACAACAGAAAAAAGTTTTTCAATCCCAAAATGATCTAATAAGTTTACTTGAGCGTTTACAATATCATTAATTGTAATTACTGGAAAATCTACTCCATATACTGTGTTTGTTTTTTGATTAATATGACTTGGACCAAAAGAACCCATACACCCTCCAATTACATTTGCACAAATTACAAAATATTTATTTGTATCAATAGATTTATTTGGGCCTACAGCATAGGACCACCAGCCTTCTTTTTTAGTGATTGGATTTAAACCAGTTACGAATTGATCACCAGTCAATGCATGACATACTAAAATTGCATTATCTTTATTTTCATTAAGAGAGCCATATGTTTCATAGGCTATCGGAAAGTCATTTATAATTTGACCACAATCCAATTTTAAGGGCTTTTTAACTATTAGAGTTTTTATATTTTCTTTAATATTCATAGCAAAGGCTAAAATCTGAATTGGGAGAAAAAAAACTTTTTTAGCGGTTTTTTTAAAGCGCTCGCAATTCAGTTAAATCAGCGCACAAATTTTGTACTAGAAGTTATTTAGTATGTCAATTTTAAAAATACCTGAACTAATTCTATATGAAAAATTGTTATTTTATTTATAAAGGGGCTTAAATTTATAAAAATGACAACTTTAAAATTTAAAAAATTTAATATCGAGGCATACAAACCAGGGAAATCGAGCATAAAAAGACTAAAGAAAATTATAAAACTTTCTGCAAATGAGTCAGCACTTGGGGTAAGTGTAAAAGTTAAAAAAACAATTTCTAATAAAAGTATAAATTTTTTTAAATATCCTGACGGTAAGTCAAAAGAATTGAGAAAACAGATTTCTAAAAAGTTTAATTGTGAAAAAGAAAAAGTTATTTGTGGAGCTGGTTCTGATGAAGTTATTCAAATGTTGTGTCAACTCTTTTTAAAACCAAAAGATGAGGTAATTGTCCCACAATTTAGTTTTTTAATGTATAGAATATATGCAAAAATAGTTGGTGCAAATGTCATTTTTGCAAAGGAAAAAAAATTTAAAGTATCTGTTTTAGAAATTATTAAAAAAGTTACAAAAAAAACTAAAGTTGTTTTTTTAGCTAATCCAAATAATCCAACTGGAACTTATCTAACTAAATTTGAATTAATTGAATTAAGAAAAAAATTAAGAAAAAATATTTTACTAGTAATAGATGATGCTTATGCAGAATATATGAAAAATGTCGATTATAAATCTGGTTTAGATTTATTTAAAAACAAAGAGAATGTTTTTATATTAAGAACTTTTTCAAAAATTTATGGATTATCATCTTTACGTGTCGGATGGGGATATGGATCAAGAAAAATTATTGATGCTCTTAATATCATTAAACCTCCATTTAATGTAAATGAGGTCGCACAAAAAGCAGCTGCAGTATCTCTTAAAGATAATAAATTTATATCCCGCTCAATTAAACATAATATTTTTTATGCAACAAAATTAAGAGATTTTCTAAAAAAATATGGTATTAGTTCAAACAAAGTTACTGCTAATTTTTTATTATTAGACTTTGCAAAATGTAAATTTAAGGCCAAATACTTTTATAAAAAATTAAAAGAGAAAGGAATTCTTTTAAGATCTACCGAAGACGGTTATAAGATAAAAAATATGTTGAGATTGACTATTGGGTCTAAAAAAGAAAATTTGGAATTTATGAAAGTTACAGAAACTATATTCAAAAAATGAAAAATGTGTTAATAATTGGATGTGGGTTATTAGGCTCTTCTCTAGTAAGAGAAATTTCAAGAAGAAAATTAGGAAAAAAAATATTTATTTATGAAAAATCAAAAACAAATATTTTCAAAATAAAGAAATTAAAGTTACCTGGAACAATTATAAAATCATTAAAAGACGGTGTGACTAAATCAGATTTAATTATTTTTTGTACACCAATGAGTGAATACAAAAAACTTATTTTAAAAATTAATAGTCACATTTCACCAAATACGATGATTACTGATATTGGTTCTTCAAAAATTGAGTCCTCTAAAATTATTAAAAAATTTTTAAAGAAGGGTATTTATTGGACTCGAAGTCACCCCATAGCAGGTTCAGAGGTAAGTGGACCAGAACATGGAAAACATAATATGTTTGAAGATAAGTGGTGTGTTTTAATAAAAGATAAAAAAACTAATTTAAAACATTTAAATTTTCTTAACTCTTTTTGGAAAAAATTAGGTTCAAAAACTGTCATTATGAATTCAGAGAAACATGATAAAATTTTCTCAATTACCAGTCATTTACCACATTTGATTGCTTACAATTTAGTTAAATCGGCTCAAGATTTTGAAAAAATATTAAAATTCAATTTAATCAAATATAGTGCTGGTGGTTTAAGAGATTTTTCAAGAATAGCAGCCTCAAATGAAATAATGTGGAGAGACATTTTTTTTGATAATAACATTAACATTACAAAAGCTATAGATTTGTTTATTAAAAACCTTAAATCTTTCAAA
>CABXTO010000002.1 GCA_902515195.1 uncultured Pelagibacteraceae bacterium
TCATGGGAAAAAACTGACAAAATGAAGGTTTTTTCTAAATAGTTTATATTGAATTAAAAAAAAACTTTACTATATTCACCCTACATTATTGAATTTGCAAAATGGGCTTTAGCCCATTTTTTTTTGGAAGAAACTAAAATGTTAAATAAAAGAGCAGACAAACTAGAATTATTAAGAATTGCTGAAGCCGTGGCTTTAGAAAAATCTATTGATAAAGAACTTATAATAAGTTCAATGGAGACAGGTATTGCAAAAGCTGCAAAATCTAAATTTGGTCAAGATAACGAAATAAGAGTTTTAATAGATAGGGATAGCGGAGATATTGAAATTTTCAGAAAACTTATAATTTCGGAAAACCCAGAAAATTCTAACACTGAGATTAAACTAGAAGATGCAATTAATTTAAATTCATTAAATAAAGATAAAAAAATAGGTGACGAGGTATTACAACCTTTGCCTTCTTTTGATTTTGGGAGAATAGCAGCACAAACTGCAAAGCAAGTTATTAGTTCAAATGTTAGAGAAGCAGAGCGTGAAAGACAGTATAATGATTTCATAGATAAAAAAGATACTATTTTAAGTGGAATTGTTAAAAGATTGGAATTTGGAAATGTAATAGTTGATTTAGGAAGAACAGAAGCAATAATTCAAAAAAATGAATTAATACCAAGGGAAAACATAAAACCAAGTGATAGAATCAAAGCCTACTGTCATGATGTAAGAAAAGAACCAAGGGGACAACAGATTTTTTTGTCAAGAGCTCATCCAAAGTTTATGGAAAAACTTTTTGTTCAAGAAGTTCCTGAAATCTATGATGGATTGATCGAAATTAAGTCTTCCTCAAGAGATCCTGGAAGTAGAGCAAAAATATGTGTTAAAGCTGTTGATACTTCACTTGATCCAGTTGGTGCTTGCGTTGGTATGAGAGGCTCAAGAGTTCAAGCAGTTGTAAATGAGCTACAAGGTGAAAAAATTGATATCGTTAATTGGTCAGAAGACCCAGCAATTTTAGTTTCAAACGCTTTATCTCCAGCTGAAGTCCAAAGAGTTAATGTAGATTCTGAAAGAAAAAAACTTGATGTCATTTTAACTGAAGAAAATTTAAGTAAAGCAATAGGTAGAAGAGGTCAAAACGTTAGACTTGCAACTAAATTATTAAATTATGAAATAAACATAATGACTGATGCTGAGGATTCAGAAAGAAGACAATTAGAATTTAAAGAAAAAACAGAAAATTTTGTAAAAAATCTTGAACTGGACGAAACACTTGGACAACTTCTTGTTGCAGAAGGTTTTTCGACAATAGATGATATTAAAGATAGTTCTACAGAAAATCTTACAAAGATTGAGGGTATTGAAGAAGATACAGCGAAAGCTTTGATTGAAAGAGCAAAAGAATTCCATCAAAAAGACCAAGAAGATATTTCTGAGAGAATTAAAGAATTAGGTCTTGAAGACTCTTTAATAAATTTAAAAGGGCTGACGCCTGGAATGTTAGTTACATTGGGAGAACAAAAAATTTTAACACTCGAAAGCTTTGCTGATCTTGCATCTGACGAATTAACTGGGGGTTTTGATATTATCAAAGGTGAAAGAATTAAAATTCAGGGTTATTTAGAAGATTTTGCATTATCAAAAGAGGAAGCTGATAATTTAATAATGTCAGCAAGAAACATAGTTTATAAAGATTGAGGGATGAGAAATGGAAAACAAAAAAACAAAACTTACTATTTCTGGCAGTCCCAAGAAGTCATTTAAAAATTTTAAGTCTTCTAGAAACGAAGGAAAAAAGACTGTTGTTATAGAAAAGCAGGCAAACAGGTCTATAAAAAAAGGAAATTTTACAAAATCTTTTGGAGCTAAATCATCGGTTGACCAGAAAAAAGGTGCATTTAATAAACTAAATAATCTTTCAAAAACAACCCAAATTACTTCAGATTTTGAAAAAAGAAAACTTGCAGAACAAAGAGCTACTAAAAGGCTTAAAGGAGATCAGGAAGTTAAAGATAAAAAATCTAAATTAGGTCCAAAAAAAAGAGAACTCAAGCTTACAGTGTCAAGAGCTTTGAGTGACGAAATAGAAACAAAACAAAGAAGTTTAGCATCAGTCAAACGAGCAAGACAAAAAGAACTTAAAAATACAAATAAAGATGATAAAAAAGAAAATCTTAAACCTGTAAAAAGAGATATTAATATTCCTGAAGCGATTACTGTTAGAGAATTAGCAAACAGAATGGCAGAACAATCAAGCAATGTTATCAAATTTTTGTTTGGTATGGGAGTTACAGTTACAATAAATCAAACATTAGCCGCTGATACAGCTGAATATCTAGTAAAAGAATTTGGACATAATCCAATACGGGAAGAAAAAGCAGAGGAAATAATTCAAAAAATAAAAGCTTCCAGATCAGAAAATTTAAAAAATAGACCACCAATTATTACAGTAATGGGACATGTAGATCATGGTAAAACATCTGTCTTAGATGTTTTAAGAAGTGCGAATGTAGTATCAGGAGAGTTTGGTGGTATTACACAACATATTGGTGCTTATCAAATTGAAAGACAAACAAATAAATTAACTTTTATTGATACACCTGGACATGCAGCATTTACAGAAATGAGAGCTCGAGGATCAAAATTAACAGATATTGTTGTTCTTGTAGTGGCTGCAGATGATGGAGTAAAACCTCAGACAATAGAATCTATTAAGCATGCTAAAGCTGCAAATGTTCCAATAGTTGTTGCAATAAATAAATGTGATTTACAAGAAGCGGATCCACAAAAAATTAAAAATCAATTATTAGAACATGAATTAATTGCAGAAGATTTATCAGGAGATACCTTAATGGTTGAGATATCTGCTAAGACAAAATTAAATTTAGATAAACTTATAGAAGCTATAATTCTTCAAGCTGAAATTTTAGATTTGAAAACAGATTATGAGTCAAAAGCAACAGGTATTGTGCTTGAATCGAAAATAGATGTCGGCAGAGGCCCTGTTGCAACAATTATTATTACAACAGGAACACTAAAAAAAGGTGATTTTTTTGTTAGTGGATTAAAATGGGGAAAAGTTAGAGCAATTATAAACGATAAAGGAAAAACTATCAATGAAGCTTATCCTTCAACACCAGTGGAAATTCTAGGAATTAATGGAGCAGCAAAAGCAGGAGATGATTTCATAGTTCTGGAAAGTGAAAAAGAGGCTAAAACATTAAGTGAAAATAGAGCTCAAGAAAATAAAGAAGGTAAAAATCCTTTAACATTAGCGACTCAAGAGTCTGCATTTTCTGACAAAGCAACAGAAGAACTAAATTTGATAATTAAATCTGACGTACATGGTTCCTCAGAAGCAATTAAAAATGCTATTAGTCAAATCAGCCATGATGAGGTTAAACCAAAAATAATTTTAGCTGACATTGGGATGGTCACAGAAACGGATGTGACATTAGCAAAAGCATCTAAAGCGGTATTAATAGCTTTCAATGTAAAACCAAGTAAAGAAGCAAAGAAACTTGCAGAAAATGAAAATATCAAAATATCATCTTACAATATAATATATGAAGTACTAGATTACGTTAAAAAAAGAATGTCAGGATTATTAACACCAGACATTCAAGAGACAATAACAGGAACGGCACAAGTTTTAGAAATTTTTAAAGTCTCAGGAGCTGGAAAGGTAGCGGGCTCAAAAATAACAGATGGAGAAGTTACAAGTACATCTAGCGTAAGAATAATAAGAGATGGGAAAATTATTTTTACTGGAAAAATAGGAACAATCTTTAGGGAAAAAAATCAAGTAAAACAAGTAAGTAATGGACAGGAATGTGGAATTACAGTTAAAGATTATATGGATTTTAAAATAAATGATACATTAGAGGTATTTAGTGTTACATCACTGGAGAGGTCAATTTAATGGCTGATAGAATAGGAAAACCAATATCTCAAAGACAGCTTCGAGTGGGTGAAATGATTAAACAGTCTTTAAGCATGATTTTTTTAAAAAATGAGGCTAAAATCCCAAATATAGAAACTAATACAATTACTGTGACTGAGGTAAGAATGAGCCAAGATTTAAAAATAGCCAAAGCATATGTTCTTCCACTTGGGGGAAAAAATGCTGAGGAGGCAATTGATATTTTAAAAGAATATTCATTTTTAATTAGAAAAATTTTATCACAGAAAGTGATAATGAAATTTTTACCAAAATTACTTTTTAGAAAAGATGAATCTTTTGAGTATGCGGAAAAAATAGAAAACTTAATAAAACAAACAAATAAATAGGAAAAAGTAAACATGAATAAAAAGGTACAAGAATTAGCAATGCATGATAAAGATACTGGGTCTTCAGAGATACAAATTGCTTTGTTAACAGAGAAAATTGAAACTCTCTCAAAACATATCAAACAATTCAAAAAAGATAAACATTCATCTGTTGGATTATTGAGAGCTGTAAATAGAAGAAAAAAATTGTTAGAATACTTAAAGAAAAATAAGATTGATTCTTACAAGAATGTACTGTCGAAATTGAATTTAAGAAAGTAAGTATCAAGATAGATAGAACGGAATGGAACGAAACGAACGAAACGAAATGGAAATGAAATGTTTAAAGTATATAAGAAGGAAATTGAAGTAGCAGGAAAAAAAATAAGTTTAGAAACAGGTAAAATAGCAAGGCAAGCAGACGGTGCAATCATTGCTTCATGTGGTGAGACAGTTATTTTAGCAACAGTTGTAGGAGCAAAAAAAGTAAATCCAGACATGGATTATTTTCCGTTGTCTGTAAATTATCAAGAAAAATATTATGCTGGTGGAAAAATCCCAGGAGGTTATTTTAAAAGAGAAGCAAGACCAACTGAAAGTGAAACATTAATCTCTAGATTAATTGACAGACCTATCAGGCCTTTATTTCCTGATGAATTTAAGAATGAGGTACAATTATTACCAACAGTAATTTCGTATGATAAGGAAAATCAACCAGATATTTTAGCAATTACTGCATCATCAGCAGCTTTAGCTATTTCAGGAATGCCATTTATGGGCCCTGTTGGAGCTTCAAGAGTAGGTTTTGTCGATGGAAAATATATTCTTAACCCATCAAAAAGTGAACTAGAAAATTCAAGCTTAGATTTAGTAGTAGCAGGTACTAAAGATGCAGTACTTATGGTCGAGTCTGAAGCAAATGGTTTAACAGAGGAAGAAATGTTGAACGCAGTCAAATTTGGTCATGAAGGGTTTGTTCCAGTGATCAAAATGATTGAGGAACTTGCTAAAGAATGTAGAAAACCAGAGTGGGATGTAGAGAAAAAAGACTTATCAGAAGTTAAGAAAAAACTTGAGCTAATTTTTACCAAAGATTTAAAAAAAGCTTTCGCAACTAAAGATAAGCAAGATAGATCAAATCAAATTTCAGAAATCACTGATAAAGCTAAAAAACTTTATGAAGATGATGAAAATTATACTGATTTAGATGTGAATAGTCAGTTAAAAAATCTTGAAAAATCCATTGTAAGAACAGACATTCTAAAAAATAAAAACAGAATTGATGGCAGAAGCTTATCAGATGTAAGACCTATTTCATGTGAGGTAGGTGTTTTGCCTAGGACGCATGGATCAGCATTATTTACTAGGGGAGAAACACAAGCGATTGTAACCGCTACGCTAGGAACATCTGATGATGAACAAAGAATAGAGAGTTTAGACGGTCTTCAAAGAGAGCGGTTCATGCTTCATTATAATTTTCCTCCATTCTCTGTTGGTGAAACTGGAAGAATTGGAACAGGTAGACGTGAAATTGGTCATGGTAAACTAGCATGGAGAGCGATAAATTCTTCATTACCCTCGAAAGAAGCATTTCCTTACACTTTTAGAATTGTATCAGAGATTACTGAGTCAAATGGTTCTTCCTCTATGGCTACTGTATGCGGAACATCTTTAGCATTAATGGATGCAGGAGTACCTATTAAAGAGCCAGTTGCAGGTATTGCAATGGGATTGATAAAAGAAGGTAACGATTTTAGTGTTCTATCCGATATTTTAGGTGATGAAGATCATTTAGGAGATATGGACTTTAAAGTTGCTGGAACTAAAGATGGAATTACTTCACTCCAAATGGATATTAAAATAACTGGTATTACATTTGAAATAATGGAACAGGCATTAAGCCAAGCTAAAGATGGGAGAGTTCACATTTTAAATGAAATGAATAAAGCATTATCATCCTCTAGAGCTGATGTTGGGAAACATACACCAAAAATGGAACAAATTAACGTTGATAAAAAAGACATTGCAGCTGTAATTGGAAAAGGTGGAGCAACGATAAGAGAAATTGTTGAAAAATCAGGTGCAAAAGTTGACGTGAACGATGAAGGTGTTGTTACAGTAGCTGCACCAGATGAAGAGTCTAGAAATATTGCTTTGCAAATGATTAAAGATATTACTGCAAAAGCTGAAATGAACAAAATCTATTCTGGTAAAGTCATGAAAATAATGGAGTTTGGTGCATTTGTTAATTTTTTGGGAAAACAAGATGGACTGGTTCATATTTCAGAATTAGCAGATAAAAGAGTGGCAAAGGTTACCGATGTAGTTAAAGAAGGTGACGAGGTAAAAGTCAAAGTAATTGGTTTTGATAGAGGTAAAGTTAAACTCTCAATTAAACAAGCATCTAAATAAGTTTAGGGGCATTAAATAAAATGTCTCTTAACTTAATTTATATAAGAGTATAAAAATTAACCCCTATCATAACTCTATCAGTTTCCCCTCCGTAAGAGGCTGAATGCATTCTGGTAGCTGGAAAAATTACTATAGTTCCTTCTGATGGTAAGATTTCCTCATTAGGATCATAAAGTTTTAGTATTCCAGGTTCACTGCAATTTTGATCTCCAACAGTTAAATAATAAGTAAGACTAAATTTTTGATTTCCTAAGTTATGTTTCCTATCAAAATTGTTTATATGATGATGAGAAGCTAATCCACTTCCTGTGCGCAAAATATTAAAAAAAGAGTCAATGATAAAAATATCTGACTTGATTGCTTCACTTATAATCTTTGTTAAGTCTTTTTCTACTCTTTTAAGAATAGTAGAGTTATTTTCAAATAACTCATAATCTGAAAATTTACCATTACCAAATCTAATATCTTTGGTATTATCTATTTCAATAGATTTTATTTTGTATATCTCGGCAATGAGTTCTTTCTCTACTTTTCTTTTAGAAATAAAGGGGTTTGATGTAAGCCCTACTTTATTGCCTTGATCGCTTATCTTAATTTTTCTAACTTCTTGAAGATCCAATAATAGTTGATTTTGTCTAATCATTCTTTTTAAATTATTTAAAGCCTCGGGATATTCAGATTTCAATTTGATTGCCTTTTTATAACTTATCTCAGCTTCATCAAATTTGTTAAGTTTTTCTTGTGCGCAACCTAGATTATAATGAGCAATAGCAAATTCAGGTTTTAATTTTACTGCTTTTTTAAAACTTATTTCTGCTTCATCAGTTTTTCCAAGTTTGAGTAAAGCAGATCCTAAATTGCTGTGAGCTTCAACATAATCAGTTTTGTACTTTATAGCATTTTTATAACTTATCTCAGCTTCATGGAATTTGTTAAGTTTTGCTTGAGTAACACCCAAGTTATAATGTGCTAATTCAAATTCTGGTTTAAATTCAATTGCTTTTTTAAAACTTATTTCCGCATCATTTAATTTTCCAAGTTTTAGAGATATTGCGCCCATGTTGACATGAGCTTTATAATAAGTTGGTTCTAATTCAAGAATTTTTTTAAATACGATATTAGCATCTTCTAATTTATCTTTATTAAGTAAAGCCTTCGCTTGTTGTATGTATTGCTCAACTGTCATACCGAATATAATAACATAACAATTTTTTAAAATAAATTTAACTATATATTTTAAGTAATATTCTTAGGATCTGGCATTCCAACTTTATTGTATCCAGCATCTACATAGTGAATTTCACCAGTAACACCGTTTGCAAGGTCACTGAGCAGATATAATGCTGAATTACCAACATCATGGATATCTACGTTTCTCTTTAGGAAAGAATGGTCCTCATTCCACTTATATAAAAATTTTGCATCTCCTATAGCAGAAGCTGCCAGTGTTTTAATAGGTCCTGCACTTATTGCATTTACTCTAATGCCTTTAGTACCTAAATCTCTAGCTAAATATTTTACACTTGCTTCAAGGGCCGATTTACAAACACCCATTACATTATAATTTGGAATAGCTTTATTAGACTCATAAGTTAAAGTTAACATACTTCCACCTTCCTTCATCACATTAGATGCTTCTTTAGCAACCTCTGTAAATGAGAAGCAAGAAATCAACATACTTCTCAAAAAATTTTCTCGTGTAGTGTTAATATATTCCCCAGACAGTTCTGATTTATCAGAAAAAGCTACAGCGTGGACTACAAAATCAATTTCACCCCATTGAGATTTAATATCTTTGAATAATTTTACCACTTCTTCTTTTTTTTCAACATCACAACTAAATGTTATTTTTGAATTTAATTTATCTGCTAAAGGTATAACCCTTTTTTTTAAAGCGTCTCCAAGATATGTAAATGCAAGTTCGGCACCCGATTCAGCGAGTTTTTGTGAAATACCCCATGCGATGGATCTTTCATTGGCAACACCCATGATTAATCCTTTTTTACCTTTCATTAAGTTCATAATTAAACCTTTTCAAAAATTAATGCTGCATTAGTTCCCCCAAAACCAAAACTATTAGACATAACAGTATTCAAAGTTGCATCTTTTTCAGTTTTTGCAATTATTGGGAATTTTTTCGCTTCATCATCCATCTCATTAATATTAGCTGAACCAGCAATAAAGTTATTTTTCATCATTATTAGGCAATAGATTGCTTCATGAACTGATGCAGCTCCTAAAGGATGACCTGATAGAGATTTTGTAGAACTTATTTTAGGAATATCACTTCCAAAAGTTTCTTTTATTGCATTCAATTCAGTAATATCCCCTACTGGTGTGGATGTCCCGTGGGTATTAATATAATCGAT
The DNA here is from genome assembly GCA_902515195.1 of uncultured Pelagibacteraceae bacterium. GTDB lineage: Bacteria > Pseudomonadota > Alphaproteobacteria > Pelagibacterales > Pelagibacteraceae > Pelagibacter. Next base: position 9,045 of record CABXTO010000002.1, read on the forward strand.
ATTATTTTTTTGGGTAGACATTGCCATTTTCATACATCTTACTGCCCCTTCACCAGATGGAGCAACCATATCATATCCATCTGATGTTGCCCCATAACCAGTTAGTTCTGCATAAATTTTTGCACCTCTTGCTTTAGCATGTTCATATTCTTCAAGAACTAGAACTCCACCTCCACCAGCAATTACAAAACCATCTCTTGTTTTGTCATAAGCTCTCGAAGCTGTCTCTGGTTTATCATTATATTTTGATGATAAAGCAGTCATTGCATCGAACATAGCTGTCATTGCCCAATGAATTTCTTCACTTCCACCAGCAAAAACAATATCTTGTTTACCCATTTGGATTAACTCCATTGAATTCCCGATACAATGTCCGCTAGTTGCACAAGCTGAGCTCATTGTATAATTAGTTCCTTTTATTTTAAATGGCACAGCAAGTGTTGCTGAAGCAGTACTTGCCATTGTTCTTGGAACTATAAAAGGACCCATTAATTTCGGGGTTTTAGCTCTAGTTTTATCTGATGCTAAAATCACATTTTCAATTGATGGTCCTCCTGACCCCATAACTATTCCAGTTTTAAAATTACTAACTTCTTTTTCTTCTAATCCAGAGTCTTTTATGGCCTCCTTCATTGCAATATAATTATATGCTGAACCTGATCCCATGAATCTTATAGTTTTTCTATCTATATAATCTTCAAGTTTAATATTTGGTTTACCATGAACATGGCTTTTAAGATTATGTTCTTTGTATTCTTCAGAAAAAGTAATACCTGATCTTGAATTTAGAAGCGATTTATAAACTTCATCTTGATTATTACCTAAACAAGAAACAATTCCCAAACCAGTAATAACCACTCTTCTCATTATTTAAATAAACCTACTTTTAAACTATCAGCTGAATATATCTTTTTATCATCTGCTAAAACAATACCATTTGCAAGACCTACAGTTGTACCTCCTGGCGACATAATTTTTTTCATATCAATCTCATATCTAACTAACTTTACATTTTGTAAGACTTCTCCAGTAAACTTAACAGTTCCGACACCTAAAGCCCTACCTTTTCCAGGGTTTCCAATCCACCCTAAATAAAAACCTACTAATTGCCACATAGCGTCTAAACCTAAACATCCAGGCATAACTGGATCACCTTCAAAATGACAATCAAAGAACCAAAGATCTTTTTTAATATCTAGTTCTGCTTTTAAAGAACCTTTTTTAAAAGTACCATTACTGTCACTTATTTCTGTAATTCTATCAAACATAAGCATAGGTGGAAGGGGTAATTTGGCATTTTCATGACCAAAAAGGCCACCTTTACCGCATTTAATAAGATCATCGTAAGAGTAGGAGTTTTTTTTCATAAAATTGAACACCCTTAATACTTGATTTTATAGAATTATAATATAGATATAGTTTAGAATTATTATAAAAAACTATGATAAAAAACACTGAATTTATTGATAAATTAAGACTATCTGGTTTAAGACCTACAAAACAAAGGTTAAAAATTTGTGAAGTTTTATTCAATAGAGAAAAAACTTTTCATTTTACCATAAATGATCTCGCAAAAAGCATTTCAGAGCAATTGAACGAAAAAATATCTTTAGCAACAGTTTATAATACAGTTCATGCTTTTAAAGATAAAGGGTATTTAAAAGAAATTTCAATTAATAGCGATAAAAGTTATTTTGATACAAATATAAGTAACCATCACCATTTTTTTGATGAAGACACAAATCAATTAATTGATTGTCATGAGGACGATATTGAAAAAATAAATATTAAAAGAAATATTACTGGAAAAAAAATTAAATCTGTTGAAGTTTTGATAAAAGTTGCGAGTGATAATCAAAATCAAAATTAATCCTTAAATTTCAAAGACTTACAAACTACATTATAATTGTTCTAAACTGTTGACAATAAATTAGATATGATTATATTTATAAAAATTAATTAAGGAGATACAAATGTCATTAAAAGGAACAAAAACTGAAGAAAATTTAAAAGAAGCATTTGCTGGTGAAAGTCAAGCAAACAGAAGATATCTATATTTTGCTCAAAAAGCAGACATAGAAGGATATAACGACGTAGCTACAGTCTTTAGATCAACAGCAGAGGGAGAAACTGGTCATGCACATGGTCATTTAGAATATTTAGAACAAGTTGGTGACCCTGCAACTGGAAAGCCGATTGGTGAAACCAAAGATAACTTAGCATCAGCTGTAGCTGGTGAGACGCATGAATATACTGATATGTATCCAGGCATGGCTAAAACAGCTAGGGAAGAGGGTTTTGAAGAAATTGCTGATTGGTTTGAAACTTTAGCAAAAGCTGAAAAATCCCATGCAGGTAAATTTCAAAAAACTTTGGAATCTATCAGTTAAAAATATTAGTTAGTGGGTGTTTCTCACCCACTAAAATAAATCTTTAAATTACTATGAGCAAAGAAGGTAGTACAGAAGCACCTATTCGTCATCCAATAGATTTTGAACATCCAGATTTTTTAAATCTTGAAAAATTAGACTCTGAAATGAGAAGAGTATTTGATATCTGTCATGGGTGCCGAAGATGTTTTAATCTTTGTGATTCATTTCCTAAATTATTCGATATGATTGACGACTCAAAAGATGAGAATGTAGAGAGTTTATCTAGCGATCAATTTGCTCCAGTAGTGGATGCATGCACATTATGTGATATGTGTTTTATGACTAAATGCCCATATGTACCACCACATGATTTCGATTTAGATTTTCCACATTTAATGTTGAGGTACAGAACAGCACAAAAAAAATTAGGTCAATTACCTTCTGTACCAAGACAATTAGCAGAAGTGGATAGGAATTCTAAAATTGGTGTAATGTTCTCTAAATTCATTAATTGGGCATCTAATATAAAGAATGTACTAATTAGAAAAATATTAGAAATTATTGTAGGTATAGATATTAGAGTTCAATTACCAAAATATAATTCGGAGACGTTTTCTAATTTTTTTAAAAAAAATAAAGATAAAATTAAATTTGAAACAAAAAAAAATAATAGAAAAGTTGTTATTTATACAACCTGTTTTGTAAATTTTAATAAAAAAAATACTGGGGTAGCCGCTTTAAAAGTTCTTAAAAAAAATGGGGTTGAGGTTCAAGAAGATTATCCAGGCTGTTGTGGAATGCCATTCTTGGAACAAGCAGATTTGCCAAAAGTAGTAGATCAAGCAAAAAAGGTTTCTCAAGGTTTGTTGGAATGGGTTAATAAAGGTTATAAAGTAGTTACACTTACAGCTAGTTGTGGTCTTATGCTAAAATTTGAATGGCCGTTATTATTACCTAACAATGAAAATATAAAAAAATTGTCAAAGAATGTAATGGATATTGATGAATATGTGGTGGATATAGCTAAAAATGAGGGATTAGTTGATGGTATGACCGAAATTGACGGAGGAGTCACAGTACACCATGCGTGTCATGCTAGAGCTCAAAATATGGGTATTAAAGCCAGGGATATGCTTAAATTAATACCTAATGCTAAAATAGATGTAGTTGAAAGATGTGCCGGTCATGGTGGAACTTTTGGCGTAATGAAAGAAACTCATGACTTAGCAATAAAAGTTGGTAAGCCAACAGTTAGACAAATAAAAGCTAAAAAAAATAAATATATGGCTTCAGATTGTCCTTTAGCAGGTAAACATTTAAAGCAGCTAGAAATTGATACAAATATTTCTAATGATGAGGCAGTACATCCTATAGAACTTATTGCTAAAAGTTATAGAATTTAAAAATGCCAAAAAATAAAAGAGAAATAGACAAAAAAGATATTATGCCTTTAGATGTTTATTCGAAGCAAAGAAAAGAATTAAGAAAAAATATTGTTGAGTTTAAAAAAGATAGAAGGGTTGCTTTAGGCCCTTATGCAACTTTCTATTTTGAAAGTTATGAAACTATGTTAGCTCAAGTTCAAGAAATGCTCTACATCGAAAAAGGTGGCGAAGATCAATTAAATGATGAATTAACAGCTTACAATCCCCTTGTCCCAAATGGAAAAGAGTTAACAGCAACTTTAATGTTCGAAATAGATAATCCCGTATCAAGAGCTGCTTTTCTAGGTAAAGTTGGTGGAATTGAAGAAAAAGTTTTTATGAAAATTGACAAAGAAATTTTGAAGGCAATACCAGAGGAAGATGTTGATAGAACCTCAGCTGAGGGTAAGGCTTCATCTGTTCAGTTTATTCATTTCAAATTTAATGATCAACAAATAGAAAAATTCAAATCTGGCTCAACTGAAATTAAGCTTGGAATAGATCACAGTGAATATTCTCATACTACAAAATTAAATGATTCGACAATCAGATCTTTATCAGCTGATTTTAATTAATTGAGCCCCAAACATTGTTTGTTTTAATCCAGCCTTTAAAATTATCAGATTTAATTTTACACCAGTTCCCCTCACACTTTTGAAGAGTTAAAACTCTACCCTTTCTGATTTTTGCTATTGGCTTAGAAAAATTAGATGGTTTTTTAAATAATATTTTATCTGTGAGTGGAATAATAGAGTTTGTAGGTTTTAATTGAGATCTATGTATCCATCCACTGTTATTCTTTAAATCAATAATTCTTCTCCAATTTTCTTTTTTATCTATTTGTTTTATCGGTAAATTAATTTTTTTATAAATGAATTTAACAGGAGACTCAAAACTTGGACCATATCTCACATTAACTTTATCTTTTTTTAATGATAAAAAAACATCATTAGCATTTGCTGTAGAAAATAAAATTATTGTAATCAAAAAAAAAAATATATTTTTTATTTTCATTTGCACATACATTCTTTTTGTTTCTTTATTTTTACTTTTCTAAAATTTAAATTTAATAAATCAATTATTAAAATTAAACTATTTAAATCTTTTCCTATATTTAAAATATGTTTTAAAACTTCATTGGCTTGAATTGCACCAATTATGCCTGCAACAGTTCCTAATACTCCCTCATACTCACAATTAAGTGCATCATCCAAAATCTCATCTTCTTGAAAGAAGCATCTTAAACATGGTGTATTATTATTTTTAAAATTGAAAGTAAAAACATGACCATCAAATTTACTTATTGCTCCTGTTACAAGAAATTTTTTTAATTTAATACAAGCATCGTTAACTAAGAATTTAGTTTTGAAATTATCTGATCCATCAATCACATAATCATACTTTTTAATAATTCTATTATAGTTTGTTTCATTTAATTTAGTTTTGTAAGTATTTATTTTAGTTTTAGGATTTATTTGTTTTAATTTCTTATATGCTGCTTTAACTTTGTGTTTTTTCAAATCTTTGATGTCATACAAAGTTTGTCTATGTATATTTGATAGATCAACTTTATCCTGGTCAACAATTCCTAAAAGCCCGACACCTGCTCTTATTAAAAATTCTGCAACAGGGCAACCTAACCCTCCCATACCTATTATCAAAACTTTTGATTGAATAATCTTTTTTTGTCCTAAAATACCAATATCTTTAATAATAATTTGTCGAGAAAATTTTTCAACTTGGTTTTTATCTAATTTTAAGTTCATTTACCTGTTGAGCCAAAGCCACCTTTTCCTCTAATAGTTTCAGGTAAATCTTTAGTCTCTTCAAATTTCATTTTAACAACAGGTGTTAAAATCATTTGAGCAATTCTATCACCACTATTTATATTGAAGTCAGCCTCTCCATGATTAAAAATAATAACTTTAATTTCACCTCTGTAGTCACTATCGACAGTACCAGGAGTATTGAGTACAGTAATATTATTTTTAGCCGCTAGCCCTGATCTAGGTCTAATTTGAATTTCATAATCATTTGAAAAAGCTACAGATAATCCAGTTGGAATTAAAAATGAAGTTTTAGGTTTAATATTTATTGGTGCTTTTATAAAGGCTCTTAAATCTACTCCAGACGCACCATCAGTTTCATATTCAGGTAATTTTACGGCAGGATCTAATTTTTTTATTAATACTTTAACCATCAATTAATATGAGAAACAATTCTATCTACAATTTCTTCTGATATTTCCGATTTTTTTTTAAATGAAAGTTTCTCTTTTTTATCTTTTGAGTTTTTAAAATAAATGGTGACTTCATTAAAATCAGACCCAAAACCTGAATCTTTTTTAGATACATCATTCCCAATAATCCAGTCACAATTTTTATCTGTTAATTTTGCAAGAGCATTTTTGTCTAAATTATTTGTCTCAGCTGCAAATCCAATAACCAACTTTGGTCTCATAGAGTTATGGTTAGAAACAAAATTTAAAATATCAATATTTTTTTCTAGTTCTAAAGTAAGATTATTTTGTTTTTTGATTTTTTCTTGATTTCTTTTATTTAATTTAAAATCAGCAACTGCTGCCGAAAATATAGCTATATCCGTTGGAAGATTTTGTTGGGTAGCTTTGAACATTTCCTCAGCAGTTTCAACTTTGATAAGTTTTATTTCTTTATTGATAGTTAAATTAGTTGGTCCAGATATTAAAGTTGTATCAAAACCTCTTTCGCATAAAGATTTTGCTATTTCGTATCCTTGCTTACCACTAGATTTATTTGAAATAAATCTTACAGGATCAATGTATTCATTAGTAGGACCTGCTGTTACAAGAGCTTTTATTTTCTTATTACCAATTTTTTTGGATAAAAATTTTCTAATTTCCTCAAAAATTTTTTGAGGATCTGCCATTTTTCCTTCACCATATTCACCACAAGCCATATCACCGATTTCTGGTCCTATTAGTTTGTAGCCATAATTTTTTAAATTTTTTACATTATTTTGTGTAGATTTGTGTTCCCACATTCTAACATTCATTGCTGGAGCTAAAAATATTTTTTTATTCGATGCAAGAATTACAGTTGTAGCCAAATCCTCTGATAAACCCTGACTAAGTTTAGCAATTGTATTAGCAGTTGCTGGGGCGACTATAATAACATCTGCCCATCTAGAGAGAGAAATATGATCCATTTCAGTTTCATTTTCTAAATTAAAAAGGTCATCATAAACTTTACCTTGTGATAAAGATGAGACAGATAAAGGTGTTACAAATTCTTTTGCACTTTTCGTTAAAATAGTTTTTATTTTAGCATTATTTTTTTTAAATAACCTAATTGTTTCAAGACTTTTATAGGCTGAAATTCCACCACAAATAATAAATAAAACTTTTTTGTTTGCTAAATTTTTCATCGCTAAATTAAAATACCAATAGACCAAAAATTACAAGGATTAAAAAACCAATAATAGATTGGTTTCTAAAGGTAATCATTTCCGATCTTTTAGTATTTAAAGCTGTATAAGAATTTGAGTTTTGAGGAATTTTACCACTTGCTAAATAAGTCAGAGCTTGATTTGCTTTATCCATTATTTCAGGAAATTCAGGTAGTCGCTTGATCACCTCAGAAGTATTTTGAAGTGTTTCATTTAAAGTTGTCATTGGATCTTTTGTTTCTTTTAACCAGTTTTCAAGGACAGGTTTTGATGTAGTCCAAATATTTGTATTAGGGTTTAATTTTCTAGCAACACCCTCAACCACTACCATTGTTTTTTGTAACATAAGAAGTTGAGGTTGTGTTTGCATATTAAACTTTTCAGTAACATCAAAAAGCTGTTTTAAAAGTTTCCCCCCAGAAATGTCTTTCACAGCTTGTCCAAAAATGGGTTCACCAATTGATCTTAGTGCTTGAGCTAAATCATCAATTGGAACTTCTTTTGGAACTAAGCCTGCTATTAAATGCACTTCAGCAACTTTTCTATAATCTCTTTGAATAAATCCGAATAATATTTCTGCTAAAAATCTTTTACTCATTTTATCTAATCTTCCCATTATTCCAAAATCAATCGGAACAATATGACCGTTATTATCGACAAATATGTTACCCTGATGCATATCAGCATGGAAAAAACCATCTCTTACAGCATGTCTTAAAAAATTTTGAATTATATCTTCTGCAATTCTTTCCGTATTAAAATTTTTTTTTTTCAATTCTTCTGTTTCTCTAATTGAAACACCATCAATCCAATCAAGTGTCATTACATTTTCATTTGTAAAATTCCAATAGATTTGTGGTACTCTAAATCCAACATCATTTTTAGTATTTTCTGCATATTCGTTTGCAGCTGCTGCTTCAAACCTAAGATCCATTTCAAGATTTGTTATTTCCTTTAATAAAAAAACAACCTCTACTAGCTTAAGTCTTTTGGTTTTTTTAATTAAAGACTCAACAAAGAAGGCAAAAAGCATCATAGCATCTATTTCTTCATTAAATATTTTTTTAATATTGGGTCGTAAAATTTTAATTGCAACATCTTTAATAGTTCCGTTATCATTTATCTGAGCTTTATGAACTTGAGCTATGGAAGCTGCCGCCACTGGTTCGCTTAAATTTATTATGGAGTTGTATGTTTCATCACCAAGATCATTTTTAATTATTTCTTTTGCTTGAACTAGAGAAAAAGGCGGAAGTTTATCTTGAAGATTTTCAAGTTTTTTTGATAGTTCATCTCCAATAATATCTGGTCTTGTCGCTAAAAATTGACCAAGTTTAATGAAGGTGGTTCCCATTGACTCTAATGAGCTTGATAATCTTTCACCTTCATCTTTATTCATATCTATTTTTTGTTGAGGAGAAAAAGAAAATGCTAGAATTTTAAATAAAATTTTAATTAAAATTGGTGGCTCCTGAAATTTTGAGGTTATTTCCAATATATCTGATTTCGCTATTTTTCTTCCTAATTGAAATAAAATGATAAATTTTTTTATCATTAAATTTTCCACCCACTATGAATAGACACTATTCCACCTGATAAATTTCTATAACTGCATTTTTTAAAATCATTATTTTCCATTAATTCAATTAATTGATCTTGATTAACGAAGTTTTCAATACTCTTAATAAGGTATTCATAAGGCTCTTTTTCACCAACTACTAATTTACCTATAGATGGAATAAGTTTTGAATAATTTTTATAAACAACATCTAATCCTGGGTTTTGTATTTTTGAAAATTCAAGGCATAGGAAACGACCTCCAGACTTCAAAATACGATATGCTTCTCTTAAAGTTTTATTTAAATTTTTTGTATTTCTTAAACCAAAACTAATAGTATAAAAATCAAATGAATTGTCTGCTACTGGAAGTTTTTCTGCTGGTGCCGTTACCCAGTTTATATTTTTAAACTTGTTTAATTTTTCTTGGCCTTTCTTAAGCATTGATGAATTTGGGTCAACACAAGTTATTTGAGAATCTTTATTTGTATATTTTAAAAAAATTTTTGCTATATCACCAGTACCACATGCCACATCAATTAATTTTTGGCTAGGAGAAGGATTCATCATATTTAACAAATTTTTTTTCCACAAACGATGAATACCTAATGACATAAAGTCATTCATTAAATCATATTTATCATAAACTTGATCAAACACATTTTTCACTAGTCCTTTTTTATTTTGTAGATATTGTTGCATAAAAATAAATATATATATTGAATATAGTAATAAATGCCAGAATTACCAGAAGTAGAAGTAGTAAGACAGTCATTAAACAAAAAGATCAAACAAAAAAAGGTAAAAAAAGTAATAATACGAAACCCTAATTTAAGAACTAAGATACCATCTAATTTTAAAAATTTTCTCGAGAATCAAAAAATAATAAAAGTCGAAAGATTTTCAAAATATCTTATTATTTATTTGTCCAATAAAGGTTGTTGTTTACTTCATCTCGGAATGTCTGGAACGGTCCATATAGTTACTAATTTAAAAAAAAAAAATTTTACTAATACTAGTTTTTATAATTCTCCAATTTTACCAAAAAAACATAATCATGTAGAAATTATTTTTAGTAATTTTAAAGTTGTTTATAATGATCCAAGAAGATTTGGTTTTTTTGAAATTATTCTTGACTCTGAATCCTTAAAAAAAAGATTTTCTCACTTGGGGCCAGAGCCATTCCAAAAAAAATTTAATCTCGATTATATTTACTCATTTTTTAAGAATAAGAAAAAAAATATTAAGAATTTTTTATTAGATCAAAAATTTGTTTCAGGAATTGGCAACATCTATGCTAGCGAAATATTATTCTTTAGTAAAATTAATCCAATCAAAGAAGCAGGTTTATTAAAAAAGATTGAATGTAAAAAAATTATTTTTTTTTCAAAAAAAGTTTTATTAAATGCAACTAAAAAAGGTGGATCTAGTATAAAAGATTTTAAAAATATATTAGGTAAGAAGGGAAGTTTTCAAAAAGATTTTAAAGTTTACGAAAGAGAAGGATTAAAATGTAAAACGTCCAATTGTGGGGGAATTATTGAAAAAAAAAATATTTCTAATAGGTCAACTTTTTTTTGTAATTCTTGCCAAAAATTATGAATTATTTGATTGACCAATAGAAGTTCTCAAGCTATATACCCGCGCATATGGCCAATACTAAATCTGCAATTAAAAGAATAAGAAGAATTACAAAACAAACTTCTGTAAATAAAGCAAGAAAAAGCAGATATAAGAATGCATTAAAGAAAATGAACGTATTAATTGAAGATAAAAATAAAAAAGAGGCTTTAAAATTCTTACCTAAGTTGAATTCAGAGCTGATGAAGATTGCTAAGACGGGGATAGTAAAAAAACAAAACGCTTCAAGAAACGTATCAAGAATTACAAAAAAAATTGCATCATTATAGTTTAATATAGCGTTAGTTGATTCAACTTAAAGCATACGCAGTATGTATGATCTTAAAAATAAACTTCACAATATTTAGATTTAGTAAACTAACCAACATAATTTTTTCAATCTCAAATTTTATTTATTAAAATGTAAAAAAAATTTTCAAAAGAAAACTTTTTTACTTTTAAAATATTTTTACACAATCCTAGATTTAATATTTTTTTATTTATTTAAAATTAATTGTTGCAATAAGTTCATTAAGGTTCTAACTGGAGTCTCCCCAAGTTAAATTATGAATAATAGTTCTTTTAATAAAAACCTTAATAATGAAAATTTAAATTGGGCATCTATACAAACCGATATGAAAAATAAAATGGGTTTGGATATCTATGAAAGTTGGTTAAAAAAAATAGATTTTATAGAAGAATTCTCTAGTTATATTCTTTTATCTGTACCAACAAGATTTATTAGAGATTGGATTGTTTCAAGATACTTAGATCAAATTTTAAAGATTATAAAAATTTATAAAAAAAATATAATACGTATTGAATTTAAGATAATTGAAAAAAAAGTAGTAAAAAATATAGGGGGTGAAAAAAATTTTCAATCATCAGAAATTAATGAAAATGTGTCATTTATCAAAGATTCATATCTACAGTATAACCGTATAGATCCAAATAAAAGATTTGATAACTTTATAACTGGACCTAGTAATAAACTTGCATTTGAAGCATCTTTAAAAGTCTCAGAAAATATTTCTCAATATAACCCATTATATATTTATGGTGGTGTAGGTATGGGAAAAACACATCTACTAAATTCAATTGGTCTTGAATTGAAAAAAAATAATAAAGTTATGTTTATATCTGCGGAAAGATTTATGTATCAATTTGTTAAATCAATAAAAGCAAATGATATGGTAAAATTTAAAGAATATTTTAGAAATACAGATATTCTATTAATTGATGATATTCAATTTATGAATGGTAAAGAGGCAATGCAAGAAGAGTTTTTTCATACATTCAATGCTCTGCTTGATAAAGGATCACAAATAATTGTTTCAGCAGATAGAGCACCTAACAAGTTGTCAAGAATACAGGAAAGAATAAAATCAAGATTTTCAGGAGGTTTAGTTGTTGATATTCAAAAACCAGATTATGAATTAAGAAAAAAAATAGTTGAAAAAAAGACAGACGATTTGAGTAATTTTTACTCTGAAAAAATTAAAGTTTCTCAAGAAATAAAAGATTTTATAAGCACAGAAATAACTGCCAGTATAAGAGAAATTGTAGGTGCAATTAACCGTATAGTTTCTTACTCTCGTATTTATAATAAAGTTCCCAATTTGTCAGAGACAAAAATAATAATCAAGGATCTGTTAAATTTAGGAGAAAATAAAGTCACAATAGATTTAATTCAAACTGTAGTTTGTAAATTTTTTAAAATTAGCAAAAATGAAATGTTATCATCGCGAAGATCTAGATATTTAGTAAGACCAAGACAAACAGCAATATATTTAACTAAAATTTTAACGTCAAAATCCCTACCTGAAATTGGAAGAGAATTTTCTAATAGGGATCATACAACTATAATACATTCAGTGAAGACCATTGAAAAATTAAAAGAAAAAAATCCAGATATGGTTGAAAATATTAACAAATTAAAAAATCAAATTTTATATAATAATAAAAATTATGAAATTTAATATTAATCAACAAGATCTCCAGTTAGCTTTAAATTATTGTCAAGGAGTCATCGAAAAAAGGAGTACATTACCAATTTTATCAAACATTTTACTAGACACAGGAAATTCTAAATTAACAATAACTGCAACCGACTTAGATTTAATATTTATTCATCAAATCGATAATATTGAAGTTTTAGAAGAGGGTAAGACAACAACGTCTTCTGCTATAATGTATGATATTGTTAGAAAATTTTCTTCAGGAAAAAAAATTAATTTAACTTTAACAGATAATAGTAAACTTCATTTAGAATCAGAAAAATCTATTTTTAATTTGAATTGTATAAGTGCTACTGAATTTCCCCTTACAGACGAAAATTTTAATGATAATGAATTTTTGATTAAGTCAAAACAACTTTTAAAACTATTAAATAAGTGTAAATTCTCAGTTTCTAATGACGAAACAAGACATTATTTAAGTGGGATTTACTTTCATCAAACAGAGTTTGAAGATAAAAATTATTTAACAGCAGTTGCAACTGATAGCCATAGAATGTCTATTTCAAAAGTAAAGTTGGACAATAAAATTGATTTTGAACCAATAATATTACCAAAAAAGACTGTTTTCCAATTATGTTCTTTGTTAGAAAATTATGATGGAGATGTTAAAGTTTCTAATCTAAAATCTAAAATTAAATTTGAGTTAAATAAAAGTATTTTAATATCCAAATTAATAGATGGTAAGTTTCCAAATTACATTCAAGTAATACCTAAAAATAATCAAAAAAAATTAGAGATTGATTTGAAGTTATTTTTAGATTCAGTTGACAGAGTAGCTTCAGTTTCTCTTGATAAAAAAGATGGTGTTAAATTTAGTTTATCTAAGGATGTATTAAATTTATCAGTGAATAATACAAACAGTGGAGATGGAAAAGAGACATTAAACGTTAATTTTGATCATGATTTAGAAATAAGTTTTAATTCAAGATATCTCATTGATGTTGCTACCCAAATAGATGGAGAAAAAATTGCTATTCTTTTAAATGATACTGGATCACCAGCACTTATTAAAGATCCTGGAGATTTTGATAGTATCTATGTTGTTATGCCTATGAAGGGTTAATTTAAAAGATTAAGTTCTGAGTAAATACTTTTTTCCAAAATTTCCAAGAATTCCTCTTTTATGATCCCAGTCTGAATTGGTTTTAAAATAGATATTGTTATAGTTTTATTTGTACTTTTAGCCCCATTCTTTGGCCAAACATATCCTGAGTTAATAGCTACTGGTTGACAAGCAATCTTTAGTTCTCCATAAATTCTTGAGACACCCTTTTTAAATTTAGGTCTCTCATGTGGTAAAATCCTGGTCCCTTGAGGAAAAATTATTAAAGGGCGCTTTGAATTGTTAATCATATTTGAAATATCATCAAAAAAGGTCAAATTATCTTTAGAAACTTTATTTCTTTTAATTGATATTGATCCTATTTTTTTCAAATACCAGCCAAAAATTGGGATTAAAAGTAATTCTTTTTTTAAAATAAAGACAGGAGAGTTAAATATAGTTTGCAGGTAAAATGTTTCAAACATTGATTGATGGGAGGCAGCTATAAAAAATTTTTCATTTTTAATTATGTTATCTTCACCTTTAATAACAATTTTTGTAGATAAAAAAAATTTTAGACAGAAACTAGCCCAATGACCCATTAATTTGCCACCAAATAAAACAATTTTTTTTGGTAGGAAGAGAGTCGGTAAAAAAATTATTGAAATAATAATTATTCCTAAAAAAAAGAATATTGAAAATATAGAATTTCTAATCATTTTATCAAAAGCTAAATCAAGTCTTTATACTTTTGTCTTTTTTTTATAACATTAATTTTTGAGCCTTTAATTAAAAGCTCAATAGGTTTTGGTCTTACGTTATAATTTGAGCTCAAAGACATCCCGTATGCTCCCACATCGCATATAACAATAAGATCATTTTCTTTTATTTCTTGGAAATTTTTAAAAGATATAAATCTATCTGTACTTTCACAGATTGGTCCTACAAATTCATGAGTTTTTTTTAAAATTTTGTTATTTTTTAGTGAAGGTAACGTTCTATGTAAAGCCCCGTATAAAGCTGGTCGCATAAAATCATTCATTGCAGCATCTAAAATAACAAAGTTTTTTTTGCCACTATCTTTTATATAAATTATTTTTGATATTAAAAAACCGATATTTCCTACAATAGATCTACCTGGTTCAAATATTATTTTTGATTTATGTATCTTTAAAAATTTTTTAATGGCAAGACAGTATTTTTTATAATCCAATTTTTTTTTATTATTTTCATATGAAATTCCCATACCTCCACCAAGGTCTATAAATTCAAAGTTATAATTTGACTTTTTTATTATTTTATTAATTACCTTCAACATTTTCTGATATGGTTTATGATCTAAAATTTGACTTCCTATATGAACACTTAAACATTTGAGATCAACATTATTTGAATTTTTACAATATTTTACAAGTTCGAAAAATACTTTATCATTTACACCAAACTTGTTTTCTTTTTTTCCAGTTGAAATTTGATTTAGGGTTTTTGCATCTGTATTAGGATTTAGTCTAATTCCGATCTTAATTTTTTTCTTTTTTGATTTTGCGATGCGTTCAATTTTTTTTACTTCACTAACAGACTCAGCATTTATTAAAAAAATTTTCTTATCAATTGCATATTTGATCTCCTCAGATGTTTTTCCAACACCAGAAAAAACAATCTTATTTGATTTAATTCCAGCTTTAAGAGCTATCATTAATTCTCCCATTGACACTACATCAGCACCTAATCCAAATTTCTTGATCTCTCTAATAATTTTTATATTTGTGTTAGATTTTACTGCAAAACAGATAAGAGGAGAAATTGATTTAAAATTTTTTTTGAAATTTTTAATGTTTTCTTTTAGCTTATTATAAGAATAACAATAGGCTGGTGTGTTGTAAATTTTAGCAATTTTCTGAAAACTAACTTTTTCAATTGTGAGTTTTTTATTAATATATTTCATTAGGCTTTTTTGATATTAATATATGATGTTATAATTTTATTTTTGGACTCATTATAAACAGGGTCCCCCTTTTTCCCACATGAGATTAATAAACAAGATAAAACAATAGTTAAGATAATTATTTTTTTCATTTAAGTTTTTTATATTTAGTTATCATTTTTTTGATATTAGCAAAAGACGTTCCACCATATGATTTTTTTGAATTGACAGAATTCGTCAAATCAAACACTTTTAAAACTTCAATTGTAAGTTTTGGCTCAATTTTCTTTAATTCTTCCAAACTTAATTGATTGAGTTTTTTTTTCTTTTTTTCTGCCAAATTAACTATTGAAGCTGTTTTTTGATAAGCTTTTCTGAAAGGCATAGAGTGTTTTTTCACAAGATAGTCAGCTAAATCAGTTGCGGTTATGTACCCAGAATTTGCAATTTCAAGCATTCTTTTTTTATTTGGAGAGATATTCTTAAGTATTTCATTAAATATTTTAATACTATCTGTTAAGATTTGATTTGATTTAAAAACAATTTCTTTATCGTCTTGAAGATCTTTAAAGTAAGATAATGGCAAACCTTTCATTATTGTTAACATGGAGAACAAGTTTCCGTAGTTGTTACCAGATTTACCCCTAAGGTACTCTAGCATGTCAGGATTCTTTTTTTGTGGCATTATAGAAGAGCCTGTTACTATTTTATCAGATAAATTTATTAGATTAAAACCATCCGAGTTCCAAATTATAAGTTCCTCAGCTATTCTTGAAATATGCATTGAGCAAACTGAGATACTAAATAAAAAATCCAAAACAAAATCTCTGTCAGAAACAGTATCTATTGAATTATTTGTTGGTTTTTTAAAGCCAAGTTTTTTTGTAGTATAATTTCTATCAATATTAAAAGAAGTGCCAGATAATGCAGCAACACCCAAAGGATTTTCATCTAAATTTTCTAGGTTATTTAAAAATCTTTTTTTATCCCTTTGAAACATTTCAACATAAGCCATTAAATAATGAGCAAATGAAATTGCTTGTGCATTTTTGAGATGGGTAAAACCTGGCATAATGGTATAAATATTTTTTTCTGCAAGTTTTATTGTGCTTTTAATTACTTTATCCAATAATGAATTAATTTCATAAGTTGCTGATTTTATCCAAATTTTTAAGTCAGTAATTACCTGATCATTTCTAGATCTTCCTGTATGAACAAAACCAGCTTCTTCCCCAATTATTTGAAAAAGTCTTTTTTCAATATTCATATGAATATCTTCAAATTTTTTATTAAATTCAAATTTCTGATTTGAAATTTCTCTTTCTATTTTATTTAGACCGAAAATAATTTTATTTTTTATCTTAAACGAAATGATTTTCTGTTTAAATAACATTTCAACATGAGCTAATGATCCTTTTATATCTTCTTTAAAAAGTCTCTTATCTATGTCAATTGAACTACCAATTCTTTGAAAAAGAGTAGAATTATTATTTTTAATTCTATTTCCCCATATTGCCTGGTTGTTTTTATTTTTTGCCATGGTAGTTAATTATACCTATTTAATATGAGATTTTTAATAATATTTATTTTTTTGTTAACAAATTCATTTGCTGATGAAGTAACTGGCATTAAAAGTCTAGTTATTAACAAAGAGTTAAAAAAGTATGACAGTTTAACGTTTCTAGACGAAAAAAATAAAGAACTTAACTTAGATGATTTCGAAGGGAATTTAATTTTACTGAATTTTTGGGCTACTTGGTGTGCACCTTGTAAAAAAGAAATGCCTTCTTTAGATCGATTACTCACTCATAAAGATTTAAATAATTTGAAAATATTTCCAATAAATATTGGTCAAGATAATCCTGAAAAATCTTTAAAATTTTTTAAGGATCTCAATATTAAAAACTTAGAAATATACTTTGATACACCAATTACTTTAGCAAAAAAATTTGGTTTAAGAGGAATACCAACATCAATATTAATTAACAAAGATGGACTAGAATTTGCAAGAATAATTGGTTCCATTGATTTTGACGACGAGAAATTTATAGACTGGTTAAGTACTTATAATTAATTTTTAAAAAAATAAGCAAAACCCACTAAAGCAATAATTGCAATAAATTGGAGTAAAACTCTTAATTGCATCAACTTATTAGAATATTTTTTACTTGTTTCCCCACCCTTAAACAATGTACCAATCCCAAGTATCAAGACAACTCCTACGGCAATTAATAAAATTATTGATAAGATTTTAACAATTATTCCTGAAATCATATTTGTATAGTAAAGTGTTTTGAAAATAAAAAAACATAAATAATACACTATGACATTTTGCCTTGATTCAACTCTAATTGAACCAGACAATAATAAAGAAATTCAAAATGCCATTATTCTTCTTCATGGATATGGAGGTGATGGAAAAGATATAAGTATGCTATCATTGAATTGGAAAAGGCATTTACCTAATACAATATTTATTTGTCCAAATGGTCATGAGCCATGTCCAATAAATCCAACGGGTTTTCAATGGTTTGATTTAACAAAAGATGATCCTAAATATGTTCTAGAGGAATCAATTAAAGCAGAAAATAAATTGAATAAGTTTATTGATGAAGTAAGGAGCGAATTTAATTTAGAAAAAAATAAAATTTGTTTGTCTGGTTTTAGCCAAGGCTGCATGATGTCTATTAACTTAGGCCTTACGTCAAAAGAAAAATTTGGTTGTATTGTTGGTTTTTCAGGTAAAATTATTGATCAAGAAGATTTAAGATCTAGAAAAAAAAATTCAACTGACACATTGCTAATACACGGAGACTCAGACCAAGTTGTCTCACCTAATTTTATGTTAGAAGCAAAAGATTTTTTGATAAGAAATAATGTTGAAATAAAGACCCACTTAATCAAAAATTGTGATCATCATATTCCTGTCGAAGCATCTAGTATAGCATTAAATTATATTTTAAAAAAATTGATAATCGCTAAATATTGAAATAGCTTTTTATTTAAGTTAAACTTAGTTATATGAATACGTTTATTGAACAAGATGTATCTTTAGAAAAATGTCCTGCACTAGTTTTAAATGCAGATTATAGACCTTTGAGTTACTATCCTTTGTCATTATGGTCTTGGCAAGATACTGTTAAATCTGTTTTCTTAGATAGGGTAATTATAGTAAGTAGTTACGACAGAGTTGTAAGAAGCCCATCATTTAATATGCAGCTTCCAAGTGTTATTGCGCTTAAAGATTATATAGTCCCACAGTCCAAACCAAGTTTTACAAGATTCAATGTTTTCTTAAGAGATAAATTTTCTTGCCAATATTGTGGAAGCGGTGAAGAACTAACATTTGATCATTTGTTACCAAGGTCGAAAGGTGGAGAAACACATTGGGATAACGTTGTTACTGCTTGTTCAGATTGTAACGTAAAAAAAGGTGGTAAGTTATTAAAATCCTCGGGAATGAAACTAAATCAATATCCTTTTCAACCATCTACTGAAGACTTACACCGAAACGGTAAAAATTTTCCTCCAAATTATTTACATAAGAGCTGGATGGATTACTTGTATTGGGATGTAGAGTTAGAAGCTTAAAATTTAAATTTTTTCAGAAACAGTTATCGCCAACTTGGAACCAGTTTTTATAATTTTATCCATTATTGAATAAAGACCTTTTTTTGTAGCTCCTTCTTCATAAGCTATATCTTTGTGATGTAATTCATCTTCTCTAAATTTAATAATTTTTTTTTTAAGATCTTTTTCATCTGAATTTAGTTGATTAATTTGATTTTGGTAATGTTCATCTATAACCTCCTCTACAGATGCCGTACAAAGCATTGCTGCTTTTTTTCCAAGAAGAGTTGAACCAAAACCTAACCCAACACCTAATAAATCCCATAATGGCAAAAATTTTGTAGGCTTAATTTTTCTCTTTTTGATTTCTGCTTCAAAAAATTCACAATGTTCTTTTTCGTGGAGTCGCATTTCTTCAATCATTTTTTTTAAATTTTCATCTTTTACTATTGTGTTTAGAGCTAATAATTGACCTTCGTAAATTTTAACTGCACCACGTTCACCTGCATGATCGACTCTAATAAATTCTTCAACTTTTTTATTTAATTTTTTCATATTGTCTGTAAATTTTTATTAAAATTAAAATTATAGTAAAACTAATAATAATATTAATACTTGTGAGTGATAATCCAAAAACTCTAAATGTCACATCTTTACAACTCACTCTTTTCTCGTTTAATTGAGCTAATAATTCCTCTTTTGTGATTATATCAGACATATTGTTTACTCGACAAAGAGCCGACTCTTGAAAAAAACTTTGTTCAATTCCAAAGTGATAAATTGATATTAAAAAAGAGAAGATAAATATAAGAATTAACAATAAAATAAGGTATTTTTCAATTTTTCTAAATTTAAAATACATAATTATTAAAATTATACTTAATCCATAAGGTATTCTTTCTATCAAGCATAAATTACAAGGCTGATGTCCAAGAATGTGTTCAATAAAATATGCAGAAACAATCGAGGTTACACTGATTATCAAAATCAACTTAAAATAAAAAAGATTTTTGAAATTAAGCATAAAATTTTTGAATTAGATAAACTATTGCTCCAACTATAACAATAATTATTCCAATAATTGTAAACCATTTAGAGCCATATTTTTCCATGTATTGAGTAAATAAATCTCCAAATTTATAAGATAAATAAGAAACAATAAAAAAACGTAATCCTCTTGATATTAAGCTTATTAAAATGAAAATTAAAATATTAAATCCAATTAAACCACTAGCAATGGTAAAAACCTTATATGGCAATGGAGTAAAGCCAGCTAAAAAAAGGATTCCTAGCCAAGCATAAAAACCATCACTACTAATTAAATTATTTTTTAAACTTATAAGCTTATCTTCATAACTATAAAATGTCATAACTTGCATTCCTATATCAAAAAAGAAAGCACCAATGAAATATCCCAAAATACCACCCAAAACAGAAAAAATTGTTGTAATGAGAAAAATTTTTAAAAAATCATCTTTTTTTGAAATAACCATAGGTATTATCATTACATCAGGTGGTATTGGGAAAAATGAGCTTTCAATAAAAGAAACAGCTGCTAAATAATATTTAGAACTTTTATGGGCAGCCAAATTTAAACATTTTTTATAAAGAGAAGTAAACATTTTTTGGTTTTAATATAATTTTAGTTCTTATACTATTTAATTAATAATTAAACAATTAAGGGCGAATGGCGGAACTGGTAGACGCGCACGACTCAAAATCGTGTTTCGCAAGAAGTGAGAGTTCGATTCTCTCTTCGCCCACCAAAATTTATGGAATTAAATAAACTCAATAGTCTGGTAGAACTCTTCTTTGAAACATGCAAAACAAAAACTATTAATGATCCTTTTTTAGAATGGTTAAAGCCTAAACAAATAAAAAGTTCTTATACTTGGGATGAAGTTGATAAAAGAATCAGAGTTTTGTCAAAACATTTAAGTAAAAACTTGTCTTTAGGAGATAGAGTTATTTTATTATCAGAAAATAGACCAGAGTGGTTAATTGCTGATCTTGCAATTATGGATGCTGGAGGTGTGACTGTTCCATTATTTACCACTTATTCAGAAAAGGACTATGAGTACATAATTAACGATTGTAAACCAAAAATATTTATTATTTCAAATGATATTCAATACAAAAAAATTAAAAAATTTATTTCAAAAGAGACTTTAATTTTTTCTTTTGAGAGTTTTTTTAGACATAATAACTCTGATATAAATGATGTCTCAGCACTAGAGGAAATATTTGAAATTTATTCTAGTGCTCCTGAATTTTCTCAACAGATAAAATTAGATTATAACAAAAATTTAAAAAGAAATAATCTCGCTTGTATAATTTATACATCGGGGACAACTGGAAACCCTAAGGGAGTAATGCTTAGTCACGGAGGTATTTTATCAAATTGTGAGGGGGCACAAAAAATTTTAGCCTCATTAATTACAAATGAAAAACCAGTTTTTTTAACCTGGCTTCCTTTGTCTCATTCTTATGAGCACACTGTTCAATATGTTCAGATTTTAATAGGAGCAAAAATTTTCTATGCTGAAAGTTTGGAAAAGTTACTTATGAACATATCAATTGCAAAACCAACAATTATGACTGCTGTTCCAAGATTTTATCAAAATTTATTTAGCAAAATTTCTATGAATTTTTTGAAACAAAAAGGTTTTAAAAAGAAACTCATTGAAAGCACTATTTTTCTTGGAACTAAAAACCTAAATAAAGAAGAACTTAATTTTAAGGAAAAAATTATCGATTTTTTATGTGAAAAATTAGTAAGAAAAAAAATTAAAAAACAGTTTGGAGGAAAATTAAAAGCTTTCGTTTCAGGTGGAGGAGCTTTAGACCAAAAAGTAGGTGAATTTTTGAATTCCGTAGGATTACCAACTTTACAAGGATATGGTCTAACAGAAACTTCACCAGTTGTAAGTTGTAATATTCTAGAAAAAATCAAAATTGATACGGTTGGGCCACCTTTTGAAACTAACGAAGTAAGGATTGCTAATGATGGAGAAATATTGGTAAAGGGTGAAAATGTTATGCTTGGGTACTGGAATATGGAGAAAGAAACTAATGATATTATTAAAGATGGATGGTTACATACTGGAGATATAGGACAAATTACTGAAGATGGAAATTTAAAAATAACTGATAGAAAAAAGGAAATAATTGTAAACCTTGGTGGTGATAACATTTCACCATCAAAAATTGAAAACTTGTTATGTTTAAATGAAAGAATCAAACAAAGTTTTGTTTATGGTGATAAAAAAACATATCTCGTTGCTCTTATAGTTAGTGAAAGCAAGGAAAATAAAAAAGAAATTGGAGTTTATTTAGAAAATTTAAATAAAAGTTTGTCTTTAGTAGAAAAAGTTAAAAAATTTAAATTAATTACAGAAGAATTTACAATTGAGAATGGAATGTTAACACCAACTTTAAAACTCAAAAGAAAAAAGATTTTAGAAAAATATAAAGAGGATTTGGAAAAACTTTATTAAATTTACAAAATATTTGATTATAAAGCGCATAAACATTAACTTTTTTAAACATTAAAAATATAAAAAATTTATTAAATTTTAAATTTTATTTTAAAAATTTAAACTTTAATTAAAGAATTGACATAACGTTCATAAAAAAATAAAAATAACCTAATAGCGAATCATTTTGATTCGTTTAAACTAAAAGGGAGCTAAAGATGCCTAAGAGAAGAAAAAAAGCAAAGAAAGCTAAGAAAAAGGCTAAGAAAAAAGCTAAAAAAAGAAGAAGAAGATAATAACTTAGTATTCTTTATTAAAAACGCTTCTCATAACGATTTACGTGTGAGAGGCGTTTTTTTTTATTCTTCTAAAGGTTCTCCAGTGTCTGAAATTGTTTCTTGAACAGGCAGATCTTCTGTTGGATTCTTAGGTTTGGCCTCAATATTTTTTGACTGACCTTCTAAATTTCTTTTAAGTGCTTTATCTAATTTCTTTTGAGTGTCCTCTAAAGAAATGTTTAATACGATTTGAAATTCAGATAAAATTCTTTCATAAGCCTTCTCAAAAAGCTGTCTTTCACTGTAAGACTGGTCAACCATTAAATCATCACCTTTATTAAGATCACGAACAACTTCTGCTAATTCATAGATTTTACCAGAAGAAATTTTAGACTCATATTCTTGCGCTCTTCTACTCCACATTGATCTTTTTATTTTTGGTTTACTTTTTAATATAGAAATACATTTATTAACTTGATTAATTGTAGCCAAAGGTCTCAAATGTGACTGTTTATTTACTGGAACCATGCCATTGGCTTTATCTTTTTCGAATTTAATGACATAAGTTTCAACGTCAATTTCACCAATACTAATTTTTTTGAATTCAGTAATTTGACCAACGCCATGCTTTGGATAAACAACGTAATCTTTAATTTTATACTCTCTTTTTTCTGTTGCTTGTTTTTTTACTTTTTTGATTTCTGGTTTTGCCTCGTTATTTTTTGAAATTCTAAAATTGTCATTTTTAACTTCACTTTTACTTTTTTCTTTATTGACTATTCTTGTTTTCTTTAATTTTAAATTATTTACCTTTTTTTTTACTTTTAATTTTATTGAACTTTTTTTTATTTTTGAAACTTTTTTCTTAGTCTCTTTTTTATTAGTTTTTTTCTTAGATTTTTTTTTAAATGTTTTCTTTAAAATATTTTTCAAACTTATTTTCTTCATCTTTATATTTTTCATGATCCGAGGGTGGATCTTTTTTTTCATTAATATTAGGCCAGATATCAGAATATTTTTTATTTGTCTCTAACCATTTTTCACTTCCAGGTTCTGTGTCAGCAATAATTGCATCAACAGGACATTCTGGCTCGCAAACGCCACAATCTATACACTCATCAGGTTTAATTACAAGCATATTTTTACCTTCATAGAAGCAGTCAACAGGACACACTTCAACACAGTCCATCAATTTACATTTAATACATTTTTCATTAACAAGGTATGTCATTTGGAAAATTTTTTTCTAAATTTTTCTTTAATATCTGCCATAATTTTGTTGTCAATATACAATAATCCCCCGAGTCTTCTCATCAAATTCGTTTCGTACATATCTGCTTCATTATTTGAATAAATTATTTCCCATAAAGTTTCTATGATTTTAATTTTCATTTCATTATCCATATTTTTTACTTCCTTAGTAAAATCTAATATTTGATTAGAATCATCTTCTATTTTTTCGGCATCTTTTATGATTTTATCTATATTTTCATTACTCCCACTTATCTTAATTAATGCTTTTTTAATTATATCTTTTTCTTGTGGAGAATAAATTTGGTCAATTTTTGCTGCGTGAATTAATAAAGCAGTAATTTTAATTAAATTTTCATTTATATTTTTATTTTGTTTATTTTTTCCAAAAAACATATTTATTAATTTAGATTTAAATTTTTTAAAATATCAAATGGGCTCTCTTTATTAATTTTTTTAACGGTTTTTTTATTATCATTTTTTTTAGGATTGTATTTAAAAAAAATATCTTGTTTTTTTTCAATTACCTTATAATTCATACTTATCAATAATTTTTTAAAATTTTCTTTATTACATCCTAATAAATTTAACATTTCTGGTACCATTTTTATTTCTTTGTTATTTTCAGAACTAGAGTTTATTATTTGTACAAACAATCTTTCTAAAATATCTATTCTTACAAAAAAATTATTAAATTTTTCAAACCCACAAAGAAGCATAAAATTTTTATTTTTTTGATTTTTATCCTCTATAAAATTTAGCCCAAATGTTGGAGGTTTGAGATTAAAATATTTTTGATGGTAGTTTTTCCAAAGTAAAGTTCTTAATGAAACTGGCTCTGGTTTAATTAGTCTATGTAAAAAAACATGAAATCTTCCAAATTTTACACCAAGATCTCTTAAAATTTTTCTCTCATTTTGTTCAAGATTTTTTAAGTATTCAGATACTTGATCTCTTTTAAGAACACCATTATTTTCATATAGTTGGTAAGCTAGAGCTTTAATCGAGGTATTTTTTTCTTTAAGATCTTTTAAATCAATTAGACTTTTCAAAACAGTGTCTATCTTATTTTTTAACCACTTTTCTAAATAATTAATTAATTTTTTTTTTTGATTTTGATCTAATATATCGTCAACAATTAATTCAAAATTAGGGTTTAAATAATTTTTTCCTGATACCAATCTCCCTATTGGATAATCATTCCAATAAATTTTTGAGTCATCTCTAATCTCGATTTGACCTGTATCAATAATTGTTTGTATTCTTTTTTCTAATTCAGGACCTATAGTTTGTCTTGCAGCTTTCTTTAAAGATTTTATATCAGTTTCAAGGGCTCCTTTTTTTAAATCCAATTCTAATTTTAATCCATTTATTTTTCCTATAAATTGATCATCTATTACTACTTCATTGTTATCCAAAATTTTTGTATCAAATTCCATATCTTGTTTTAATCCTCTGGCGAGAACACTTGCACGTTTGTCAATAAAAGTTTTTGTAAGTTCCTCATGAAGTCTATCTGAAAGTTTATCCTCTAATAGTTTTGTTTTTTCTATCCAATAATCTTGATTTTCTATCCAATTGTTTTTATTCGAAACATAAGACCAAGTTCTTACATTTGCAATTCTATTTGACAAAGAATCAACGTTTCCCTCTAATTTATCCAGTTTTATTAGTTGCAGTCGCAAATAATCATTAGTAATTTTGCCTTTTTTACTAGTTAAATATTTAAACACATTTCTAATTACATCATAGTGGTTACCATAAGTTTTTTTTACAAAATCTGGTATTTGGCAACATTCCCAAAGAAGATTTAATTTTTCTTTATCAAAATTTACATTATCTAAATTTTTTTCTCTTAAAAAAAACTTTAAAGCTTTTTCATCCTCACATTCATATATCTTTCTAAGCCAAGCCTTATTTGGTTTTTCGTCTAACGATTTTATCAAGGATAGAGGATTATTAAAATTTAAATTAGAATTTCTCCAAAACAGAGATTGAAGTTCTTCAAATTTATGATTTTCTAATAAATCAACCTCTTCTGCATTAATTTCTTTACATTCTCCTGTAATACCAAAGTATCCATCATTTAAATATCTTCCAGCTCTACCAGCTATTTGCCCTATTTCAGATAAATTTAATCTTCTAAGTTTTTTACCATCGAATTTTTTTATATTTGAAAAGTAAACCTGATTAAGATCCATATTAATTCCCATACCTATTGCATCAGTGGCAACTAAAAAATCTACATCGCCAGATTGGTATAACTCAACCTGTGCATTCCTTGTTTTTGGACTCAGGGAGCCCATTACAATCGCAGCTCCTCCCTTTTGTCTTCTTATAAGTTCTGCTATTGCATAGACTTCTTCTGAAGAAAAAGCTATTATTGCCGTTTTCCTATCAATTCTAGAAATTTTTTTATGTCCTGAAAATGTTAATTTTGATAATCTTTTTCTGTCAATAAATTCAATATCATCATCTAATTTAGAAATGATATTTTTAATAGTATTTGAACCCATAAACATGGTTAATTTATCACCCCTCATATTAAGTAATCTATCAGTAAAAATATGGCCACGTTCGTGATCTCCACACATCTGTATTTCATCTACACCAACAAAATCCAAATGTTTTTCAATTGGCATAGACTCCACTGTACATAAATAATATTTTGCATTAGATGGAATAATTTTTTCTTCACCAGTTATTAAAGCGACTTTATCTGGACCAATCTTTTTAATTACTTTATCATAAACCTCACGTGCTAATAATCTTAATGGAAATCCAATCATTCCACTATCAAATGAAAGCATAGTTTCGATTGCTAAATGTGTTTTTCCAGTGTTAGTAGGTCCAAGTACAGCTGTAATTTTATTTTTATTCATTTCAAGTTTTGGTATATATTTTTTTTTACCTACCAGATGTAGTTAGTGATAAAGAACAAAAATAGACTAAAACATGACCGAATCGGAGGATAAAAAGTTCTCATTTTAATATTAAGTTTAAACTAGTTTAACACAATTAGAATTATTACTGTAACTCTAATTTTTTGTGAAAGTCTTATCCACCAGGCCCTAAGTTTGATGGTTTAACTTTTAAAATTTTCCAAACACCAGAAGCAGTAGTAATAATATTATTAGAACATTTTAATTCACAAAATAAAAATACAAGTGTTTTGGTTTTTTTTAAAATTCTTACATTTCCAATTATTTCATCACCAACTTTTGAGGCACCTATAAATTTTAAGTCTAATGAAATTGTTACACAAGGAGCGTTATCTGCAGATCTATGAGCAGCAGTGCCCGCTCCTGCATCTATCAAAGCAGATAAATAGCCACCATGAGTAATACCTGCAGCATTTAAATGATTTTTGTTAATGATAGTTTTGAATTCATATTCTGTTTCAGAAATATTTTTAAACAAAACACCACCATTATGTTTCATAAATCCTGGTTTTAAACTAATTTGTTCAAACTCTTTAGTCATAAGTTTTTATAATATAAAAGTTAATATTAACAAAATTATAAATATAAAAATAAAGAAATAAATCACTGACATTTGGAGCGAGGATCTAAAAAACCATTTGAACATATATCTCTTTTTCTATGGTGCGCCTGCTAGGAGTCGAACCCAGAACCTCCTGGTCCGTAGCCAAGCGCTCTATCCAATTGAGCTACAGGCGCATTTTTAATTTTATTTTATTTATAGTATATAAATTTTTAGTGTATTTAAATATAAGAATAAATTGAAATTTTATGAATGATAGATCAAAAGAAGTTGTCATTATAGAAGCCGTAAGAACGCCTATCGGCACTTTTAAAGGTGCATTAAAAGACATCAAAGCTTATTATCTTGGATCAATTGTAATTAAAGAAATCTTAAAAAAAAGTAAAATTCAATGTGATGAGATAGATGAAGTAATTATGGGTCAAGTTTTAACTACAGGAGCAGGTCAAAATCCCGCAAGACAAGCAGCAATTGAAGCTGGTATTCCAATTTCAAAACCAAGTCATATGATTAATCAAGTATGTGGATCAGGACTTAGGGCTGTAATTTCAGGTTATCAATCAATAAAATTAGGAGATGCGAAAAATATAATTACTGGAGGTCAGGAAAATATGTCAATGGCGCCACACTCAATTTTTTTTAGAGATGGGAAAAAACTTTTAGAGGAAAATTTGTCAGACACTTTAATGAATGATGGTTTAATAGATGCATTTAATCAATATCACATGGGTGTAACTGCAGAAAATGTTGCAAAAAAATTTAATATATCAAGAGAAGAACAAGATGAATTCGCATTAAATTCTCAAAAAAAAACACAAAAAGCAATTTTAGAAAAGAAATTTGTACAAGAACTAATAAAAATAAACCAAAATGGCAAGAAACTAGAAACAGATGAATATCCGAGATTTAATTTAAAATTAACTGATTTGGAAAAATTAAAAACAGTTTTTTCTGATAAGGGAACAGTCACTGCTGGGAATTCTTCAGGAATAAATGATGGAGCTGCTGGTTTACTATTATCAAGTACAGAAGAAGCAGAAAAAAAATCAATTAAACCTTTAGCAAAGATAATATCTTGGGCTTCTGTGGGAGTTGATCCCTCATTGATGGGCTTAGGCCCTATAGGAGCAGTTCGCAAAGCAGTTAAAAAAGCAAAATGGAAATTAGAGGATATAGATTTATTTGAAATTAATGAAGCATTTGCTGCTCAAACTTTGGCTGTAATAAAAGAACTTCATATTGATCAAAAAAAAGTAAATACTAACGGTGGAGCAATATCTCTTGGCCATCCAATTGGCGCATCAGGAGCAAGAATATTAGTTACATTAGTTCATGAATTAAAAAGACAAAATAAAAATAAAGGTTGTGCAACACTCTGTATAGGAGGTGGAATGGGTATAGCTTTGTGTGTGGAAAAAATTTAGGAATTAATTTTTCCGTATTTTTCCTCTAATAAAATTTTTTGTATCCAAGTTCTAGTATCTATATAGGTACTAACTTTTGGTTGAATAAGTGCATTTAATAACTTTTTAATCATTTTTGAAGCATGTAATTAAAGAGTGTCTAAAAATTGGACAGAATGTGTTAGAATTAGCAATTAAGTAAATTTTTATGGTGTATAAGACTAAAAAATAAATGACAGAAAAATTATTAGTTCCTGACATAGGTGATTTTGAAAATGTAGAAGTGATTGAAATTCTTGTCAAAGAAGGACAAATAATTGAAAAGAGTGATCCTTTAATAACAATAGAAAGTGATAAATCTAGTGTAGAAATTCCATCAACTTTTTCTGGCAAAATAGAGTCCATTAAAGTGAAAGTTGGGGACAAAGTTTCTAAAGGTGATTTAATTCTTAATATATCAAGTTCCAATAAATCGTCTGATGCCTATAAAGTTATACCAAAAGATACTGAGAGTCTTATTTTGGAGGCAGAGAATGCACTGAAAAAAAATCAAAAACAAGAACCACAAATTAAAAAAAAGGAAGAAAATATAATTCAAGTTGTTAAAGAGGGTGATTTAGATCCATTAGAGACAAATGAATGGCTTGAATCATTATCAGCAGTGATTGAGAAAGATGGTAATCAAAGAGCTCATTATTTAATTAAAGAATTAATTAATAAAGCATATATGGAGGGTGCTAATATTCCTTATACTCAAAATACTCCTTATATAAATACGATTCCAGTAAGTGAAGAAAAAAAATCAAGCGGGGATCAAAATATTGAAAGAAGAATTAGATCATTGATTAGATGGAATGCAGCAGCAATGGTTGTCAGAGCTAATAAAAAGTTTCCTGAATTAGGAGGACACATTGGAACATTTGCATCTGCAGCTACACTTTATGATGTAGGCATGAATCATTTTTGGAGAGCAAAAAATAACAAGTTCGGTGGTGATCTAGTTTATTTTCAAGGACATAGTGCTCCTGGTATGTATGCAAGGGCATTTCTTGAAGGAAGACTTGGCGAAAAGCAATTAGATAATTTTAGACAAGAGGTAAACCCAGGTGGTTTATCCTCATATCCTCATCCATGGTTAATGCCAAACTTTTGGCAATTCCCAACTGTGTCAATGGGATTAGGGCCAATGCTAGCAATTTATCAAGCAAGATATATGAAATATCTAATTAACAGAGGTTTAATCAAGGATGAAGGAAGAAAAGTTTGGGCTTTTTTAGGAGATGGAGAAATGGATGAACCAGAATCATTAGGTGCAATAGGTTTGGCTGCAAGAGAGAAATTGGATAATTTAATTTTTGTAATTAATTGTAATTTACAACGATTAGATGGACCTGTTCGAGGTAATGGTAAAATCATACAAGAATTAGAGGGAATTTTTAGAGGTGCTGGATGGAATGTAATTAAAGTAATTTGGGGTTCTTATTGGGACCCTTTATTGGCCAATGATAAAACAGGTCATCTAGTTAGAACCATGAATGAAACAGTGGATGGTGAATATCAAGCAATGAAGGCAAGGAATGGTGCTTATGTTAGGGAAAAATTTTTTGGAAAATATAAAGAAACAAAAGAATTAGTATCAAGTCTATCTGATAAAGATATTTGGAGGTTAAATAGAGGTGGGCATGATCCTCATAAAGTTTTTGCAGCTTATGATAAGGCATCAAAAAATATTGGCAGTCCAACAGTTGTAATAGCAAAAACTATTAAAGGTTATGGTATGGGTAAAAGTGGTGAAAGTGTTAATACTACTCATCAGACTAAAAAATTAGATATAGATGATTTAATGTATTATAGGGATAGATTTGATGTGCCCTTAACTGATAAACAGGTAAAGAATATTGAATATTACAAACCCGATCAAAACTCTCCAGAAATAAAATATATTAAAGAAAAAAGAATTAAGCTTGGAGGCTTTATTCCTGAGAGGACTTCTTATGCAAAATCTATTAAAGCACCCCCTAAAGATATTTTTGCAAATATGAAAGTCTCAACAGGATCTAAAGAAATGTCTACAACAATGGCACTAGTTAGAATGTTAACAAATTTATTAAGAGATAAAAATGTTGCGCCAAGATTGGTTCCTATTATTCCTGATGAGGCTAGAACTTTTGGGATGGAAGGTTTTTTTC
>CABXTO010000003.1 GCA_902515195.1 uncultured Pelagibacteraceae bacterium
CCTCCTTATATTAAAAAATTAGATCTTAAATATTTGGAAAAGGATGTTGTTAATTTTGAGCCCAAAATTGCTCTTGATGGTGGATTAGATGGAACATCAGAAATCAGAAAAGTAATAAACAAGTCATCTGAACTGATAAAAAAAAATGGTCAATTAATGATGTTTTTATTTTATTTCTTCTTAGTTGAGTATTTGCCTGATTTATTGCTTTTTGAATTATCATATTAATTTAGATTACTTAAAGACTCTTCCTGTGCTTGAAGCGTTAAGGATTCAATCATTTCATCAAAGGCTTCCCCTTCAAGAAATTCTTCTAATTTATGTAATGTGAGATTAATTCTGTGATCAGTTACTCTTCCTTGGGGAAAATTATAAGTTCTAATTCTTTCAGACCTATCACCTGTTCCTATCTTTTTTTTTCTATCTTTAGACCTTTCTTGATCAATTCTTGATCTTTCTAACTCATAAAGTCTTGCTCTTAATATTTTCATTCCCTTAGCTTTATTCTTATGCTGGGATTTTTCATCCTGTTGAGAAACTGAAAGGCCACTAGGAATATGAGTAATTCTAACAGCACTATCGGTTGTATTTACAGACTGACCACCTGGTCCACCAGCTCTAAATACATCAATTCTTAAATCTGACTCATTAATTTTTAAATCGACTTCCTCTGCCTCTGGCAACACAGCTACAGTAGCTGCAGATGTATGAACTCTACCTTGAGTTTCAGTATCTGGCACTCTTTGAACTCTATGAACGCCACTTTCATATTTTAAGGTAGAATAAATATTTGTCCCCTTAATTGAAGCTATAACCTCCTTTAATCCACCAGCTTCACTTCTTGATATTGAAATTAGTTCTAATAACCATTTTTTTTTATGACTAACTTTTTCGTACATTTTAAACAAATCAGATGCAAACAAGCTAGCTTCGAGACCACCAGTACCAGCTCTTATCTCTATAATAGCATTTTTTTTATCCGCCTCATCTTTAGGAAGCAAAAATAATTTTAATTTTTTTTCGTTTCTATCAAATTGTAACTTTAATTCATTTAGTTCGTTTTCTGCCATTTTAATTAATTCTTTATCTGCGCCCTGATCATTCAAAATTTTTTCTAATTCAATTTTATCTTTTTCGAATGAAATATATTTCTTTGCATTTTCAACTATTTCATTTAAATCCGAGTACTCTTTTGATTTTTCAGCAAAAAGTTTTTTATCCATATCACTGGATGATAAATCTTTTTCTAAAACCGAATGCTTATTAATTAATTCCTCTACTGTTTTTTGTGGTATCATCTTTGCTTAATTATTTTCTAATTCAGAAACTTTTTTTTCAACTTCATTGACTACTCTAGTTATCATATCTTCTGTCAAAACTTTTTCCGTCTGCACACCTGATAAATAAAGCATATTATTTCCGTTTCTCCCACCAGTGATTCCAATATCAGTCATTGCAGCTTCCCCAGGGCCATTAACTACACATCCTATAATTGACAAAGTAATTGGTGTTTTGATGTGGGATAGTTTTTGTTCTAATATCTTAATTGTATCAATCACCTCAAAACCTTGTCTTGCACATGAAGGACATGAAATAATTTGAACTCCTCTTTTTCTTAAATTTAGAGATTTTAGTATTTCATTACCTATTTTAACCTCTTTTACCGGGTCATCAGATAACGAAATTCTTAAAGTATCACCTATACCGTCAAGCAACAAAGATCCCACACCAACTGACGATTTCACACTGCCTGAAATAAAACTTCCTGCCTCTGTAATACCAAGGTGGAGTGGATAATTAGTTGCTTCTGAGAGTTGACGGTAAGCTTCAATGGACAAAAAGACATCCGATGATTTTACGCTTACTTTCAAATTGAAAAAATCTTGATCTTCTAAAATTTTTATATTTCTAATAGCACTTTCAACTAATGCTTCAGGACAAGGTTCTCTAAATTTATCTAAAATATCTTTTTCCAAAGAACCAGCGTTAACACCTACCCGAATAGAACAATTATTATTTTTAGCTGCTTTAATTACTTCATTAATCTTTTTTTTATCTCCAATATTACCTGGATTTATTCTTAAACAACTTGCGCCATTTTCAGCTGCTTCTATTGCACGTTTATAATGGAAATGAATGTCAGCTACTAAAGGTAAATCAATATGTTTTGTAATTTCTTTAAGAGCTTTTGTAGAGGCTTCATCTGGACACGATACTCTTACTAAATCAGCTCCTTCACTATGTATTTCGTTTATTTGATTTATGGTTGCTTTAATATCTGTTGTTAAAGTATTAGTCATAGACTGAACTGATATTGGGTTATTGCCACCAATTTTTACTTTCCCGACATTTATCACTTTAGTTTTTTTTCTTTTTATATTTCTAAATGGACGAATGCTCATAAATTAATTCTCTAATTTAAACTCTTTATGTAAAATTGTTAAAGCTTTTTTTGTATCTTTTTTATTTATTAACACAGAAATTTTAATTTCTGACGTTGATATCACTTGAATATTAATTTTTTTATTAGCTAAAGCCTGAAACATTCTAAAAGTTACACCGGGGGTTGTGATCATACCTACTCCAATTATAGAGATTTTAGTTACTCCACTTTCAAACAACAATCTTCTAAAATTGATATTTTTATTATTTCGGATAATTTTTTTTGTTTTATTTAGATCCTCAGTTTTAATTGTAAATGTAAGATCTGTCTCTTTTCCGTTAGGAGAAATATTTTGAACAACCATATCAACATTAATCAAGTTTTTTGACAATGGTTTAAAGATAGATGCTGCTACACCAGGTTTATCTTTTACACCAACCAAAGTAACTTTGGAGTCATTGTGAGTAGAAGAAATTCCAGTAATAATTTTATTATTTATTATATTAGATCTTTTTGTAATAAGAGTGCCTGATTTTTTAATAAATGAAGATCTGACCTCAATATCTATTCTGTTTAATCTTGCATCTTGTATAGAAACAGGCTGCATTACTTTTGCTCCTAATGAAGCCATCTCCAGCATTTCTTCATACGAAATTACTTTAATTTTTTTTGCTTTGTTTAGTTTATTTGGATCAGTGGTGTAAACTCCCTCTACATCAGTATAAATTATACATCTTTGGGCCTTAAAAAATTTTGCAATCATTATTGCACTTGCGTCAGAGCCACCTCTTCCTAATGTTGTAATTCTTTCTTTGTTATTTATTCCCTGAAAACCAGCAATGATAGGGATTCCACCTTCCTTAATATATTTGTAAATTTTTTGTTTATAGATATGGTTAATTCTTGAATTTTTATGAAACCCAGATGTAAATATTGGTATTTGCCAAGCCATCCAGGATCTTGATTTATAACCTTTGTGATTTAATCTTCCTGCAATAAGAGAACAAGCAACTTGTTCTCCTGATGAAACTAAAGCGTCATATTCGGACTCATTAAAATTATCACTTATCTCAATAGATTTTTTTATTAAATCATTTGTCACACCACTCATGGCAGATGAGACAACAATTACTTTAAAATTTCGTTTTTTATAATTTATAATTATATCAGTAATTTTTTTTATTTTTTTTATAGAGCCTACTGATGTACCGCCAAATTTTAATACTACAATTTTCATGATAAAAATTTCTCTATGAGTTAAAATATATTGATAAAATACATGCTAAATATAAAGTCAAACAACACATGAAAAATAACACAATAAACAAAAAAGAAATAGAAAAATTTTCTAAAATTGCTGAAGAATGGTGGAATCCTGATGGAAAATTTAAACCTTTGCACAAGTTTAACCCTATAAGAATTTCATATATTAAAGATAATATTATTAAGACATTTGGACTCAAAAAAAAAAATAGACCCCTAGAAAAAATAAAGATTTTAGATGTAGGTTGCGGGGGTGGATTATTATCAGAGCCTATGAAAAGATTAGGAGCTGAAGTGGTAGGAATTGATGCTTCAGATAAGAATATAACTATCGCCAAATTACATGCAAAAAAAAGTAGTCTAGATATTAAATATATCTGTGCTTCACCAGAAACTTTAAATGATAAATCTAAATTTGATGTAATTCTAAATATGGAAATAGTTGAACATGTAGATGACATAAATTTTTTTCTGAAATCTTGTTCAAATCTTTTAAAAAAAAATGGGTTAATGTTTGTTGCTACTCTAAATAAAACTTTAAAATCTTACTTTTTTGCAATTTTAGGAGCTGAATATATTTTACGTTGGCTACCAATAGGTACTCATGAATGGGAAAAATTTGTAAAACCTGAAGACTTAATAAATATTTTAAAAAAAAATAATTTAAAATTAGACAGACTAGATGGTATGAAATTTAACCCTTTAAAGAATGAGTGGAGTATAAGTTACGACAAATCTGTAAATTATATCGGAAAATTTATTAAAAATTAATTTTTATTATCCTCAATCCAAGGGATCATATCTGCCTCTATGCCTTCTTCTCTTAATTCTTTTATTTCATCTTTGGATGCAGTACCATAAATTCCCTTATCTTTTTTTTTGTTATTGTAGTGAATCGATCTAGCCTCATAAGCAAAGTTTTTTCCAACATACTCAAAATTTTTTTTTATAAATTTCTGATATTCTTTAATTTTTTTATTTATTTTCAATATGTCTAAATTTTTTTGCTTTGATAAATTTTTGTTTAAATTATTAATAAATTTTGGTGCCATTAAAGTTTTTTCAACTTTTTTTGAATTACAATTGTGGCAACTTAAAAAGTTTTTTTGTTTAAGTCTTTCATATTCTCGAGAGGAAGAAAACCAACTATCAAAAGATAATTTACATTTTTTACAAATTAATTTGTATTTGATCATACTGAAAATTTAATTATTATTTTTATAAAATCAATATAGATTAACTTCTATAATCTGCATTTAACTCAATATATTTTTTTGTTAAATCCATTGTATAAGCAGTAAAATTTTTAGAACCATTAGAAAAATCTACATTTATATCGATATTATTATTTCTCATATATTCTTTGGCATCATCTTCATTGTAGTCATGAAAAAGTTTACCGTTTTGTATAATACAGATATCACCAAACTTTATATCTAATAATTCTGAATTAAATGATATTCCAGCTTTTCCAATCGCCATAATTATTCTTCCCCAATTAGGATCCTCTCCAGCTATAGCAGTTTTTACAAGAGGGGAGTTTGCAATAGCAAAAGCAATTTTTTTAGCGTCATTTTCTGTTTTACAATTTTGTATTTTTATTGTTACAAACTTTGATGCTCCCTCTCCATCTGCAACTACTCTTTTAGCTAAATTCAGTAAAACTTTATTTAAAGCTTCATCAAAATTTTTCAATTTTTCATCACTAATACTATTAATTTTTGGATGCTTACTTTTTCCAGTGGAAAAAATTGATACCATATCGTTTGTACTTGTATCAGCATCACAGGTAATTGCATTAAATGTTGTTTCAATATTTTTTCTAAGAAGCTTTTTAAGAATTTCATTAGAGATATCAGCATCTGTAAAGATATAGCCTAATGTTGTCGCCATATTGGGCTGTATCATTCCTGAGCCTTTCGCTAAACCAAATATTTTTATTTCACTATTTCCAATTAAACAATTTTCCATTGCCATCTTAGGCTGAGTATCTGTTGTCATCATACCAAGAGCCGCCTTCATCCAAATATATTTATTTTGTGTATATTTAATTTTGCTTACTAATTCTGGAATTTTATTTCTAATTTTTTCCTCTGGAAAAATTTCTCCAATAGTACCTGTGCATCCAAATAATATATCTTTAGATTTAATCCTTCTTGGCTGATCCTCATCATTTTTCTGTTTTATTGTTAATTCCTCTGAAGCTTTATCAGCAATTTTTTCCAAACTTTTATATCCATGTGTTCCAGTAAAACAATTAGCATTTCTTGTATTAACAATTAGTGAGAAAACTTGTTTAACTTTATTATTTAAATTCCATTTTATATTTTCTGATATAATTTTAGACTGGGTGTATAAAGATGCATGATTTGCACCATCTCTAAAATAAAACATTACAAGGTCGTCTCTTGGATCTTTATATAAATCAGCACTGATAGTAGAAATTGCTACACCATCAATGTGATCTAAATCCTGAAATTCCATCATTCTCTTATTTTTTGATTTAGATGATAAAAAATTTGTTAAATTAAAGCCCATATGTTTAAATTATTTATTTAATGATTATATTAAAGGTTATAAGTAAATAATAAATCAAATATTAATGTTAAATCCAATTAGCTTTATTTCAAAATTCATTAAATCAAGTAATCAAAGAGAACTTGATAGAATGGCTAAGATATTAAAAAAAATTAATTTATTAGAGGAAAATATTAAGAATTTAGAAGATTCAGACTTTCCAAATAAAACTAACAAATTGAAGGATGAGATCAAGAATGGAAAAAAACTTGATGAAATACTGCCTGAAGCTTTCGCATTAGTAAGAGAGGCTTCAAAAAGAACAAGAAATGAACGTCACTTCGATGTTCAAATTATTGGTGGTATTGTTTTACATCAATCAAAGATTGCAGAGATGAAAACTGGAGAAGGAAAAACACTCACTATAGCTCTTGCAGCATATTTAAATGCACTTCGAGGAGAAGGAGTACACATAGTAACGGTAAATGATTACTTGGCTAAACGAGACTCAGAAGAGATGGGTAAAATATATAATTTTTTAGGACTTAAATCTGGTTTCATTAACAATGACCAAAATGATTACGAAAGAAAGAAAAATTATGATTGTGATATTACTTACGCAACTAACAGCGAACTTGGTTTTGATTATCTGAGAGATAATATGAAATACTCAAAGTTAGAGATGGTTCAAAGGGATAAATGTTATGCAATAGTTGATGAAATTGATTCTTGCTTGATTGATGAGGCAAGAACTCCTTTAGTAATCTCTGGAGCGGCAGAAGATAAAACAAATCAATACTTGGCTATAGATAAGTTGGTTAAAAATTTAGGAGATCAAGATTATGAAATAGACGAAAAAGATAAAAATATTTTATTAACAAATGATGGTATTAATAATGTTGAAAAAATTTTTTCGAATGCTGGAATACTTAAAAATAATAATTTTTATGACCCAGAAAATTTAAGTCTCGTTCATCATGTAAATCAAGCACTTCGAGCAAATCATTTATTTGTTAAAGGTAAAGATTATATAATCCAAAACAATGATTTAAAAATTATTGATGAGCTTACAGGAAGAATTCTAGAGGGCAGAAGATACGGAGATGGTTTACACCAAGCACTAGAAGCAAAAGAAAAAATTGATATAAAAGTAGAAAACCAAACTTTAGCATCAATTACATACCAGAATTATTTTAAACTTTATGAAAAAATTGCTGGATGTACGGGAACTGCTATAACGGAGTCTGAAGAGTTTTTTGAAATTTATAATTTACAAGTTGTTGTTATTCCAACGAATAAACAGATGATTAGAAAAGATTATAATGATCAAATATTCAGAACTGAAAATGAAAAAAATAATGCGATTATTAAAAAAGTTAATGAAGTTCATAAAAGAGGTCAGCCAATTTTAATTTTTACCTCTAGCATCAATAAATCTGAAATATATTCAAAGTTATTAAAAAATGAAAAAATAAACCATGTAGTTTTAAATGCAAAAAATCATGAGAATGAAGCAGAAATAATTGCAAATGCTGGTAAAGAAAAGTCTG
Organism: uncultured Pelagibacteraceae bacterium; assembly: GCA_902515195.1. GTDB lineage: Bacteria > Pseudomonadota > Alphaproteobacteria > Pelagibacterales > Pelagibacteraceae > Pelagibacter. Next base: position 7,714 of record CABXTO010000003.1, read on the forward strand.
TAATAATCACGACTAGTATCTCTGGAAGAGGTGTAGATATTCAATTGGGTGGAAAAAAAAGCTCATTACCAGATCAAAAAATTGAAGAAAATAAAAAAAAAATTAAATCCCTTGGTGGGCTATTTGTAATTGGAACTGAAAGAATGGAGTCAAGGAGAGTTGACAATCAAGCAAGAGGAAGAGCTGGAAGACAAGGTGACGAAGGTAATTCAATATTTTATGTTAGTCTTGAAGATGATTTAATGAGAATTTTTGGATCAGAATCAATGAATAATATCTTGGAAAAATTAGGTTTGAAGGATGGAGAGAGCATAGACCATCCTTGGATAAATAAAGCATTAGAAAGAGCTCAGCAAAAAGTTGAGGCAAGAAATTTTGATATACGAAAAACTTTAATTAAGTTTGACAATGTCTTAAACGACCAAAGGCATGTAATTTTTTCTCAGAGAAAAAGTGCTATGGAAAGTAGTCAAATTTACTCATATTCTGAGGATTTTTTAAACGAGATTATTGATGATTTAATTAAATTAAAAAATATAAAATTATCAAATCCCAAAAATAATGATTATGAATTAAAACTTAAGTCAATTCTTGGAAAAAATTTTAAAAAAACAGAATTTACAAACCTCATTTCTCTAAATGATAAGGAAGTAAGAGAGTACATAATAGATAAATTTAAACAATCAAGAAATGAGAGATCAAAACTCTTGGGAGAAAACCAATCTAAAGAAATTGAGAAAAGAATTTTTTTACAATCAATAGATATGAATTGGAAATCTCATATACAATATTTAGAGCAATTAAGACAAGTCGTAGGATTAAGATCTTATGGACAAAGAGACCCTCTCATAGAATATAAAAAAGAGGCATTTGAATTATTTGAAAATTTATTAGATAAATTAAAATTAGATTTCATAACTATACTTATTAATCTAAAAGTGGTGGAAACACCAATAGAGACCGTTACTAAAGCTGAGCCAGCAAAGATAGATCCTAAATATATTGGAAAAAAAATGAGTAGAAATGAACCTTGTATTTGTGGATCAGGTAAAAAATACAAAAGATGTTGTGGTGCCTTATAAGAATAAAATTAATGAGATTGTAACAATCAATAATAATGCTGGGATAACAATTATTTTTCTTTTTAAAATTTGATTAAAGTCTTTATTATTATTTTTAAGATTACTCAAACTTTCAGTATCTTCAATAAATCCTTTGTTTCTTCCGATTTTTAAAAATTTATTCTTTCTTTCAGAGAAAATTTCATCTCCAGACATTTTTTCGAAATTTTGTAAATTATTAATAATTGATTTTTTTACATTGCTTAATGTTATATCTTTATCTCTATGAGCCCCGCCAAGAGGTTCTTTAATAACTTCATCTACAATTTGAAGTTCAAACAAATCCTTTGCAGAAAGTTTCATGGCTTTTGCGGCATCAAGCATTTTTTTGGGATCTCTCCATAAAATTGTGGCACAACCCTCTGGAGATATCACTGAGTAAATAGCATTTTCTAACATTATAACTTTACTGGATGATGCTAGAGCTATAGCTCCACCTGACCCTCCCTCTCCAATTATAATTGACAATGTAGGAACTTTTAATTTCATGCAGCATTCAATCGATTTAGCTATTGCTTCTGCTTGTCCCCTTTCCTCGGCTCCAACACCTGGATATGCACCTGGTGTATCAATAAATGAAATTATTGGAATTTTAAATTTATCTGCAAGTTCCATTAAACGAATTGTTTTTCTATAACCTTCTGGTCTCATCATTCCAAAATTTCTTTCGATTCTGCTATCCAAGTCATCTCCTTTCTCTTGGCCAATGACTAAAACTGATTGATTATTAAATTTTGCAAAACCTGTTAAAACTGATTTGTCTTCTCCATAATACCTATCACCTGACAAAGAAATAAAATCTTCAAATAAATTTTCTATAAAAAATTTTGATTTTGGTCTATCTTCGTGTCTGGCCACAAGAGTAGTTTGCCACGGGTCAAGATTGGAATAAATTGCTTTTAGTTTTTCATCTAGTTGTTTTTGTGTTTCAGAAATTTTTTTAGTATCAACCTCAGAAAGTCCAGTTTGATTATAAGGATCTTTTAGCTTTTCAATTTCACTGTCTAAGTTTTTAATTTCTGACTCAAAATTTAGATAATTTTTCATAATATTTTATTAATATATATCTATGGAAAATGACAACAAAATGTCAATGCTTCTATAAATAATTTGACATAATTTTATTGTAGTTTTACAAAAGATTTTATGGTCGAAGATTATGTAAAAGTAAATAATTTAAAAATTTCAAAGGATTTGTTGTCTTTTGTTGATAATGAATTGCTCAAAGATACTTCTATTTCGCCTCATAAGTTTTGGTCAGGTTTTGATAGTTATGTTCATGAGCTTGCACCCCAAAATGAAAAATTAATTAATAAAAGAGAAATCTTACAAAAAAAAATTAATGAATGGCATTTAAAGAATAAAGATGTTGAAATAAATACAAATGAATACAAAAAGTTTCTAAAAGAAATTGATTACTTAAAAGAAGAAGGGCCAGATTTTAAAATTGAAACTGAAAATGTAGATGATGAAATTACTAAAATAGCAGGGCCTCAGTTAGTAGTTCCAATAATGAATGCAAGATATGCATTAAATGCAGCAAACGCAAGATGGGTAAGTTTATATGACAGTCTATATGGAACAAATATAATTGAATCTGAGGAAGGTGGTAGTGAACGATATGATCCTAATCGAGGGCAAGAAGTAATTAAATATGTAAGAGAATTTTTTGATAAACACATTCCAATTGACGGAACTAGCTGGAAAAATATAGCTGGTTTAAAAATTATTGGAAAAGATCTAGTTATTCTCAAAGATGATTATGAATATAATCTTAAGGATAAAAATAAATTTGTAGGACATAGAGGTGATGCAGATAAGCCAACGGCAGTTATAATAAAAAATAACAATCTTCATTTTGAAATAATAATTAACCCCAAAGCGTTTAGCGCTGCACATGATATTGCAGGAATAAGTGATGTTATAGCCGAGTCAGCAGTTTCAACTATTTGTGATAATGAAGATAGTGTTGCTGCTGTTGATTCTGAAGACAAAGTTAAATGTTACAGAAATTGGTTGGGTTTAATGAAAGGAGATTTGAAAGTTCAATTTGAAAAAGACGGAAAAAATTTAGAAAGAAAACTTAATCCAGACCGAAGCTATGTATCAAAAGAAGGGCTTGGATTAAAACTACATGGCCGAAGTTTACTTTTGATAAGAAATGTTGGTCATCTCATGACTAATTCATCAATAATTTTAAAAGATGGAAAAGAAATTCCCGAAGGTATCATGGATGCATTTATAACAACAGCTGCCGCCTTGCATGATTTAAAAAAAAAAAGAAATTCTAAAAAAGGCTCAGTTTATATTGTTAAGCCAAAAATGCATGGTCCTGAGGAAACTGCTTTTACAGATTTAATTTTTACTAAAGTTGAAAATTTGCTTGGGTTAAAAAAAAATACTTGCAAAATTGGCATAATGGACGAAGAAAGAAGAACTTCTGCAAATTTAAAAGAGTGTATTAGATCGTTAAAAAAAAGAGTTTTTTTTATAAATACAGGTTTTTTAGATAGAACTGGAGATGAAATGCATACCTCTATGGAAGCTGGCCCAATGATTAAAAAGGGTGATATGAAATCATCTAAATGGATATCAGCATATGAAAATAACAATGTTGATATAGGTCTGGAATGCGGGTTTCATGGTAAAGCTCAAATTGGAAAAGGTATGTGGGCTATGCCAGACAAAATGAAAGAGATGATGGTTGAAAAGATTAATCACCTTAAAGCAGGAGCAAACTGTGCTTGGGTACCATCACCTACTGCAGCTTCCTTGCATGCACTTCACTATCATCAGATAAATATATTCGACGAACAAAAAAAAATTTTAGGTCGTGAAAAAGCAAAATTAGATGATTTATTGACTATTCCTATAGCAAACAGACCTAATTGGTCAGTTGAAGAGATAAATTCTGAAATATCTAATTCTGCACAAACTCTATTGGGTTATGTTGTGCGATGGATTGATCAAGGAGTTGGCTGTTCCAAAGTTCCTGATATTAACAATATCGGGCTTATGGAAGATAGAGCTACCTTAAGAATTTCATCTCAACATATTGCAAACTGGATACATCATGGAATTACAACAAAAATTCAAGTAATTGAAATTATGAAACAAATGGCTAAAATAGTAGACAAACAGAATGAATTAGACAAAAATTATGAAAAAATGAGTGATAATTTTGAAAAATCCCTGTCTTTCAAAACTGCCTGTGATTTAATTTTTAAAGGTAAGGATCAACCCTCTGGATATACTGAGCCTCTACTTCATTTAAATAGGATTAATAAAAAATCTATTCAGAGTTAGAGTTTAAGTTAGATCTGTTTTTAAAAGCAGAATACAGAGTTCCATCATCTAAACTTTCTATCTCTCCACCTACAGGTAAACCTTGGGCTAATTTCGTAACTCTTACATTCAAATTTTTTAAACTATCTTGAATGTAGTAGGCTGTTGTTTGACCCTCAACGGTTGCACTGGTAGCTATAATTACTTCTTCAATTTCATCTCTCTTGACTCTTTGCACTAAAGAGTTAATTAATAAATCCTCTTTTCTGTGACCCACAGATGAGACTGTTCCACCTAAAATATGAAAATATCCCTTAAATATATTTGAGTTTTCAATTGACCATTGGTCTGCTATATCCTCTACAACACAAATTTTTTTAAATTTTTCTTTAATATTTTCACAATTCAAACATCCAGTTATATTTGATTTCAGTGATCCACACAAACTGCATCTTATGATATTTTTATAAACTTGTACTAAAATATTAGCCATTGGTTTAACTAATTCATCCCGATTATTTATCAACTTTAAAACAATTCTTTTAGCTGATTTAGGTCCTAAACCTGGAAGCTTAGAGATTAATTTAATCAATTCTTCAATCTCATTTAAATTTTGCATCTTTTAAAGTGGCCACTTAAATCCTGGAATTCCAAAACCGCCTGTGGCTTTTGAAATTTCTTCGTTAGTTTTTGTTTTAAGTTTAATTTTGGCATTGTTATGAGCAGCAACAATCAAATCTTCAATTATTTGTTTTTCTTCTTTTAGAACCTCATCAGAAATTTCTATTTTTTGCATTTCACCCTCTCCATCTAAAATTACTTTAACAGAATTAGAACCTGAAAAACCTTCGGCTCTAATCTTTTTTATATTTTTCTGACTTTCCTTCATTTTTGTTTCTAGTTCTTTTGCTTTATCTAGTATTTTGTTAAAGTCTGTCATTGGTTAATCTCGATTTTTTTTTGGTTTAATATCAATTAGATTTGCATCTGAAAACTTGTTTAATACAGCTTTATATAATTCTGACTCTTTAGCTTTATTTAAAAATTTTAGCTTTTCATTATTTTCTTTTTCTTTTATTGAAATTTCTCCTTTTGTTTTGCTTAAAGTTATAATCCATCTTTCATTCGTCCATTCAAAAAGTTTAAGGGATAAATCTTTTACAAAATCTTTATCAAGATTATCATTAAATGAAATTTCTATTCTATTTTTATCAAAACTTACAAGATTTACGTTTTTTTCTAATTCGTATTTAAGTCTCACTTCTTTTTTTTCACTGCAAATTTTTAAAAGTTGATCAAATGAATTAATTCCATTTTTATCTTCAGCTTTTATTTCATTTTTAGTTTCAGGATTAATTTTTTTTTCTTGAGTTATATTTTTAATTTGATTTATTGTGTCAGTATTTAAGTCTGATGAGATATTTTTCTTTTCAATAGATTTAAAAGAATTTTCTTTTTTCGTTTTTTCGTTATTTGGTTTTGAAGATTTTAAATACATAAGTCTCATTAAGAACATTTCAATTGATAAGTTTTGATTTGAAACTATCTCTAACTCATCAAGAGTACGAATTGTAAATTGCCAAAATAAGATCAGAACCTGTTCGTCTACTTGATCTGATATTTGTTTAATTTTTAAAAATTCCTGATCATTTAGAGAAAAATTTGTACTTTCTACTGTCAATAAGTTAATATTTTTAAAATAATAAATAAGTTCTAAAAAATCATTTATAAAAATTTTTGGTTCAACACCTTGATCATAAATCTTTCTATAAATTTCAATTACTTTTTTTTCTTCTCCTTGTAAAATCAACCTAAATATTTCAATTAATTGTGATTTATCAAAATATCCAAAAATTTTCTGAGCAGCATTTAAATCAAATTCTTTATCTTTTTCTAATGAGAGTAAAGCTCTGTCAAGTAAAGATAACGCATCTCTTACTGAACCTTCTGAAATTTTTACTATTAATTTTAGTGCCTCATCTGTTGTTCTTCCGCCCTCTTTATCTTTAATTTTCTTTATAAAATCAAATAATTCTGATGATTTAATTCTAGACAAATCAAATCTTTGACACCTTGAAACAACTGTTATCGGAATCTTTTTAATTTCTGTTGTTGCAAAAATAAATTTTAAATATTCTGGTGGTTCCTCTAAAGTCTTAAGCAATGCATTAAAAGCTTGCTTGCTAAGCATATGAACTTCATCAATTATAAATATTTTATATCTAGATGATGTTGGACCATATCTTGAAAATTCAATTAAATCTCTTACATCATCCACTCCTGTTTTGCTGGCAGCATCCATTTCTAAAACATCAATATGACTTGAATTACTGATGGCATTACAATTTTCACATGAATTATCTTTGCATAAGTTTTCAATACCATTTAAACAATTTAATGATTTTGCCACTATTCTTGCTGTTGTGGTTTTTCCTATTCCTCTAATCCCAGTAAATAAAAATGCATTGGGAATTTTATTACTTTTAATTGAGTTAACTATAGTCTCAGCAACATAATTTTGACCTATTAGATCATCAAAGGTTTGAGGCCTATATTTTAACGCTAAAACTTTAGAATTTTTATTCATTTTTTTTCCTTAGGAGACTAGAACCTGAATAACTGTCTCTACGACTGCTTCCGTTAAGATCTGGTCGGGTTCAAGCAGCACCCACCTCTAGCCTCCAAAGATTATTATACCAGTAAAAAATTCTAATCTACAAGAAAAGATTAAAAATTATATTTCTCTATGTTTGTCAGCTTCAAAAACACCTAGGACGTGAAAATCTTCACAATGCAATCCTAATTCCTCCAAAGATTTTTGGACTTTTGGATCTTCAATATGTCCATCAAGATCACATAAAAAAAAGAATGAGTCGAATGAGTTTTTTTCTGGGTAACTTTGTAATTTTGTTAAATTTACTCCATTGATAGCAAATCCTCCTAAAGATTGATATAAGGCAGCTGGTTTACTTTTTAACTTAAATAAAAAAGAAGTAATATATTTTTTTTTTCCAAATTCGGGTTGTAAAATATTTTTTCCCATTACCAAAAATCTCGTAAGATTGCCTTTTTCATTTTCAATATTTTTTTTTATTATTTCTAAACTATAAGTTTGAGCACTTAATGAAGATGCGATAGCAGCTTTTGTTTTATCTTTGATTTTTGAAACCATCTCTGCAGAACCAGCTGTATCTGCTCTAACATGCTCTATAAAATTATTTTCTTTAATAAAATTTGAACATTGAGATAGTGCTTGACCGTGAGAATAAACATCTTTAATTTCTGAAATTTTTACACCAGGAATTCCTAGTAGATTATGTTCAATTTTATGAAAATATTCTGAATAAATATTAAGCCTATATTCAAATATTAAATATTCAATCCCAATATTTCCAGTAATTCTATTTGATTCTGGGATAATTATTTTAGAACTTGGATCTTTTGAGGCATTGGAAAAACAATCATCAAATGTTTTACATGGAATAATTTCGGCTTTTGGATCAATTGTTAGTGCTGCTAAATGCGAATATGCACCAAAGGTTCCTTGAAAAAAAATTTTACTCATTTTGTTTTATATTCCATAATTTTTTTTATAGCTACAAAATCCTCTTCTGTATCTACTCCAATAGGAGATGATTCTGCTAAAGCAACATTTATTCTAATATCATTATCTAAAGCTCTCAATTGTTCTAGCTTATTTCTAATTTCATTTTGTGACTGATTTAAAGTAACAAATTTTTTTAGTGTCTCTAATTCATAACAATAAATTCCCAAATGATGGTAGATATTAGTACTGTTATCAATTAATTTTCTTTTGAAATTTAAAGCCTCAGAAAATACATTTTCGACTAGTTTTTCTTTTGTAATCACTTTAACTATACTTTCTTTATCAAATATTTTTTCATCAGAAATTTTCGAGGCTAAAGTGCCTATTTCTGATTTAGTATGAATCATGTGTTGATATAAATTTTTAATATCCTTGATATTCATAAGGGGCTCATCACCCTGAAGGTTCATCACTAATTCAACATCTTTTTTTCCAAGTTTTTTTAAAGCTTCATATATTCGATCAGTACCAGTTTTATGCTTATTACTTGTTAAAATTGCTTGACCTCCATTTTTAGAAACATCATCAGCTATCTCCTGATCTTCTGTTGCAACGAATACTTCTCCAATATTTGCTTCAATTGCCTTTTTAAAAACATGAGAAATGATTGATAAACCATTAATTTTAAGCAAAGGTTTACCAGGAAGTCTAGTCGCAGATAATCTAGATGGAATTATGATTAATGTTTTCATTCTTTTTAGTATTTATAATTAAATTATAAACAGAGGCAAAATTGTACATTTAAATATAAGCAATTTTTTATTTATAATGTTATACGTTCAAAGTAAATTTTAATAAAATGGATTCTTTTGAAATAAATAAGATAGTTGCTGCTATTTTAATGGTTGCTCTTCTAATAATAGGAATTAGCAAAGTCTCAGATGTTATTTTTCATGTAGAAAAACCAAAAACTCCTGGGTATGCTGTAGATGTTGAACAAGTAGCTTCTGCCAGTGCCACTAACTCAGAAACAGTAGAGGAAAAAATTGATATAGCTGTTTTGATGGCTATGGGAGATTTAGCTGTTGGTGAAAAAGTTTTTAAAAAATGTGCAGCTTGTCATTCAATTGTTAAAGGAGGAAAAAATAATATTGGCCCTGCCTTATATAATGTTGTTGGTAGACAAATCGGAGCTGTAAACGATTATAAATATTCAAAAGCGCTTTCTGGCTACGGAAAAGAATGGACTTTCGAAGAATTAAATGGATATTTAACAAAACCAGCAAAATGGATTAAAGGAACTAAAATGGCATTTGCTGGTTTAAGAAAAGAGAAAGATAGGGCTTCAGTTATTTTATACTTAAATCAAAATTCTGATAACCCGTTACCATTACCTTAGTTTTCCAAAGCAATATAATAATATACTTTTTTGCACATGAACTCTATTAAGTGCTTGTTGCCAAACTTTTGAGTTTTTACTGAAAAAAACTTTTTCCTCAACCTCAGAACCTCTAGGTAAACAATGTAAAAATATATAATCTTTTTTTGCAAATTTCATTAATTTAGAAGTTATCTTAAAATTTTTAAATTGAGATAATTTTTTTTTTTTATTAACTTTGTCATTTAAGGATATAACTTTATCAGAAAATACGACATCAGCATTAATTATTGCTTTTTTAGCGTCATTAAAAATTTTAATTTTTGATTTATGATTTTTTACCCAATCTAAAATTTTTTTTTTTGGCATATAATTTTTTGGACATCCAATATTCAATTTAAAATTAAATTTTACTGCTGCTATAATTAGACTATTTAAAACATTATTTGAGTCTCCTATCCAACTAATATTAAGTTTTGAAATTGGTTTCCTTTTAATCTCCTCAACTGTAAAAATATCTGACAAAACTTGAGTGGGGTGTGATGATGGACTTAAGCCATTAATGATTGGGATCGACAGATAATCTCTAAAATTTTCAATATTTTTATCACTATCACTTCTTAACATAAAGCCATCTCCATAAGTTGATAAAATTTTTGCTGTGTCACCCAATGTTTCTTCACCTCCACCAAGATGAAGTTCGTTTGATCTTAAAGTTAATGTTCCGCCCCCAAGTTGTTTAATAGCCAAATAAAAACTTAATCTAGTTCTTAAACTTGGTTTTTCAAACATTTGAACCAATAACTTACCTTTAAGTGGTGCTCCTTTGTCAACTTCTAAAGTGCTTAATTTTTTTCTATGAATTTTTCTTTTTTTAGCATCTTTTAAAATTTTTCTTAAATCTTTTGATGATATATTTTTCAGATTTATAAAATGTTTCATTTATTTATACTTTAAACAAACTTTAATTATTATTTTTAAAGCTTCGTTTATTTCACTTTTTTTAACATTAAGAGGTGGAAGAATTCTAATAACGTTTTCAGCTGCTCTAATAGTAAGCAATTTATTTTTCATTAATTCTCTAATAAAAGAAGTCTGATCTCTATACAGTTGAAGGCCAATCAAAAAACCTCTTCCTCTAACTTCTTTTATTAAATTTGGAAATCTTTCCTTAATTTTGTTAAGCTGTTCATGAAAATAATTTGAATTTTTTTTAACATGTTTCAAAAAACTTTTTTTTGATATTATATCAAATACTTCAGTCCCAATTTTCATTGCTAATGGATTTCCACCAAAAGTTGAACCGTGAGTTCCAGCTGTCATTCCAGATGCAGTCTTTTTATTCATTAATACAGCACCGATAGGAAAACCACCTCCAATTCCCTTAGCGATTGGTACAATATCAGGTTTTACTTTAGACCTCTCAAATGCAAAAAAGTCACCAGTTCTTCCAATGCCACATTGAACTTCATCTAAGATTAATAATATTTCCTTTTTGTTGCATATTTTTCTTAACTCTCTTAAACACCAATCAGGAATTACTTTTATTCCACCTTCACCTAATATTGTTTCAACCATTATTGCTGCTGTATTTTTATTAATTTTTTTTTTTAGTGAGCTATGATCTCCAAATTTAAAATGATCAAATCCAACAACTTTTGGGCCAAATCCTTCCGTCATTTTTTTTGAACCGCTAGCAAAAATTGCTGCTATTGTTCTTCCGTGAAATGAATTTTTTACACATAGTATTCTATTTTTATGAGGTTTTCCTATCGAATAGAAATATTTTCTAGCTACCTTGATTGCAGCTTCTGTGGCTTCAGCACCACTATTCTGAAACATAACATAATCAGCAAATGTTTTTTTGGCTAATTTTTTAGCTAATATTTCTCCCTCAGGAATTATAAAAGCATTCGACACATGCCAAAGTTTTTTTGATTGATTGTTAATTGTTTTAATTAATTTTGGATGAGAGTGCCCTAAAGAATTAACAGCAATTCCCTGAACGAAATCTAAATATTTTACACCACTAGATGTATATAAATAACTACCCTTGCCTTTTGTAAAAGATAATTTTTTTCTGTTATAATTTTTTGCTAAATAACTCATAGTTTTTTTATTAATCTTTTTATAAACTAAAATATTAAATACAAGTTAGGATTGAATATATAAAAAAATAATTACCTCTTTTTTGTGTTGATAACTGTAAATAATTACTTGTTTATTAAAAGTTGATATCAGTATATTGTATATATATAAATTTATAACACATTATATAGATATAAATGAGCTGGACTGAAGAAAAAGTACAAAAATTGAGAGAATTATGGGGCAAAGGAAATACTGCTAGCCAAATCGCAGAAATAATAGGTGGTATAAGTAGAAATGCAGTAATAGGTAAAGCTCATAGGCTAAATTTATCAGCAAAAATAAAAACTAGAGCTGCAACTTCCAATCAAAGTTATGAAGACTCATTAGATAGCAAAAATATAAAATCAAAAAAAGGAAGAAAAGGTAAATTTAAATCACTTATTATTGAAAAAGATTTTGAGCCAGAAAACCCTAAACAATTAGAGGAATTAGATGAAAATTCTTGTAAATGGCCGATTGGTCATCCTGACGAAAAATCTTTTTACTTTTGTGGAAGATCATCACTTAAAGATTTTTCATATTGTAAATTACATCTTCTTTATGCTTATCAGCCAAAAGGTAAAAAAGAAGAAGTTTTAGACAAAGAAGAAGTGCCTGAATTTATAGAGAAAAAAATTAAATCTGCATAATTAATTTACTACACTAATATAAAATTAATTTTTATATTTATCTAAAGAAAATTCACCACCTTGTTTCCACATATAACAATATTTTTTTACTTCTTTTTCAAACATGCGTAAACTAGGAACTCCTATATCTGTGTTTGTTTTATATTTTCCTGATGCAACATTATCGTATTTCAAGAGCCTCAATTGATCTTGAGTTAATAAAGGTTTTGGTAATAATTGAAATATGATTGCATTTAAGTTTGCTAAAAAAAAAGGTAAAGGAAATAAAATTCTTTTTTTATCAATTAGTCTAAGTAATTTTTCAAGTATTTCTTTAAATGATAATATTTCTGGTCCAACACATTCAATGATTTTTTCTTGAAAATTATTAGAAATTACATGATAAATTACATCGGTCAAATCTGAGCAATGTATTGGTGCAAATTTTGTCCTTCCAGAATAATATAACGGAAAAACAGGTAATCGACTTAAAAGAGTCATGAAATTTGTTGTAAAATTATCATCGACTGAATATACAATTGATGGTCTAAGAATTGTTGCTTTTGGAAAATAATTCAAAATATTTTTTTCGCCCTCTAATTTGGTTATTGCATAATTTGAGTCTTTTGCTTCATTAATACCAAGAGCAGATAAATGAATAAAATTTTTTAAATCGTATTCTTTACAAAGTTTAGCAAGTAATGTCGGGAATATCGTATGTATATTTTTGAAAGTATTTCCCTTTCTTTTTTCAAACAATATTCCAACTAAGTTTATACAGATATTAGCATTTTCAAAAAGTTTTCTTATTTTGATCTCATCATAAATATTTGCTTCAACAATATCTATATACCCTGCATTGGCCTGCGTTTTGATAATATAGCTTTTTTGATGAATATTTCTTGTAACAACAGTGACCCTGAAGTTATTTTTAGTTAGTTTTCTAATTAAATTTCTTCCTATCTGCCCACTTCCACCAAAAATTAGACAATTTTTTTCTTTCATATATATATAATTAAAAATGAATATTGATATTAAACTTCACAAAAACGATTTACCAGATGATTTAAATTTAGGCAATGTAATAGCAGTCGATGGTGAATTTATGGGGTTAAATGTTAGACGTGACCCATTATGCCTGATTCAAATCTCATCAGGGAATAATGATGCCCATATTGTTCAATTTGATCGAATTAACTATAATGCACCCAATTTAGTAAAAATCTTAGCTGACAATTCAATTACAAAAATTTTTCATTATGGAAGAGCGGATATTGCTCATATTAAATATTATCTAAAGGTTGATACAAAAAATATTCTTGATACAAAAATTGCATCTAAGCTTGCTAGATCTTATTCGGATAACCACTCTTTAAAAACTTTGATAAAAGAATTTCTAAATGTGGATGTTAATAAACAATTTCAAAGTTCAGATTTTGGAGGGGAGCTATCTCCCTCACAATTGAAATATTGTGCAAATGATGTAATTTATCTCCATAGAATTCATGAACAATTAAATAATATTTTGGAGAGAGAAAAAAGAATTAATCTTTACAAAGATTGTTTAAAATTTTTAAAAACTCGAGTAGATCTTGATCTTGCCTTATTTAAAGATGATATTTGGTCTCATTAATAATGATTAAAAATAAATATAGAACTATAGCAAAAAACGTCATTGATCTTGAAATTGAAGGCCTTAAGAAATTAAAAAAATTTATTACCCCATCGTTTGATGAGGCTGTGAAAGTTATAGCATCTTGTCAATCAAAAGTAATTCTTGCTGGTGTTGGAAAAAGTGGATTAATAGCAGCAAAAATAGCTTCAACTTTATCTTCTGTTGGTACACCATCTTTTTCAATTTCAGCTAATGATTGCTCTCATGGAGATTTAGGAAGCATAACGAAAAAAGATATTTTAATTTTAATTAGTAATTCAGGAAATTCTGTTGAATTAAAAAATATAATTCAATATGCAAATCGTTATAAAATAAAATTAATTTCAATAGTCTCAAAAAAAAATTCAATTTTATATAAGTCCTCAGACATTAGACTCTTAATACCTGATACTAAAGAGGCAGGTTTTGGAATAGTGCCTACAGCGAGTACAAGTGTTCAATTATCAATTGGGGATGCGCTAGCAATAGCTGTAATGAGTCATAAAAAATTTAGTCATTTAGATTTTAAAAAATTTCACCCTGGGGGTAATTTAGGTAATAGATTAAAAACAGTCGAGGATCTAATGCTAACTAAGAACAAAATTCCTTTTATTGATGAAAATAGCTCAATAAAAAATGGTCTTAAAATAATTAATTCTAAAAAACTAGGTGTTTTAATTGCAACCAATAAAAAAAAACAAACAACAGGTATTTTTACAGATGGAGATATTAAAAGATCAATTCAAAAGAATATTGATATAAATAAAAATAAGATTCGGTCATTTATGACAAAAAATCCAGTAAGTGTAGAAAAAGATACCCTTGCAGCAAAAGCACTAGGTATTATGAATGAAAAAAAAATTACATCTCTTTGTGTTTTTCATAAAAAAAATAAAAAGAAAACTATTGGAATTTTACATATTCACAATATTTTAGATTCTAATATTAGTTAAAGATGAATAAAAAGTTGCTTGCTCAAACGTCTCTAATTTTAATAGTGTGTGTAATTACGTTTATCTTTTTCAATATATATAATCAAAAAAATAATAAAAATTTTTCTAATAATTTAATAACTAAAGACCAAAATGACAAAAAAGAAAATCTAGAAAATAAGGAGGGAACTATTGAAGGTATAGAGTATTTTTCACAAGATATTAATGGAAATACATATATTATAAGAGCCAAGTCTGGAGTAATTGATAAAAAAAATCCAGATATGATAGATTTGCTAAATGTCGAAGCTGAATTAAAATTTGAAAATAACAAAATAATTAAAGTAAATTCAAATAAGGCAATTTATAATAATAATAACTATGATACAATTTTTACTGAAAATGTTATAATAAACTACAATGATCACAAAATTAATTGTAATAAATTAGAGGCAAAATTTTCTGAGAATGAAGCTACATTATCTCAAAATTTAATTTATGAAAATCTTTCAACAAAATTATTTGCAGATCAAATGAAGGTTGATTTAATTAAAAAAAATACTGAAATAACAATGTTTAACCAAAAAGAGAAAGTCAAAATTACCCATAAAAAATAATGGCCTTAATCAAAAAATTTAGAATTAAAAATTTCAAGGATAAAAAACCTGTAGCAAGTTTAGCAAAAGTATCCCTTTCATATGGAAAAAGACAAATACTTGATAATATAAGTTTTCAATTAAGCTCTGGTGAAATTGTAGGTCTGTTAGGGCCTAATGGAGCAGGAAAAAGTACTTTGTTTAATTTGTTAATTGGCCTTATTAAACCAAATTTTGGAAAAATTATCATACAAAATAAAGATGTAACTGATTACCCAATTTATGAAAGAGCAAAAAAATTCAATATAGGTTTTGTTCCTCAAAATGGTGGATATTTTCATGATTTGACACTACTAGAAAATTTAAGAGCTGTTGGAGAAATTATTATAAAAGATAAAAGAACTTTAGAATCGAAAATTAATGAGCTCATCTTAAAGTTTGAATTAGACAATGTAAAAGATATTAAAGGAAAGTTCTTATCAGGGGGACAAAAACGTAAACTTGTAATATGTATGGCTTTAATGGGTGATCCAAAGATTTTATTATGTGATGAAATATTTGCAGCTTTAGATGTTCTTACAATTCATATGCTTAAGAATGTAATAGTAAACTTACAAAAAGAAAATCCCAATATGTGTATAGTAATTTGTGAACATCAAGCTAGAGAGCTTCTATCAATAGTTGATAGAGCATTAATTTTGTCTGAATGTAAAATTATAGCAGAGGGTTCTCCTCATAGCCTTTTAAAAAATGAAAAAGCAAAATCACACTATTTTGGTGACTATTTTTAATATTTAATTGAAATCAACAAATGAAAAATTATCTAGAAATAAAAAAAACTATTAAACCTTTTAAAAAACAGATCTCAGTCGAAGGTGACAAGAGTATTTCTATTAGGTGGGTTCTTTTATCATCGTTAAGTAAAAAAAAATCTATTTCATATAATCTCTTGAGGTCTGAAGATGTTTTGAATGCTTTAAAATGTGTAAAAGTTTTAGGTTCAAAAGTTAAGTTAAATAAAACAAAATGTGAAATAGTTGGAATTGGTCTTAAAGATAAATTTAAAAAAAAAATATTATTGGATGCTGGTAATTCAGGTACTTTAGGTAGGCTAATACTTGGATTACTAGTAAATACAAAAAATAAGATTAAATTGATTGGTGACAGTAGTTTGTCTAAAAGAGATTTTTACCGTGTAACAAAACCTCTCAAAAAATTTGGAGCTAAATTTTATTCAAGCGAAAAACGATTGCCTATTACTATGATGGGTTCTAAAAATCCAAAATCAATAAATTATGTTGAAAACAAAGGATCAGCTCAATGTAAGACTTCTGTAATGTTAGCAGCTCTAAAATCTAAAGGTATAACTAAAATAAAAGCTAAGAAATCAAGAGATCATACCGAGCTTTTATTTAGACATCTAAATATACCGATAAAAATAAAAAAAACCAAAAATTTTGATTTTATCTCTGTTAAAGGAGTGAATGATATAAATGCGTTAAACTATAAGATTCCAGGTGATATTAGCTCATGTGCTTTTTTAATTGTGTTGACGATACTATCAAGAAATTCAAAATTAATAGTAAAAAATATAAATTTAAATCCAACTAGAACTGGGATTATCAAAATATTAAAAAAAATGGGCGCATCTATCAAAACTTTAAATAAAAAAAATTATAGAGGTGAATTAGTAGGAGATATATTTGTAAAAAGCTCTAAGAATTTAAAAGCAATAAATTGTCCAAAAGAATATAATTCAAGTGCAATAGATGAGTTTCTTATAATCTTTTTAGTAGCCGCAAAATCCAAAGGAATTTCTTATTTTAACCAATTGTCTGAACTAAACAAAAAAGAAAGTCCTAGACTAATTTGGGGATCAAAAATTTTAAATTTCATGGGCATAAAAAATAAATTAACCAATAAATCCATAAAAATTTATGGCAATCCAAATATAAGTTTGGACAAAAAAATTACTATAAGGAACTTTTTAAAAGATCATCGGGTATTTATGATGAGCACAATTGCAGCACTCACTTTTGGTGGGGTATGGAAGATTCATGATGTAAACGCTATAAAAACCTCATTTCCATCGTTTTTGAAAAAATTAGAATATCTTAATCAATAAAAATAGAGTGAAATTTATTAATTTTTATGGTCAATTTTGAAGATTGCTGTTGCTAATTAAAGTAATTTTAAGTAGAAAATCATGCTTTTTTAAAAATTTGAAGCATACATTAAATGGAAATATATAAAGAACTTAACAACCCGCTCTCAAAGGAATTTGAGCAACTTTTAAATAATCAGTTATCAAAGACAACAATTGAAGAAGGAAAAATAATTGAAGGAAAAATTAATAAAGTAACTGAAAAATTTGTTTTCTTATTTGTAGAGGGACTAAAAAGTGAACCTATACTTGATATCAACGAACTCAAAAGCATGGGTTTATCTGAGAAAATTAAAATTGGCGAAACCATTCCAGTGCTATTAGAAAAAATTGAAGATAGAAATGGTGAAGTTTTAGTTTCAGCAAGTAAAGCTCAAAAAATTAAAGGTTGGGATAAACTAGTTGAAGCCTATGAAAAAAATGAGCCAATTATGGGTAAAATTACTTCGAAATGTAAAGGTGGTTGTATTGTTGAGCATGTAGATACAGGATCTTTAATGTTTTTGCCTGGTTCCCAGATAAGTGACAAGCCTTTAAAGGATATCAATCATTTAATTAACGAGCCGCAAAAATTTGCAATCATTAAACTTGATAAAATTAGAGGAAATGCATGTGTGTCTAGACGTGAAATAATTTCCTCTTTTAAAAAAGAAGATAAGGCTAAGATTATAGAAAAGTTTAAAGTAGGTGACATTATTAAAAATGCAGAAGTTAAAGGGTATAGTTCATTTGGATGTTTTTTTAATGTTAATAATGAATTAGATGTACTAGTACATTTACAAGAAATTTCTTACTCTAGAGTAAACCATCCTGATGAAGTATTTAATATCGGTGAGAAACATGACCTTAAAGTAATCTCTGTTGATAAAGAAAAACTCCAAGTTGGATGCTCTGTAAAACAACTATCACCAGATCCCTTCGAACATATTGAAAATTACGAACTGAATAAAGTTTATAAAGCTAAAGTTGTAAAACTAATGGACTTCGGAGCTTTTTGTGAATTAGAACCAGGCCTTACAACTTTATTACATTCAAGTGAGTTAAGCTGGACAAAGAAAAATGTTTCAGCAAAAAAAATGTTTAAAGTAAATGATGTGATTAGTTGCGTTATCACAGAAATAGATAAAGAAAAGCGGAGAGTGGCTATTTCTCATAGACTTACTCAAGATAATCCTTTTGAAGTATTTGAAAAGAAATATCCAGTTGGTGCTGTTGCTGAAGGAGAGGTAATTAATAAAAATGAATATTCTCTATTCGTTAACATTGGAAATTTAAACATAGATGCCTTTTTACATTGTAATGATTTAACTTACTTAAATAATAGCGAAGAGGAATTAGCTAAATATAAAAAAGGTGATAAATTAAAAGTTAAAGTATTAGAAATTAAAACGTCAGAACAAAAAATAAGAGTAGGTCTAAAGCAAACTTTACCTGATCCTTTTGATTGGTTTAAAGACAAAAAAATTAATCAAGCTATCACTGTAAAAATCATTTCAACTGACAATAAAGGACTAATTGTTAGGCCTGAAGGCTGTGATATAGATTTTAATATTAAAAAATCTCAAATTGCTATTAATCCTGCAGATTCAAGACCATCAAGATTTACAGGTGGTGAAAGAATTGACTGTGCAATTTCTGAGTTAGATCTTGATAAGCGTAAAGTAGGTTTAAGCATTAAACTTCTGGAAGAAATAGAAAAAAAAGAAGCTCTTGAAAAGTATGGTTCAGAAGGATCTGGAAAAAACTTACCATTCTCTTCTTTATCAGACGATTTGAAGAAAAAAGACAAAGAAAAGGCATAAGTAGAAGATTAAATTGGCTATTGTAAAATCAAAGCTTTTAAAAAAACTTTCAAAATCGTATCCTAATTTTCTAAAAAAGGATTTAGAAAAATTCACAAATATAATTCTTCAAGAGATAAAACAAACTTTAAAGCGTGGAGAGCGTGTAGAATTAAGGGGGTTTGGTGTTTTTTCGACAAATTTACAAAAAGCTCGTATTTCAAGAAATCCTAAAACTTCGGAAAAGGTTCATACACCTGAAAAAAAAACAATTCGCTTCAAAATGGCTAAAGATTTGTTTAAAAAATTGAATGATGAAAAAGAATAAAATATTTGTTGCTTGTGACACCTCAAATCTTAATCAAATAAAAAAAATTATAAAATATACTAGAACTACTAAGCTTGACATTATTCCTAAGTTTGGTCTGCAATTCTTTTATTCTAAAAATGGAAGAAAGTTTTTAGAGAACTTTAAATTAGAATTTTTTTTAGATGTTAAAATAAATGATATATCACAAACTGCTTTATCAGCTATGGATAGTTTAAAGGATTTAAAAAAATTAAGATATATTACAGTTCATGTAAATGGTGGTCTAGACATGTTAAAAGCTGTCACCAACAGGGCCAAAAAAATTAACAAAAAGATTAAAGTATTGGGAGTTACAATACTAACAAGCCTAAATAATAAATCTCTAAAAGAGATAGGCCATACAAAATCTGTAGAAAAATTAGTTCTTCAACAAGTAAATTTAATAAAAAAATCTGGAGCAGCTGGATGTATTTGTTCAGCTAAAGAGGCTAAGATTATTAGAAAAAAATTTAAAAATTTTTTCATAGTAACTCCTGGTATTAGATTGCCTGGCGATAAAGCCAATGATCAAATGAGAGTTTTAACCCCAAAAGAAGCCTTTAAAAACAAAGTTTCAGCAATCGTTATGGGGCGTTCACTAATAAAAAAAAATATCAAAAATAATGTTAAAAGGTTAATTGATCACTTAAATTAATGATTAAAGGTTGTAAGATTTGTGGGATATCTGATCTCAATACGTTAAATCATATTATCAATCATGTTTATCCACCTGAATATATAGGCTTCATATGTAATTATAAAAAAAGCTCTAGATACGTAGAATTTAATAAGTTAAAGGAATTAGTAAATGTTGATAAAAAAAAATCCAAATTTGTAGCCATCTTAGTTAAGCCAAATGAAGAATTTTTAGAAAAAATTAAAAATTTACCTTTTGATTATTATCAAATTTACGATTGTAACACTAAAGAAATTGAGTTTATTAAAAATAATTATAATAAAAAAATTATTGCTGCTTTAACAATCTCTAATTCAGAAGATATTAAAAGACATAAAAACTTCGAAAACATTGCTGATATAATCTTGTTTGATAGCAAAGGTTATGAGCAGTCAGAGTCATTTGATCATGAACTTTTAAATGATGTCAAAACATCAAAACAAATAATGATTGCTGGCGACATAAAGACTAGTGATTTAATAAAATTTAAAAATAAGCCATATATAATTGACATAAGTGGTCATCTGGAGTCTAAAAAAGGAGTTAAGGATTTAAAAAAAATTGATAAGTTTTTAAATACAGTCCATGATATAAATTCTTAAAAAAATTTATTTAAAATATGAAAATACCTCCATTTAAAGAATTAAATGCACCTGACTCTCTAGGGTACTGGACGAATAAAAAAACGGGAGAAAAATACGGAGGGCAATATATAAGCCCATTACTAATTCCTAATCTTAAAAAAGTAGAAGTCGGCTTTCAAAAGGCCATGAAAAATAAAAAATTCCTTACTAACCTTGAAGAGCAATTAGTAAATCATATTGGTATTGTCACGCCAATATTAAGAAGTAAAGAACTAGAGGATATTGCTGGAGGCGAGAAAAAAATTGGTAAAATTTTTCTAAAAAGAACTGACCTGCACCATGATAGCTCACATAAACCTGTAAGTGCATTTAGTTCAGTTTATTTTGCAAAACATATTCTTAAAGCCAAAAAAATTATAACTGAGACAGGAGCCTCAATGAACGCTCGAGCTGTTGCCTCGGCTTGTGCCAAGCTTGGTTTGGAGTGCGAAGTACATATAGGGGCTGTTGATGCTGAAAAAGTAAGTCTCAACAAAGATATAACAGAGCTATATGGAGCAAAAATAATTGAATGTCATGACTCTACAAAGACTTTGTTGCCAGCAATGGCAGCTGCCCTTCGTAGTTGGCAAAGCGATCCGTCTGCTATGTATGTAGTTGGTTCCTGTTGTGGACCACATCCTTACCCACTTATGGTTAGGACTTTTGCAAGTATTATTGGAAGAATTGCAAAAAAACAAATGCAAGAATTAACCGGGAAATTACCATCAACTGTATTTGCAGTGTGCGGGGGTGGATCAAATCTTTCTGCAATTAGCTATCCATACTATAACGATAAGAAAGTTAATATTTTTGGAATTGAGTCTGCGGGAAAAGGAATATCTTCTGGCGCTCATGCGGCAACAATTACTGGCAAGGCTCCTATAGGAATTTTACTAGGTGCGCGTTCTAACGTTTTAATGAATGAGGATGGTCAAATAAATGAAAGTCATACCGAGGCGTCAGGACTTGATTTCAGTGGAACTGGTCCAGAAATTTGTTATATGGCGAGTACTGGAAAAATAAAATTTCGAGCAACTACTGATAAAGAAGCACAAGAAACTTTTTTAATGATGTGTAGAAAAACTGGCATCCTGCCTGCTATAGAGGCTTGTTATGTTATTCATGCTGCACTTAAAGAGATTAAAAGAAGAAAAAATCCAAGAGAAAATCATTTAATTCACCTTTGTGGTTCTGGTGAGTCCAATGTTGGAAGAATGTTAAAATATAAAAGAGATAATGAATAAAACCTTTCAAAAAATATTGGCAAAAGCCAAATCAGAAAATAGATCGTGTTTTGTTGCTTTCGTTACTGGAATGGATCCAGACTACGAAAGTTCTAAAAAAATTTTAATAGAATTATCAAAATACTGTGACTGTATTGAAATAGGGGTAAGTTTCAATACAAGCACATCTGACTCATCTATTATTATGAGTGCTAATGATCGTGCTATAAAATCTGGGGCAAAAACAGGAAAAATTTTTCAACTTATTAAAGAAGTAAAAAGTGAGGTAAAAAGTGACACTGCATTTGTAACTATGGGATACTTAAATCAAATACACGTCTATGGAATAGATAACTATATAAATGATTGTAAAAAGAGCGGTGTAGATGGGTGTATAGTGGTTGATAGTAACAATGAAGCACCAGAGGATGATCAAATTTTTAAAGGACTAACTAAAAATAATATGGCCTATATAAAGCTAATTGCCCCAACCAATGACGATAATTATATCAAGCAGAGTTTAAAAAAAAGTTCATCTTGGTTGTATATAGTTTCTTACGCTGGAGTGACTGGATCTAAAGAAGTAAACTTGGATAATGTAAAAAAATTATCTAAAATGATTAGAAAACAATCAAAGATCCCAATTGGGGTAGGATTCGGGATTAAGAATTATGATGATGTGAAAAAAGTTTCAAAACTTGCAGATTTAGTTGTTTGTGGAAGCTCTATAGTTGAAAAAATCAAGGAAGGAAGCCAAAAAGGTTTGACTAACCAAAATTTAGCCCAATTTGTTGGAGAATATGTTAAAACATTATCAGAAGGAGTAAAGCATTGAATTGGTTAACAAAAATTATAACTGCAGCTGAAAAGATAAAAACCGCAGTACGTAAAAGAGCTTCAAAGACAGAAATGGCTGCTTCAAAATATATGAGCTGTCATGGTGTTCCAATAGAAAAAAAAATAATCCAACAAAACAATTTCATTTGCCCAGAATGTAATTTTCATCATTTCATAAGTCCCTCCCAACGATTTTCTATGATGTTTGGTGAAAACAATTGGAAAAAAATTAATTCTCCTAAAGTTAAAGACGAGGATCCTTACCGATGGGAAGATACAAAGAAATATACAGATCGATTAAAAGAAGCAAAAAAAATTACAGGGCAAGATAATGCCATTTTATCATGTGAAGCTAAAATTAATGATATTGATGTTGTTGTAAGTGCTGTTAATTTTAAATTTATTGGTGGTTCAATTTCAATGAATGAAGGTGAAAATGTGCTTGCAGCAGTCCAGACAGCTATAGAAAAAAAATGTCCATATATATTTGTGAGCGCCTCTGGGGGCATGCGAATGATGACAAATATGCTTAGCTTAATGCAAATGACCCGCATGACGATCGCAATAAATGAATTAAAAAAAAACAATCTTCCATACATTGTAGTTATTTCAAATCCTACCACAGGCGGCTTGAGCGCTAGCATTGTTTCAACATCCGATATTTGTATTGGAGAAGGTGGTCCAAATGGAGGTGCCACTTATGCTTTTGCCGGCCGTAGAATTGTAGAAGCAACTACCAAAAGTGATTTACCGGAGGATTTCCAAACTGTAACCTGGCAAAAGTCTAAAGGGCAAGTTGATCTTGTTTTAGATAGAAAAGAAATAGCACCTACAATTGGAACTCTATTATCTATTTTATTAAAAAAACATAAATCTGAAAACATTGAGGAAAATGATTCTTTAGTTGAAAAATCTCTTCAAAAAACCAAAGAAGCATCTTAGTAGTTAAATCAAATTAATCATGGTTAATTCTGAGATTTATTATAATCAATTACAAAAAAAATATAGTCGAAGAATAACCCTAGGATTATCTAGGATAAAAAAAGCATTAAAGCTCCTGGGAAACCCAGAAAAAAAGTTAAAAAGGCCAATAAATATTTTGGGCTCTGATGGTAAATACTCATGTTTAAGATCACTCCAATATTTCATTGAAGCTAATGGACAAACAACATCAACTTTCATTAGCCCTCACCTATATGATTTGCGATCTAGAATATGGTTAAAAAACAGATTTATTTCTTTAAAAGAAATAAAGAAATATGAAAATAAAATATCAAAACTTAACGTTAAATTAAGTCTTTTTGAAGTATTAACTCTAATATATGTATTGGCAGCTTCAAGAAAAGATATTGATTATTCGCTACTTGAAAGTGGTCTTCTGTTCTTAGGAGATTCGACTCGATTGTTTAAAAAACCTCTCCTACAAGCCTGCACAAATATTAATAAACAGCATCTTGAATGGATTAGTCCTAAAACAATAAATGAAATATGTAGACAAAAAGTAGGATATTTAAGTAATGAGTCCAACATTTATATTGGTAAACAAAATCCAAAAACACTTAAAATTATAAAAGAAATATTAAAGAAAAATAAAAGTAAAATTACTTATCCTTCAAAATGGAGGATAGTTAGTGAAGGAAAAAAGATTTATTATAAAGATAAAAATAACAAAATATCTATTCGATCTAACTACATTAATAGTAAAGGATTAATTGACAATTTAGGACTTGCTATAAAAATTGCATTAGATTTAAAAATCAAACCAACAAATATTGAAAAAACAATTCCAAAGATTTTTTTTGAAGGGAGATTGCAGTATTTAAAAAAAGGTAAATTAAGAAAATTTGTACACAAAAAAGAAAAGGTACTTTTAGATGGTGCTCATTCAAGTGCCTCAGGTAATAATCTATATAATTATCTTAAAACTCTGAAACTCCCAATTTACTGCATTTGGGGGATGCAAAAAAATAAATTACCTTATGAATTTTTAAGTAATTTTAAGGGAATATTTAAAAAGATAATCACTGTGAAAATACCAAATGAAAAAAATGCATGTACTGCAGATGAGTTAAAAACAATTGCATTAAAACAGAAATACAAAGTTGAATCAGCACAAAACTTTAAAGAAGGACTTAAAATAATAACTACACGTAAACCCAAAGTTATTTGTTTTATGGGAAGCCTTTATTTTATTGGTTCGATACTTAAAGAAAATTAATTTTATACAGATTTGTCTAAAAATTCTCGAACAGTATTTTCAGGTACGCCACCGACAAGACGGTCAACTTCTACACCTTTTTTAAACAGAATCAAAGTGGGAACGCCACGGATCCCACATTGTGATCCAAGATTCAGGGCATCTGATTCTATGTCAGCGTAAAATGTCTTCATTTTATCTTTATACTCAACACTTAGCTTTTCCATGATTGGTCGTAAAACTTTGCATGGTGAGCACCATGACGCTGAGAACTGAACAACTGTTATTGGTTCGTTCTTAATTTTTGATTCAAAATCTTCATCTTTAAAATTTTCCATTTTTTTCTCCTACAATTTTTATTATTAGTAATAAGTAATTAAGCATTAAAGTCAATTTGGTAATTACCAATGAGACTTAATATCTATGTTAAGAAATGATTAAAATTTACTTCAATTTATCTAATTTTGAAGATCTTCTTTCGTCTAGAACTCTTCTTACTAGTTTTCTGTTGCAGGGAACACCTAATTCATCTTTTACTTTTTGAGCTATTGACGATTTTGACTCCTCTTGATTTGAGGCTTCATCAAATATTTGTAATATTTTTTTTTCTTTTTTTTTGACTAATTCCAATCCTAAAGTACTTTTATTGGTAAAAGTTAACTTATTTCTAATTTGCTCAATTTTTTTATCATTGGGAATTTTAAAGCAAGTGGGCGTTGTTCCTGCTTTACCTATTCTCTTAAATTTTAACATTTGAATACCATGTCCCTCACAAAATCTCGGTAGGTTATCTTTTCTTATGATAATTTTTTTCTCTTCCAAGAATAAAATAAATTCATCAGTATCTAAAAAGCCCTCTGGTTTTTCTTCGCGTCTTTTTAAATTGAATGGGTTTTTATCCATAAATCTTTTTTATTGGTTCTTTTTTTTCTTCTTCAGATTTATCTTTAACCTCTTCAAAATCCATTAACTTATCTTGTAATGGGGTAGTTTTTGGTATTGGAGTTGAAGAGCTAATCCCTAGGTCCTTTAATTTCTCTATTCTTTGTTCTAAACTATTTCTACCCTGATAAGCACCATTAATAACTCTTTTTAAATTCTCACCGTGAGAGTTAAAACTAGTCATAGTTTTAATTAAATGACCTTTTAATAAAGAGTACTTTTCCATTAAATTTGAAGCTGTTTGAGTTATCTCAGCAACACTATTAATTTGTTTTTCTTTATCTCTGATAGTTTGAACTATTGATATTATTGCCAATAAATTCTTAGGTCCAACTAGAAGTATATTTTTTTTATAAGCATAATCATATAATGTTGGATCATGCTCTAAAGCACTTAAGTAAGCAGCTTCGTGACACATATACATTATAACTTTTTGGAAAACTTCTTTTTTCAAGTTTTTCATATAATCTTTTTTAGACAAGTCATCTATATGCTTCTTAACAGCTTGATAATGCTTTTTAAATTGATCATTTTTTTCTTCATCGTTTTCAGCATTAACAAATTTTTTATAGTTATCTAAACTAACTTTTGAGTCACAAATAATATGACTATCACCAAGATTTAAAACAATATCAGGTTTTGTTGTCTCAGATTTATCTTCCTCTAAATTATAAACTTCTTCCTTTTTTTGTTTCGTATAATCAATACCTAGCTTAAAACCATGAAAGTTTAGACTTTGTTCAAGAAATCTCTCACCAAAATCCCCTTGATACTTGGCATTGCCAGTCAATTTGTCGATAAACTTTTGTTGTTTCTCGATCATTTGCGAGTATTCACCCATGTTAGTTGTGACAGAGGTTTTAAAAGCATCAACCTTTCCAAGAGTTTCAAGCTGTTTAGCTGTGGTTTCTCTTTCTTTGGTTAAAGTTTCCTTCAAACTATTTTTTTCTGTCTCTAAACTATTAAGCTTTTCTCTTAGCACGCTTAATTCTTTTTCATTATTAGATATTAAAAGTTCAATTTCATGATCTTTATCTTTTTTGAGATCATCTAATTCAGCTGATGGATCATTATTTTTTTTAGAAAATTTTATATAAGCAAACCATAAAATTGAAACGATTGCTGCTGTAATTAAAACTGGTAATAAATCCATTATTTATACTCCTACTGTTATTGTATTGTATTATTGTTAGGCACCAATTTCAACTCTGGGGCATTATCATTTAAGTAGTTTGACATATTTTCAACTACTTCATTCGTTGAAGCTTTGTTTGCTTGTTGAAATAAGGGGTATGAAACATTTAAAATTGTTCTTTGTTTCAAGTGAAATAGAAAATGATAATAAGTCATATCACTATTCATCTTACATTCCTTAACAAATTGATCTATTTCATCACATATTTTTCGAGCGAATTCGTTAGTTCGTTCACACTCTTGATCCTCAATTGATAATAATTGATCATTATTTTCAGCATTAACTATATTTTTTTTAATTGGGATTATGTTAGATGTTTTCTTTTTATTGATTTTTTTTGTTTTAGGCATCATCTCTCCTTTTGTTGATTTGGGGGTTGTTATATTTATCAATTTCTTCCTCCATCACCTCAATTTCAGCTAAAACTCTATTATATTCTGAATATTGATTAACTTTTGTTAGGAAGTTTAAGATTGTTGAAGGGAGATTAATTAAACTATAGATTGAAGATATAACAATATTTCTACTAAATCTTCGTTTGTCAGCCTCTGCTTTAAGCGATTGGTATCTTAAATAATTACTTTGATATTTAACCCAATCTTTTCTGCTAAGAAGACATTGTTTCAAGATATAATAAAATTCATCTCTCATAAGCTATCCTTACAAACTGAAGCTCAGATCCCTTTGTCCATCTAACAGAAAGTGAGAAAGAAAGGATTGATGATCCAAAAGAATCTGAGTATTCAATCTGTTTAAACATAAACACAATATAACAAGTATTACTGTAATGTCAAGTAATTTTTAAAATATTTTTACTTGATTTAGTGGAATATACATCTATATATATAAAGTATGAATCAATCAAAAAAACCAGTATTTATTGAGTCTTCCAAGGATTTATTGTTAAAAATACTTAGATCTTCACGTTTAACTAAACTTCAATCCACTAAATTCTTGGGAAAACACAAAAACTCACTTGAATCTTACTTATATAAATTTTCAGGCACAGTATTTCCTTCAAGCTTTGCTTATTTTTTTTTAAATGCCGCTGCATCTGCAAGACCACTATCTGACGATATGTGGGATAAAAAAAAATCTAAAAAATATGCTCATGTAGAGGATTTAAAAAGATCTAAAAATAATAGTTTTCATAAAATGTTAGAAAAATTTAAAAATTTAAATGTTGAGCAAAAGCTTATTATGCCAGCACTTGAACATCACTGTTCAATATTGATAAAATTATCTAATTCAAAGTTTATTCATGATGAAGAAAATTATTTAAAACAATATGTTGACGAAGTACTCCCTGGAGTAAGAGATTATCTTGAAGAAAGTGAAACTTGGCAGCCCGATGAAGATAGTACAATAGATAGAATTTCTAGAGAAATAGAAACTGTTAATTCAAGATTGTTAGTAGAGTCTATTGAAAATTTTTATCCTCAATTAGAAGTTTTGAGAAAAAAGTATATGCCAAACTTTGTTGCACCAAATGAAACTTTCAAGTTACCAGTAGTGAACTCTACCGAACAGATTTTATTTTCTAAAGATTTTGTTAAAAGAAATTTAAATTTAAATAAATACAACGACCTTGTTTTAATGAATGTAACAGAAGATAATATGCAAGGGACAATAAATGCGGGAGATCTTGCCTTAATTATTAAATTCCAGAATAAAAAAGCAAAAGACGTAATTTTTAAAAATGGAATTTATGCAATCAATCTAGATGGAAATATTTGTATAAGAAGACTTCAGTTTCTTAATTTAAAACAGAGAACATTAGTTCATATAATATCAGATAATAAAAAATATAGAGACGACCCTATAGATTTTTGGGAGTTAATGCCACTAATCTACGGAGAAGTAGTATGGAGATCAAATAATTTTCAAAATATTGATTTTATTAAACACGAAAATAAAGAACCAAATTTATTTTTACCTGAAGAGGATATTGAACTTCCAATGTTTTTAAATAATAATAAGAAGGAAACAGCTTAATGCCTAACCTAATTATGATTGACTTTGAAAGCAATAGTGGCCGAGTTGCGGGCGGAGCTGATATTTTAACTGTCGATGCAATTTTTTGTACGCAAGATTTTAAAATTTTAGATGAGTTTAGTTGTACGGCTAGACTCAGAAAATCAAGAGTTTATGAAGTGGACTCTTTCTTGGTGAATGGCCTTGATCCATATGAGGTTGATAAATATTCAAATTCAAACTTTGATTTAACTAAAAAAACTAATGATAAGTTAATTTCTTGGATTAATAAAGGCCCTTGCTTCTTCGTAGCCCACAACGGTTACGGATTTGACTATATGTTGTTTTCTCAACATTTATTTGTAAATTTGTTTACCTGGCAATGGATTTTTAGCACTGGTAATGCACGACAAATAGATTCTTTACCTGTTATACAAAATTTTGATTTTTACGCGCCAAATAAAATTGCTTTTGAGCTAAATGAAAAAAATAACTTTAAAATATTTAAACTTGGTAGTCTTGCAAAAGCGAATGGTTTTGAAATCAAAGAACTCCATACCAGCCGAGGAGATATTGAAGGAATGATGAAATTGATGCAGCTCCTACATAAAAAAGATCATGCTTTATTTAGACAATCTCTAAGCTTTACCAATAAAACTGACGTTTTAAATAGAATTAAAGATACTGATTATTTTTGCTTTCCTGAAACTTTCTTTGGTAGAACTCGGCAATTTACTGGAAGTTATGTTTGTGAACACCCTTTCTATAACGGTTATCATCTTATTTTTGATTTAAAACATGATGTCGAACAGATGTTTGCTGAAAAATCATTACAAGTTTTGAAAAAAACAGTATTTAGTGCACCAAAAAAAATTAGAACTATTAAAGTAGGCAAGAATCCCTTCATACAAGATAAATCCTTCGCTACTAAATTTAATGATGAATATGCAACATTAGGTCACGATGTTCTCAAACAAAGGGCTGATTTTATTCTTAAAAATAGAAAAGATTTAACTAATAAAATTCAGTTAATTATTAAAGAACAGTTTGAAGAAAAAACAATTGATCAAACAGAATTAGTGCCAGAACAAAAAATATTTTCTCTTGAAAAAACTCAAGCTGATAAAACATTAATGGATAATTATGTCATTGCAAACACAATGGAGGAACAGCAAAAAATCCATAAGAATTTCAAAGGAGATCTTAAACACTTATCCGAAATGATTTTATTAGATCGATTTGATAAAGAAGCGTTTACTACTGAAGAATATAAAAGAATTCGAAAAGGCATTAGTCGTAGATTACTAAGTACTAACAAAGAAGTTTTTCCAACTATCTCGGATGGCTTTGCACGAATAGATCAATTGCGAGAACAAGAGAAAGATGATAAAAAAAAATTAGAAAAAGTTGAAAGAATCAATAGTCACCTTGAAGGTTTAGCCAAAGATCATGAGAAATATTTATAGAGAACCACTTTGTTTTTTTATATAATATTGTTCCACCCTATTCATAGCCTGCTCCTTTAAACTTTGAAATTCTTCACCTTTGAATTCAAAGTTTTGAAATATTAGATTTGGGGTACACATTAGAATTTCCGTAGAAGTTATTTTGGTACCAAACATATTGTCATGTGCAATCGAATAGAGAGCCAGCTGCTGCCCATATTCAGATATTACAGAGTACTCTCTTTTTTTTGGTTTATTGCTCTGTTTGAAGTCTAAGATTTTTATTTTATTATCACTAGAATTAATTACAGCATCAGCAGTGCCAGCGAATTTATATTTGCCATTATAGTATAAGACTGCTTCGCATCCATGTACTTCGCTTACTTTATTGTTTATGCCGTTCTCAATAATTGTTTCAGCCATTTTTTTTGGTAAATTTGTTTCCTCTAATAGTTCACCATTGGCTCTAAATAACAATATAGATTCGATCCAACTGTGCATCTCGGTGCCACGATCACTACTTTGTTTGCTCACTGCAGCAGCCTCGTTAAAACCAATATCTCGTTTCCACCGATTCAAGGCATCTATATCTTTTTGACTTTTTGTGGATCCCAATATGCTGGTCACACTTGGGTATTTATCACCTTCGACATCGTAGTGTCGTGATCCATTATAAATAGATCTCATCGATTTTGGATATGAAAATTTATTATTTAT
>CABXTO010000004.1 GCA_902515195.1 uncultured Pelagibacteraceae bacterium
AATCTCAATAATATTAATTTATTTAATCTAGGAATATATGGTCATTATACTAAAAAAGGTTACAATTTTATCGCAGAAAATATTATAAAAAAACTAAATTAAGAATTATGAGTCAAATTATTTGTGATAAAAATAAAAAATCTAAAAATATTAAATCTATATTAATAAAAAAAATAAAAAAATTTAATTTTATTAATTCTAATATCATTATAGTTA
The DNA here is from genome assembly GCA_902515195.1 of uncultured Pelagibacteraceae bacterium. Taxonomy (GTDB): domain Bacteria; phylum Pseudomonadota; class Alphaproteobacteria; order Pelagibacterales; family Pelagibacteraceae; genus Pelagibacter. Next base: position 217 of record CABXTO010000004.1, read on the forward strand.
TTGGTGGAGACGGTTTTATGCTGCAAACTCTTAAAAGAAATAAAGATTCTAAAAAATTTTTTTACGGAATTAATTCAGGAAACTATGGTTTTTTAATGAATAAATTTTCGTCAAAAAATATAATTAGAAGTTTAACTAAAGCTAATATGATAACTATATCTCCATTACAAATGACGGTTAAAAATACAAAAAATCAAACTAAAAAATTTTTAGCAATAAATGAAGTTTCAATTTTAAGACAAAGTAGACAAGCAGCTTCATTATCTATAAATTATGGCTCAAAACAAATTATAAAGAAATTGGTCTCTGATGGAGTTTTAGTTTCTACGCCAGCAGGAAGCACAGCTTATAACCTTTCAGTACATGGACCAATATTAAGTTTAAATTCAAAAAAATTATCTATCTCACCAATAAGCCCTTTTAGACCTCGTAGATGGAAGGGAAAAATTGTAAGTGATAAATCAAAAATTAATATTAAAAACTTGAATCCAAAGAAGAGACCAATTAGTGCTGTAGCTGATAATATTGAAGTAAGAAATGCAAAAAATATTATTGTTAAAACAAATAAAAAAATCAAGTTTAATCTTTTGTATGATAAAAAAAGAAGTCTTCAAAAAAAAATTAAGATTGAAGAATTAAGAAGAGAGACATCTTAATGGTATCTACACCATCTGGTAAGTCTATTACAACTTTTATATATTTTTTTTCTTAAAATGCTTATATAGAAGTGCATAATGAAAAAAAATAATAAAGGAACTTTATTTTGGATTACTGGATTTTCTGGATCCGGCAAAACACAAATTGCTAAAAAAATTTATCCATCAATAAAAAAGAAATATGGTCCCACAGTTTTGTTCAGTGGTGACGATATAAGAAAAATATTTATTCTAAAAGGTTACTCTTACAAAGAAAGATATGAAACTGTCATGAAGTATTGTAAATTAGCTAAATTTGTAACTAATCAAAATATCAATGTTATTTTTGCAGTAATAGGAATGATGGAAGATATAAGAAGGTGGAATAAAAAAAATATAAAAAATTATGTAGAAATATACATAAAATCAAATTTAAAAACTGTTATTAGCAAGAAAAAGAAAAAAATTTACAGAAAAGAAACAAAAAATATTGTTGGATTAGATATAAAACCTGAGTATCCAAAAAAACCCCATATCATTATAAAAAATGATTTTAAAAAAAATATTAAATATTATTCACAGGAATTATTTAAAAAAATTGAATATCATCTTAATTGATTAAAGAACTTTTTGTGAGTAAAGATGAGATTTTTGGACTCATTAAATATTTGGGTATTTTTTTTTTAGCTTTTAACAAGGTTCTTATATGAGAACCACTAATTTTTATTATATTTTTTTTTTTACAATTTCTATTTAAGCATTTTGAATTTTTAATTATGTTACATTTGTTGCAGTAAAAAGGCTCCTTCAAAGCAATTATTTTAATTTTTAATTTATCCTCATTTTTTTTACAAAAACTTTGGGATTGCATATATCCATAAAATTTTTTATATCCAGCATGATCTCTCCCAACCCAGAAGTGGGTACATCCATAATTTTTTCTTACCAACGCGTGTAATGCAGCTTCTCTAAATCCTGCATATCTAGGATAGGAAAAAAAAGGTATAGATAATACTTTTTTGGATTTAAAAATTTTTGCTGCAAGCTTATTAGATTTAACAATCAAATCATCATTGTATTCATCTTTTCTATATTGACCTACAAGTGGTTGAATTAATAAAGCTCCAAATTTATTGAATAAAAAACTATGTATCCATTGATGGACTGAGTGAGGAACATTACGAGTGTGAAAACTTGACAAATTATTAAGTGAGTTAATTTTATATTTCTTTTTAAAATCTACTGGGGACATAAAATATTTATGCTTCATGTTTTTTTTATTATAATTTTTAATATCAAAAGACATAAATCTATAATTATCTTGTATAAACTTTTTATAATATGGATGTTTCAAGTAATTTTTTCCATAAATTATTTTTGCTACCTTTCTTTTGTTTAAATTATAATAAATTATATTTTCAGCTCTTAATAATTTTTTTTTTTTATAAAATATTTCTAATTTTTTTTTATTTTTAACTTTAAAATATATTTTTTTTGAAACACCAAAAAATATAGGAAAAGGAAAAAATGAATTTTTAAATTTTTTATTTTTTAAAATCTTATTGAATTCTTTTAGATTAACAAATTTTTTCAATGGAAAAAAAACATTATTTCTCAAATTAAGCAAATCTGAAAATTGATTTTTATTGATACTAATTTTGTCCATTGATCTATGATTGTATTTATAAATATTTTTAATATATATATAAAATTATTATTAAAAAAGATGTTATTTAACTTAGCTATAATTGGATTTGGTGTTATTGGAGTTGAAACTCTACATGGTATTAAAAAAATACTAATAAGAAAAAAATTAAAAAAAAAAATACATATAGCTGTCATAGAAAAAGATTTTAGCAATGTACCTGGAGGAGTCGCTTATAGTAAAAAAAAATCAAAATTTGGATATTTTAATAATCCATTAAGATTGTCACATCCAGATTTTATCCAATGGTTTAACCACAAAAAAAATAGAAATTTAATAATTAATTTTTCAAAAAAGAATAAAAGCTATAATTTAGCTGGTTGGCTTAAAAATAATGAATTTTCATTGAGTCAAAATTTTAAAGATTATAAAGAGATATATTTACCAAGATTAATTTATTCCTTTTATCTAAAGGAAAAGATCATTGATTTTTTGAATTTAAAAAAAAAATTAAAAATAGTTTTAAAATTTTATCAAGGGGAGTTGGTAAATCTTAAAAAAATAGATAACTTTATTCTTTTAGCAAAAAAAAATTTTGCTGTTAAAGATCCTAGATATAATCAAAATAAATTAGAATTTAAAAATAAGAAATCACCTTCCATTTCAAAACTAATTGCAAAAAATGTTATTTTAGGAACAGGTCTTGTGCCACCAATGAAAATAAAGGAAATAACAAACTATCAAAACAATAATTATATTTGGGATTTTTACACCAGTGGTGGAACAAATAATTTAATTAAAAAGATCAACTTATTTATTAAAAAGAAAAAAAATATCAGATTAGTTTTTATTGGAAATAAAGCAGGTTTGTTAGAAACTATGCAGGAAATTGAAACACTTATAATTAAAAATAAAGCTTTAATAAAGATTCTTTGTATATCTAAAAATTCACTTACACTTCAGAAGGCTGAACGTTCTAAGAAGTTTAGTCAATTTAAATACAAATTTTTTGTGAAAAAAAATATCCAAAAAATTTCTAAAGCTGAAGAAATTTATGAACTTTTGAAAAAAGAATTTTACTCTGCTAAAAAATTAAAATTTAACAAATATGATGTATGGACGAATATCTTAAAAGACAAGATTATGACACTTTGCTATAATCGTCTTAGTCAAAAAGAAAAAAAAATTTATAATCAATTAATATTCCCATTAATTAGAGGTAAGACGAGATATACTTATCCCGAGACAGTTAGTGCAAAAAATAGACTTTCTAAAAAGAAAAAGATAAAATTCATAAAGGATAAGGTAATTTTAATAACAAAAAACAAGCATAATATATCCTTAAAAACAAAAAATAATAAATCAATAACTGGTGACATTGTTATTAATGTATCTGGGCCAGTAAGTATTATTAAAAATAAAGAAGAGATCAAAGTCGTATCAGCTATTAAAAAAATAACAAATAACTTTAATGAAACTGGATTTACTCCAAATAATAATTTTATGCTTGAAGATGGTTTGTTCATACCAGGAACTTTGGCTAATAATTTTAATCCTGGAAGACAGACAATAATAAGAGCTATCACAAATAATGCTCATAAAGTTAGTAAAAAAATCTTAAAGTAAAATATTTTAGTTTCATTTATTTCCAATTTCTTGTAATTGTCTTTTTTTAAAAAAAATGGAAAAAGATCAATTATCGTGGGAAGAATTTTTTAAAGAAAGTAAGAAACGAACCTCGGTACCAACAAAAGTTAAAGAATTTAATAGACTAGTCGCACATACCAAAAATTTTTTTATTATTTCTGGCTATGGTGCTTTTACACCAGGTTATTTATTGATAATTTCAAAAGATTTTCTACCTTCATTTGGAAAAATTCATAATACTGAATTGGATGAATTAAATTTTACAATTAACATTGTAAAAGAAGTTATTAAAAACGAATTGAAAAGGAATTCAGTAGTTTTTGAGCATGGGATGTGCGCTTGTATTGGAGGGTTAGATAGAGCTCATATTCACATTATGAGTATTCATAATAATTCTAACGAAAAAACAATTACTGACTCAATAAATTCAGTTTTATACAATAGAAAAGCTGGCATTGATCATATTGAATACAAAAACTATAAATTACAAAATTTACACGACATAAATCATATTTATGAAGATATTATTTCAAAAAAAGAAAAAACTGAAGACTTTAAAATTATTGGAAAACTATCTAAAATAAATGATATAAAGAATCTTGATCAGGAACAATGGCCACATATAACTTTAGATCATATCAATAATGGGGGGCATTATGTATATTTCAAAAGTGATTATAATAATGCATCTTTTTTAACCACTAATAATTTTGAAACACAATTCGGTAGAGAGGTAGTTTTTGAAAATGAACTAATTTCAAATAGTCGATTTAAAAAAAATATTTCTAAATTAAGGAATAAAAATAAAAATTTACAAATCTGGCGCTGGCAACACTTCACTTTTGAAAAAGAAATTTTAGATTCAATGAAAATAGCAAAAAAAGGTTTAAAAAAAATTAATAAAAAATACGAAGAAGATTTCAATAAATTTGAAGTAAGAATTGTATAAATTTATGGTGCCCCCGCACGGATTCGAACCGCGGACCTATTGATTACAAATCAATTGCTCTACCAGCTGAGCTACAAGGGCATGCGCAATAATTATTAATAATTTGTGTATTAATCAACTCTTTTTTTTTAAATAACTCAAATGATGAAACACTATTGCTGCACTATTTGATATATTTAAACTTTCTATTTTTTTATCAATGTCAATTTTGACTAAAAAATCTGCATATTTAGAAGTATGTTGGTGCATACCAAACCCCTCTGAACCAAATAAAAGGATCTTATTTCCACTCCAATTAATCTCAGTAAATTTTTTGTTCGCGTTTCCACTAAATCCATATACCCAAAAATTTTTATCTTTAAGATTTTTTAAAATAGAATTTATGTTAGAAACCTCAAAAATATTCATATACTCAACTGCACCACTTGCAGCTTTAAACATGAGTTTACTTTCATTTGGAAAGTTTCTTTCTTTGATAATTATTCCATCAATGTTAAATGATGCAGCACTTCTAATTAATGAACCTATATTTCTTGGATCTGTTACACCGTCCAAGCAAGCAAGAGTTAAGTTTTTTTTATCTTTTATAAACTCTTTTAAAATGGGTTTTTCTAAATGCTCTATTTCTGCCACATAACCTTGATGTAATAAATTTTCCTTAGTACTATATTTGTCCAATTCTTTCTTTGTTTTAAAATAAACTTTAATATCTTTTAAAAGATTTTGCTTAGGGTTTTTACGATGAATATTTTTTTTACTTTCCTCTGTAAGAAATAACCTTAAAACCTTTCTCCTTGGGTTTTTAAGTGCTTCTATTACAGCATGTTGCCCTACAATAAAAAATGATGATTTATTCATAAAATTACCTTAGTTTTACACGTTTTTTTGAATATTATCCTATTAAATCACGTGTTGCATTTGCATAAATAAAATATATAAAACGCTTGTTGTTTGAAGCTTTATTGAACAAGGGGACACTTCCCCAAGGGAGGGGTTCCAGAGCGGTCAAATGGGGCGGGCTGTAAACCCGTTGACTTCGGTCTTCGAAAGTTCGAATCTTTCCCCCTCCACCATTCAATAAAAATTTAAATGATAATGGAGTGTTACTCTTGGGGTTGTGCGGGTGTAGTTCAATGGTAGAACGCTAGCCTTCCAAGCTGGATGTAAGGGTTCGATTCCCTTTACCCGCTCCAAGAAAAGAAATTATTAAAAAAACAAATGTGAGGAATATAAGTAATGTCAAAAGAAAAATTTGTAAGAAATAAACCGCATTGTAACATTGGTACAATTGGTCATGTCGACCACGGTAAAACAACTTTAACTGCAGCTATCACTAAAGTTTTATCTGAAACTGGTGGAGCCAAAGCAGTGGCGTATGATCAAATTGATAAAGCACCTGAAGAAAAAGAAAGAGGGATTACAATTTCTACTGCGCACGTTGAGTATGAAACAGAAAAAAGACACTACGCACACGTAGACTGTCCTGGACACGCTGACTATGTAAAAAATATGATCACGGGTGCTGCACAAATGGATGGAGCAATCTTAGTTGTTAATGCAGCAGATGGCCCAATGCCACAAACTAGAGAACATATTCTTTTAGCAAGACAAGTCGGTGTACCAGCAATTTGTGTTTACTTAAATAAAGTAGATCAGGTTGATGATAAAGAAATGATTGATCTTGTTGAAGAGGAAATAAAAGAATTATTAACTTCATATAAATTTCCAGGAGACAAAACTCCAATTGCTAAAGGTTCAGCACTTGCTGCAGTTGAGGGAAGAGATGATGAAATTGGAAAAAATTCAATTTTAGAATTAATGAAAAATGTTGACTCCTTTATTCCACAACCTGACAGACCTAAAGATAAAGATTTCTTAATGCCTGTAGAGGATGTTTTTTCAATTTCAGGAAGAGGAACAGTTGCGACTGGAAGAGTAGAGTCTGGAGTACTTAAAACTGGAGATGAAATTGAAATTGTTGGAATTAGAGAAACAAAAAAATCAGTTTGTACTGGAGTTGAAATGTTTAGAAAGCTTTTAGATTCAGGTGAAGCTGGTGATAACGTAGGTGTTCTTTTAAGAGGTGTAGAAAGAACTGATATCGAAAGAGGTCAAGTTCTTTGTAAGCCGGGCTCTGTTACGCCACACACTAAGTTTGAAGCTCAAGCTTATGTACTTAAAAAAGAGGAGGGTGGAAGACATACTCCATTCTTTACAAAGTACAGACCTCAGTTTTATTTTAGAACAACAGATGTAACAGGTGAAGTTGAATTACCTTCTGGCACAGAAATGGTTATGCCAGGTGATGATGCTAAATTTACTGTTAAGTTGATAACACCAATCGCAATGTCAGAGAAATTAAACTTTGCTATTCGTGAAGGTGGTAGAACTGTTGGAGCTGGAGTTGTAACAAAAATTATAGAGTAAGCTCTATATAGGAGTGTAGCTCAATTGGTAGAGCGCCGGTCTCCAAAACCGGAGGCTGAGGGTTCGAGTCCCTCCGCTCCTGCCAATTAGAGTTAATGTTTATGAAAAACCCGATTAAATTTATACAGGAAGTAAAACAAGAAGCATTTAAAGTCTCTTGGCCAACTGGTAAAGAAACACTTCAAGGTGCCCTAATGGTTTTTTTAATGGCTCTTGTAATGTCTTTATTTTTTCTTTTGTTAGATCAAGTTTTAAAATATTTTTTAGAACTGTTATTAAAAGTGAGTATTTAATGAAAAATTGGTACATTGTTCAATCTCATTCAAGTTTTGAAAATAAAGTAGCGGGCTTAATTAAAGAAGAAGCTGAAAAAGCAAAAATATCCGAAAAATTTGAGGAAATTGTAGTCCCAACACATGATGTAACTGAAGTCAAAAGAGGAAAAAGAATTCAAAGGAAAAAAAAATATTTTCCTGGATATGTATTAATAAAGAGTGAAATGGATAATGATATTTACCATATGATAAAAAACATTAAAAGAGTAAGCGGTTTTTTAGGCACCAAAGGTATTCCAGTACCAGTTTCCGATAAGGAAATAGAGAAGATTTTAGGTCAAATAAAAGATGGTGTTGCTCAGCCAAAATCTGGTATAGATTACGCCGTTGGTGAAAAAGTACAAGTTGTAGACGGACCTTTTGCATCCTTCAGCGGTATGGTTGAAGATATAGATGAAGAAAAATCTAGACTTAAAGTTTCAGTTTCGATTTTCGGACGTCCAACACCTGTTGAATTAGAATATAGTCAAGTGGAGAAAACAAGTTAATGGCAGCAAAAAAAGAAATAAGTGGTTTTATAAAATTACAAATTAAAGGAGGGCAAGCTAACCCTGCTCCTCCTGTTGGACCAGCTTTAGGACAACGTGGTGTAAATATTATGGAATTTTGTAAAGCGTTTAATGATAAAACAAAATCATTAGCTGGTAAACCAGTACCTGTTGAAATTACGGTCTATAAAGATAAAAAATTTGATTTTAAAATCAAATCACCACCAGCATCCTTTTTTATTAGAGAGGCAGCTAAACTAAAAAGTGGTTCAAAAGAACCAGGTAGAAATATAGTTGCATCTATAACAAAAAAACAAGCAGAAGAAATTGCCAAACAAAAAATGAATGATTTAAATGCTATTGATTTAGAACAGGCAGTAAAAATTATTGCTGGTTCAGCTAGATCTATGGGGATAGAGGTAAAAGAATAATGAGCTCTAAGCGATTTAAAAAATTACCAAAAAACACAACTGACTTACCAGCTGAAGAAATTGGAAAAATTCTTTCAGAGGTAAAAAAAAATTGTACAACTAAGTTTGATGAGTCCGTAGATTTAAGTTTTCAAATTAATAACAAACAAAAAAAAAGTGAAATAAACATTAGAACAGTTGTTAATCTCCCAGGCGGCACGGGTAAAAAAGTAAAAGTTGCTGTTGTTTGTGAAGATACTAAAGCTTCAGATGCTAAATCAGCAGGAGCAGATATGGTCGGTGGAGATGATTTTATTGAAAAAATTAAAAGTGGTGAAATGAATTTTGAAAAGTTGATTTGTACACCTAGTATGATGATCAAACTTTCTAAACTTGGTAAGGTTTTAGGTCCAAAAGGTTTAATGCCAAATCCTAAACTTGGAACAGTAACTGAAAATTTAAAACAAGCTGTGTCAGATGCTAAATCTGGCCAAGCAGAAATTAGAAATGATAAAGATGGAAATATTGGTGTAAGTATTGGAAAAAAATCTTTTAGTGATGATAAATTATTAAAAAATTATAATGCAATTCTTGAAACCCTTGAAAAAGAAAAAGCAAATAATACTTTAAAAGGTGACTTGGTAAAATCAGCTTTTTTAACATCTACAATGGGCGTTTCTTACAAACTTAAATTAGGTAAAAATATTTAATTTTATGATGAATAAAGAACAGAAAAAAAATTATATAACTGAAATGACTTCTCAGTTTGAAAACAGTAAAGCTGTAATGGTTACTCATTATCAAGGATTAACTATGCCTCAGTTGGATGAATTAAGAACTAAAATGAGAGAACATGGAATTATTTTTAAGATTACAAAAAATAGAATTACAAAATTAGCTTTAGAAAAAACTAGATGTAAGGATTTATCAAATCTTTTTACTGGGCCAACAGCAGTTGCCTTTGGGGAAGATGCCATCATGTCAGCTCGAATCTTATCAAAATTTGCTAAAGACAATGAAAATCTGAAACTTATTGGTGGAATAATGGACAATGAAGTTTTAGATCAAGCAGGGGTGATGAATGTAGCAAATTTACCGACATTAGATGAAGCTAGAGCTAATATTGTGGGTATTTTGAATGCTTCTGCTTCAAAATTGGTGAGTATTTTACTTGCACGTTCGGAAAAAATGAGTAGTTTACCTCCAGAAAATTCTGAAACACAACCTAAAGAGTAGATTATATGCCTGACCTAAATAAAATCATTGATGATTTATCAAAATTAACTGTTGCCGAAGCAGCAGATCTATCAAAACAATTAGAAGAAAAATGGGGAGTTACTCCAATGGCAGCAGCAGCACCAGCAGCAGCTGGAGGTGCAGCCGCAGCAGAAGATAAAGATGAGTTTACAATTATGTTAACTTCTGCGGGTGACAAAAAAATTAACGTTATCAAAGAAGTGAGAGCAGCTACATCTCTTGGTCTTAAAGAAGCTAAGGACCTTGTTGAAGGGGCACCAAAGGAAGTTAAGACTGGTGTTCCGAAAAAAGAAGCAGAAGAGATTAAAGCTAAATTAGAAGCTGCTGGCGCAAAAGTAGAACTTAAGTAAATTAATAAGGAATATTTCAAATACTGATTTTTTTAATCAGTATTATAAACATAGATGCAATTATCTTTTACTGAAAAAAAGAATATTAGAAAAAGTTTTGGTAAACTTAAAGAGAGTTTATCCATACCAAACTTAATTGAAGTTCAAAAAAATTCATATAAAGAATTAACAGAATTTGACTCCATCCCAGGTGATTTAACAAAAGGTTTTGACAGAGTTTTTAAAAGTATTTTTCCAATAGAAGATTTAAATGACAAAGCAACTTTAGAATATGTTTCTTATCGATTAGAAAAACCTAAGTTTGACGTAGAGGAATGTATAGATAGAGGATTAACATATTCATCAGCACTAAAATGTACTTTGAGACTTGTTGTTTATGAGATTGATCAAGAAAATAATACGAAAGATATTTTATCGGCAAAAGAACAAGAAGTTTATATGGGAGAAGTTCCCATGATGACTAATAGCGGAACCTTTATTACAAATGGTGTTCAAAGGGTTGTTGTTAACCAAATGCATAGAAGTCCAGGTGTATTTTTTGATCACGATAAAGGAAAAACTCATGCAAGTGGGAAACTTTTGTTTAATTGTAGAGTTATTCCTAACAGAGGCTCATGGTTAGATTTTGAATTTGATGTAAAAGATTTTCTTTATTTTAAAATAGATAGAAAAAAGAAAATTTTATCCTCAACATTACTACTTGCATTAGGTTATTCAAAATCAGAAATTGTTGATGAATTTTATGATAATGAACTTTTCACTTTTGATTCCAAAACTGAAAAATGGAAAACAAAATTTAATCCTGATAACTATAAAGCTAAAAACTTTTCAGAAGAAGTTATAGATGCAAAAACTGGAAAAGTTGTAATAAAATTAGGTGACAAGATAAATTATTTAAATGCAAAAAAATTATCCAATGATGGTTTAAAAGATATATTAATATCCAAAGAAGCTTTATATGGGAAATTTCTTCATAAAGACATAAAAATAAATGATCAAGAAGATGGTGTTTTGAAAATTGGTACAGAACTTAATGAAACAATTATACAACAAGTATTAGATGCAAACATTAATACTTTAAATATTTCAACGACTAATTCTATAAATAAAGGTCCTTATCTATTAACAACAATACTTAACGATAAAAATAACACTAAAGATGATGCTATAACTGAAATTTACAAAATGTTAAGACCAGGTGAGCCTCCGACAATAGAAATAGCATCACAAATTTTTAATAATTTATTTTTTAGCTCCGACAGATATGATTTATCCGACGTTGGAAGAGTAAAGATGAATTCAAGATTAAACTTAGAATGTTCAGATAAAATTACTATTTTAAGAAACGACGACATTATAGCTATAATACACAAGATGCTAGATCTTAGAGACGGAAAAGATGAGGTTGATGATATTGATCATTTAGGAAATAGAAGAGTTAGATCTGTAGGTGAGCTAGTTGAAAATCAAGCAAGAATTGGTGTTTATAGAATGGAAAGAGCTATTAAAGAAAAAATGACCACGCTTGATGTTGAGTCAGCAATGCCACAAGACCTTATCAATGCTAAACCGTTAACAGTTTCATTAAAAGATTTCTTTGCAAGTTCACAACTTTCTCAATTTATGGATCAAACAAACCCATTATCTGAAATCACTCATAAAAGAAGAGTTTCTGCCTTAGGTCCAGGTGGACTGACAAGAGAAAGAGCAGGTTTTGAAGTCAGAGATGTCCACCCTACCCATTATGGAAGAATCTGTCCAATTGAAACACCTGAAGGTCCAAATATTGGATTGATAAATAGTTTATCTACTTATGCTAAAATAAACAAATATGGTTTTATTGAAAGTCCGTACAAAAGAGTAAAAAACGGTATTGTCCAGGATAATGTCGAGTATCTTTCTGCAATGGAAGAAACAAAATTTACCATAGCTCAAGCAAATACAAAAATTGATAAAAATGGAAAAATTACAGAAGAACTAGTCTCTTGTAGGCAAAATTTAAATTTCCTTTTATCTAAACCAGATACAATTGATTATATTGACGTTTCGCCAAAACAATTAGTATCAGTTGCGGCCTCACTAATACCTTTTTTAGAAAATGATGATGCCAATAGAGCATTGATGGGCTCTAACATGATGAGACAAGCAGTGCCTTTATTAAAACCAGAGTCACCACTTGTTGGTACAGGTATCGAAAGCGATGTTGCTTTAGACTCAGGAGTAACAATAGTAGCTAAAAGAGACGGGATTGTTGATAAAATTGACGGGAAAAGAATAGTTATAAAAGTTACTGAAGAGACTGATTTTACTAAATCAGGTGTAGATATTTATAATTTACAAAAATTTAAAAGATCTAATCAAAATACCTGCATTAACCAAAGACCTTTAGTCAGGGTTGGTGATAAAGTAAAATCAGGAGATATAATTGCTGATGGTCCATCGACAAAACTTGGTGAGCTTGCTCTTGGAAAAAATGTAACAGTGGCCTTTATGCCATGGCAAGGATATAATTTTGAAGACTCGATATTAATTTCTGAAAGATGTGTAACAGACGACGTATTTACTTCAGTTCATATTGTTGAATATGAAATAATGGCGAGAGATACAAAATTAGGTGAGGAAGAAATAACAAGAGATATACCAAATGTTAATGAGGAAGCATTAAAAAATTTAGATGAGTCAGGCATTGTTTATATTGGTGCAGAAGTAAATGCAGGAGACATACTAGTTGGAAAAGTTACTCCAAAAGGAGACTCAGCATCAGGACCAGAGGAAAAATTATTGAGATCAATTTTTGGAGAAAAAGCAATTGATGTAACTGATACATCCTTGAGAATGTCTAGAGGAAGCAGTGGTACAGTTGTTGATGTCAGAGTCTTTAATAGACATGGAATTGAAAAAGATGAAAGATCAATTACAATTGAAAGAGCGGAAATTGATCAAGTTCAACAAGATAAAATTGTTGAGGAAGAAATTTTAGAAAGAAGTATCAAACAAAGAGCCAGTCAAATTTTATCTGGTGCCACACTATCTAAAAAAATAAAAGATATCGATGCTGGAGTAAAATTAGACTTTGAAACTATAAATAAAATTAATATTTCTGATGTTTTTAAAATATCTGTTGGTAAATCTAATTTTGAAGCTTCTCTTGATCAGTTAAAAGATCAGTATAATAAAGCGAAACAAGATATCGTTGAAAGGTTTGAAGACAAAGTTTTGAAAATAAGAAGTGGTGACGATCTTTTACCAAGTGTAATGAAAATGGTTAAAGTCTTTGTAGCAATAAAAAGAAGACTTAGACCAGGAGATAAGATGTCTGGCCGTCATGGTAATAAGGGTGTCGTTAGTAAAATTGTTCCTGTGGAAGATATGCCTTATCGAGAAGATGGAAGACCAGTAGATATTGTTTTAAACCCTCTTGGTGTTCCAAGTAGGATGAATGTTGGCCAAATTTTAGAAACTCACTTGGGATGGGCTTGTAAAGAATTTGGAGAAGAAGTTAAAAAATTAGTTAATGAAAATAATAAAAAGATTGAAAAAACTGAAAAAATTTCAAAATTTTTAAAATCTGTTTATGGAGAAGAGATTTTTAATGAAAAAGTTGATAAATTAAGTAAGTCAGAATTTATTGACTTAGCTGAAAATTTACAAAACGGAATTGCAATCTCTACACCCGTATTTGATGGTGCGAAAGAAAAGAATGTGACGGAAATGCTTAAACTTGCTAACTTACCTGACTCAGGTCAAACTTATCTATGGGATGGGCGGACAGGAGAGAAATTCGATAGACCAGTTACAGTTGGGATAATTTATATGTTGAAACTTCATCACTTAGTTGAAGACAAAATACATGCTAGGTCTACTGGGCCTTATAGCTTAGTAACCCAGCAACCTTTGGGTGGAAAAGCCCAACTTGGTGGTCAAAGATTTGGTGAAATGGAAGTATGGGCACTCGAAGCATACGGTGCATCTTACACACTTCAAGAAATTTTAACTGTTAAATCAGATGATGTAGCGGGAAGAGTAAAAGTTTACGAGACCATAGTTAAAGGAGAAGAAAATTTTGAGTCAGGTATTCCTGAATCATTCAATGTATTAGTTAAAGAAATCAAATCATTAGCATTAAATGTGGAGCTTAATTAGATATGAAAAAAGAATTAACTGATTTATTTAAGAACTCTGAAATTTCAGAAGCTCAAAATTTTAATAGCATTAAAATATCTTTAGCAAGTCCTGAGAAGATAAAGTCTTGGACTTATGGCGAGATTAAAAAGCCAGAAACAATTAATTACAGAACTTTTAGACCTGAAAAAGATGGTCTTTTTTGTGCAAGAATATTTGGTCCAATAAAAGATTATGAGTGTTTATGTGGAAAATATAAACGAATGAAGTTTAGAGGTATCATTTGTGAAAAATGTGGAGTTGAAGTAACAAAATCTAATGTAAGAAGAGAAAGAATGGGTCATATTAATTTAGCAACCCCAGTAGCCCATATTTGGTTTTTAAAATCACTTCCGAGTAGAATTGCTTTAGCGGTTGATATGAAACTTAAAGAAGTTGAAAGGGTATTATATTTTGAAAATTTCATAGTAATTGAACCTGGTTTAACTGGTTTACAAAAAAATCAACTTTTAAATGAGGAAGAACTTGCCAAATATCAAGATGAATTTGGTGAGGAGGCCTTTACTGTTGGTATTGGTGCTGAAGCAGTATTAGAAATGTTAAAAAATCTTGATCTTGAGGCTGAGAGAAAAATATTAGTTAATTATATTAAGGAAACTAAGTCTAAAGTTAACGAGGAAAGAGCAATAAAAAGACTAAAACTAATAGAATCATTTATTGAAACGGGTCAAAAACCTGAATGGATGATAATGACAGTTGTTCCTGTCATACCACCAGAATTAAGACCTTTAGTGCCCCTGGATGGAGGTAGATTTGCAACATCAGATTTAAATGATTTATATAGAAGAGTAATAAATCGAAACAATCGTCTTAAAAGATTGATGGATCTTAAAGCTCCAGACATAATAGTGAGAAATGAAAAACGTATGCTTCAAGAATCTGTTGACGCTCTTTTTGATAATGGAAGACGAGGTAGAGTCATTACTGGAACAGGAAAAAGACCTCTTAAATCATTAGCTGAAATGTTAAAAGGTAAACAGGGTAGATTTAGACAAAATTTACTTGGTAAAAGAGTTGATTATTCAGGAAGATCTGTAATCGTTGTTGGTCCAGATTTGAAATTGCACGAATGTGGATTGCCAAAAAAAATGGCATTAGAATTATTTAAGCCCTTTCTATATGCAAGACTAAATAAATTAGGATTAGCATCAACAATTAAACAGGCAAAGAAAATAGTTGAAAAAGAAACTAATGCAGTATGGGATGCTTTAGAGCTCATTGTTAGAGAACACCCAGTTCTTTTAAACCGAGCACCCACATTACATAGGTTAGGTGTTCAAGCTTTTGAACCTAAATTAATTGAAGGAGATGCAATTGAACTACACCCTTTAACTTGTGCAGCTTTTAATGCTGATTTTGATGGTGATCAAATGGCAGTACATGTTCCATTGAGCTTAGAAGCACAATTAGAGGCAAGAATTTTGATGCTTTCAACAAATAATATTTTATCTCCATCAAATGGAAAACCAATTATTGTTCCTAGTCAGGATATGATTTTAGGTATTTATTACCTATCTCAAGAACCACTAACAGACAAATCTGCTGGTTATTTTACTGATGCAGATCAAATCGAATTTGCTTTATCATCAGGACAAATAAAGGTCCACAGTACAATTATTTCAAGATTTGAAACATTAGATGAAGAAGGAAATAAAAAATTTGAGAAATATACATCTACAGCTGGAAGATTTTTATTAGCAAACCTTTTACCAAAAAATAAAGATATTAAATTTTCTTTAGTTGATAGATTGTTACCAAAAAAAGTAGTATCTGAAATTATAGATATTGTTTTTAGATTCTGTGGTCAAAAGACTACTGTTATATTTTGTGATAAATTAAAAGACCTAGGATTTAAACATGCATTCAAAGCAGGAATTTCATTTGGTAAGGATGATTTAGTTATTCCTGCAAATAAGACACAATTAATTGATGATACGAAAAAATTAATTGCTGATTACGAAACACAATATGCTGAAGGGCTAATTACAAGAGGCGAAAAATATAACAAAGTAGTTGATGCCTGGTCTAAATGTACAGATAGAGTAGCAGGTGAAATGATGAAAGGTATCTCAGCTACAGAGAAAACTCCTGAAGGTTTAAAGATAAATTCAGTTTTTATGATGGCAGATAGTGGTGCTAGAGGTTCAGCTGCTCAAATGAAACAACTTGCAGGTATGAGAGGGTTGATTGCAAAACCATCT
This sequence comes from uncultured Pelagibacteraceae bacterium, assembly GCA_902515195.1. Classification (GTDB taxonomy): domain Bacteria; phylum Pseudomonadota; class Alphaproteobacteria; order Pelagibacterales; family Pelagibacteraceae; genus Pelagibacter. The sequence continues at coordinate 16,743 of CABXTO010000004.1, forward strand.
GGTGAAATTATTGAAAGTCCAATTATATCAAACTTTAAAGAGGGTTTAACTGCATTAGAATATTTTAATTCTACTCACGGAGCTAGAAAAGGTTTAGCTGATACAGCACTTAAAACTGCTAGTTCAGGTTATTTAACTAGAAGACTTTGTGACGTTGCTCAAGATCTTACAATCACAAAAATTCAATGTAATGATCCTGGATTTATAGAACTTTCAGAAATTTTAGAAGGTGGAAATGTTGTGGTAAGTTTATCCGAGAGAGCTTTAGGAAGAGTTACTGCTGCAGATGTTAAAAATCCTCTTTCAGGTGAAATAATAATTAAAAAATCAAAAATGATAGATGAAGCTGGTTGTGATTTAATTGATGCAGCAGGTGTTAAATCTATCAAAGTTTTTTCAGTGATGACATGTAGTTCAAAAGAGGGTGTTTGTTCGACTTGCTATGGTAGAGATTTGTCTAGAGGAAAAATGGTTCATGTAGGAGAAGCAATTGGTATGATTTCTGCTCAATCAATTGGTGAACCAGGGACACAATTGACTATGAGAACATTCCATGTTGGTGGTACAGCATCTGTTAAACAAGACTCCCAAATTGTTAGTAAAAATGAAGGTACTCTTAAGATTTTGAATTCTAACATTTTAGAGGATTCTAAAAAAAATCTAATTGTTATGGGAAGGAACACTCAGTTATCAATAGAGGATGATAATGGAGTTCAAATAGCAGTTTATAAAGTTGCCTATGGATCAAAATTATTTTTTAATAATGGTGATAAAATTAAAGCTAACACAAAAATTTGTGAGTGGGATCCATACACAACACCAGTAATCGCAGAAAAAAGTGGAATAGCTAGTTTTGTTGACTTAATCGATGGTGTTTCAATTCAAGAGACTACTGATGATGCAACAGGTATATCTTCTAAATCAGTTATTGACTGGAGAGCACAATCAAAAAGTACTGATCTAAAACCAAGAATAACTTTAAGAGATGAAAAAGGTAACGTTATTAAAAAAGCTGATGATAATGAAGCAAGATATTATTTGGTACCTGACTCAATTCTTTCAATTAAAGATGGTCAAAAAGTTTTTGCAGGAGATGTAATCGCAAGGCTTCCTAAAGAAACAACTAAAACAAAAGATATTACTGGAGGTCTACCAAGAGTTGCTGAACTTTTTGAAGCTAGAAAAGCAAAAGATAGTGCTATAATTGCTGAAAATGATGGTAAGGTTGTGTTTGGAAAAGAAGTTAGAGGAAAACAAAGAGTTTCAATTGTTCCGGAGGATGGAGAAGAACCATCAAATTATTTAATTCCTAAGGGTAAACATATCAATTTTAATCAAGGTGAAAAAATTAAAAAGGGTGAATATTTATTAGATGGACAACCTCTTCCTCATGATATTTTAAGAATTATGGGTATTAAAGATTTAACAGAATATTTTGTTAATCAAGTTCAAGAAGTTTATAGATTACAAGGTGTAATAATTAACGACAAACATATTGAAACAATACTTAGACAGATGTTAAAAAAAGTTGAGGTAAAAAATTCTGGAGACTCATCTTATCTTCCAGGCGAAATTGTTGACCGAATAAAATTTGATAATTTCAATGAAAAATTAAAATCAGAGGGGAAAATTGAGGCTACTGGAGAAAGAGTTTTAATGGGCATAACAAAAGCTTCACTCCAAACAGAGTCGTTTATCTCTGCTGCCTCTTTCCAAGAGACAACAAGAGTTTTAACTGATGCAGCTATTAAAGGTAAGGTCGATCCATTAAATGGATTAAAAGAAAATGTTATAGTTGGAAGATTGGTTCCAGCCGGTACAGGAAATATTAAGAATAAATGGAACAAAAAAGCTTTAGAAGATGATAATAAATTCTTATCTGAACAAGAGAAGATAGAACCTTCAGAAACCCAAGTAAATCAATAAAAAAAGCCTTATAGAATCTGAGTTTTAGTTTGACAAAGTCAAATTAATTAGTATTTTGGCCATGTTTTTGGTTGGAATGTAGTACTACTCTAACGTACTAAACGCTGCCACGAATAACCTGTCAGTTATTTCACTCAAAAATAAATTAATTTAAAAAAATTCAATTATGCCGACTATTAACCAGTTGTTGAAAAGAAAAAGAGATAAACAAATTAAAAGGAATAAGGTGCCTGCTCTCCAAAAACAACCTTTAAAGAGAGGTGTTTGCGTTAAGGTCTATACAACTACACCTAAAAAACCTAATTCAGCTTTAAGAAAGGTTGCAAGGGTTAGGCTGTCAAATGGATTTGAAGTAACCGCTTATATTCCAGGTGAAGGTCACAATTTGCAGGAACACTCAGTAGTATTAATTAGAGGTGGTAGAGTAAAGGACTTACCAGGTGTTAGATATCACATCTTAAGAGGTAACTTAGATACACAAGGTGTTGCAAACAGAAAAAAAAGAAGATCTTTATACGGAACCAAAAAAGCAAAATAATTATGTCTAGAAAAAAAACTCAACCTAAAAAGAATATTATTCCAGATCCAAAATTCAATTCTACAATTATACCAAAGTTAATAAATAATATTATGTACGATGGTAAAAGAGGTGTAGCTGCAAAAATAGTTTATGATGCTATTGAAAAAATTAGATCTAAATCCAAGGATGAACCTATTAATATTTTTAATGAAGCTATTAATAATATTAAGCCAACAGTTGAGGTAAGATCGAGAAGAGTAGGTGGAGCAACCTATCAAGTTCCAGTGGAGGTCAAAAGCAAAAGAGCCCAAGCTTTAGCAATTAGATGGCTTGTAGACTCTGCTAGAAAAAGAAAAGACAAACATATGTCAGATAAAATTTCCAATGAACTTTATGATGCTTATGAAAAAAAAGGTTCTGCAGTAAAAAAAAGAGAGGATGTGCATAAAATGGCTGAGTCAAATAAAGCTTTTGCTCATTTTAGATGGTAATACAGTATGGCTAGAACTCACACATTAGATAAATATAGAAATATAGGGATCATGGCCCATATCGATGCTGGAAAAACAACTACAACTGAAAGAGTTTTATATTACACGGGTAAAAGTCATAAAATTGGTGAAGTTCATGATGGTGCAGCGACAATGGATTGGATGGAACAAGAACAAGAAAGGGGAATTACAATAACATCAGCCGCCACTACATGTTTTTGGCAAGACCATAGAATAAATATAATCGATACCCCAGGTCACGTTGATTTTACAATTGAAGTAGAAAGATCATTAAAAGTTTTAGATGGTGCTGTTGCTGTTTTTGATGGTGTAGCTGGTGTTGAACCACAATCAGAAACTGTCTGGAGACAAGCAGATAAATATAAAGTTCCAAGAATATGTTTCGTTAACAAATTAGATAGAACAGGTGCAGATTTTTTTAGATGCGTAGATATGATAAGAGATAGATTAGGAGCAAAACCTCTTGTTGTTCAAGTTCCAATTGGTATTGAGGCCTCATTAACTGGTGTTGTTGATTTAGTTAAAATGAAAGCCCAAGTTTGGAAAAATGAAGCTCTTGGTGCTGAATGGGAATATAAAGAAATTCCTGAAGATCTTAAAGAAATATCACAAAAATATAGAACAGAATTAGTCGAAATGGCAGTTGAACAAGATGAGAAGTTAATGGAAGCATATTTAAATGGTGATGAAATTAAAGAAGATGACTTAATTAAATGTATTAGAAAAGGAACACTAAATTTTAGTTTTGTTCCAGTTTTGACTGGTTCAGCATTCAAAAACAAAGGTGTTCAACCTTTACTTGACGCTGTAGTAAATTATTTACCAAGTCCTGTAGATATTGGGTCGATCAAAGGAACAAAACTAGGTGCTGAAGATGAAATGGAAATGAAGTTTGATGATAGTGTACCATTTTCTGCACTAGCATTTAAAGTAGCAAACGATCCTTTTGTTGGGTCTCTAACTTTTATAAGAATTTATTCTGGAACAATTAAAACTGGTACAGCTGTATACAATTCATCAAAAGAAAAAGAGGAAAGAGTTGGAAGAATGTTATTGATGCATGCCAACTCAAGAGAAGATATTAAAGAGGCCAATGCTGGTGATATTGTTGCTTTAGCTGGTTTAAAAAATACAATTACTGGTCATACTTTATGTGATAAAGAAAATGCTGTTCTTCTTGAACCTATGGAATTTCCTGACCCTGTTATTGAAATTGCAGTAGAACCTAAAACTAAAGCGGATCAAGAAAAGATGGGTGAAGCTTTAGGAAGGTTAGCTAAAGAAGATCCTTCATTTAGAGTGACTTCTGACGAAGAGTCAGGCCAGACAATTATTAAAGGTATGGGTGAATTACATTTAGACATAATTGTAGATAGAATGAAAAGAGAATTTAAAGTTGAGGCAAATGTTGGAGCTCCTCAAGTGGCATATAGAGAAACAATAGAGAACTCATCAGAAGTTGAGTATACTCACAAAAAACAAAGTGGTGGTGCTGGTCAATTTGCTAAAGTTAAACTTCTTGTAGAACCTCAAGAACCTGGAAAAGGAAGAGAAGTAGAGAGTAAAATTAAAGGTGGTGCTATACCTAAAGAATTTATACCTGGTGTTGAAAAGGGTATCGAAACAGTTTCAGATGGTGGAATCTTAGCAGGATTTCCTATGATAGATTATAAAGTAACTATTTTAGATGGATTACATCATGACGTTGACTCAAGTGTTTTAGCTTTTGAACTTGCTAGTAGAGCTTGTTTTAAGGAAGCTTGTACAAAAGGTGGTTTAAAATTATTAGAACCTGTTATGAGAGTTGAAGTAGTCACTCCAGAAGATTACATGGGTGATGTCATTGGTGATCTTAATAGTAGAAGAGGTCAAATAAATACTCAGGAACAAAGAGGAAATGCAACAGTAATTACAGCAATGGTTCCATTGGCAAACATGTTTGGTTATATAAATAATTTAAGATCAATGTCACAAGGACGAGCTCAATATTCAATGTTTTTTGATCATTATTCAAAAGTCCCTCAAAATGTACAGGATGAAGTAACGAAAAAGATTGCAGGTTAAGATGGAAAAACAAAATATTAGAATTAAACTTCGAGCATATGATAATAAAATTTTAGATGCTTCTACGGAAGAAATTGTTAATACTGTAAAAAGAACCGGCGCTACTATAAAAGGCCCTATTCCTTTACCTACTAAAATTGAAAGATACACTGTTTTAAGATCTCCACATATTGATAAAAAAAGTAGAGAGCAGTTCGAGTCTAGAACTCACAAAAGATTAATAGATATAGTTGAACCAACACCACAAACTGTGGAAGCTTTAATGAAACTTGATTTAGCTTCAGGTGTAGATGTGGAGATAAAAATCTAGTTATGACTGAAATAGCTTTATTAGGAAAAAAAATTGGCATGACGAGGGAGTTTTATAAGTCAGGTCAACTAGTTCCAGTAACTGTTTTAAAAATGGAAAAAGCAAGGGTTATCCAAATAATTGATGAAGAAAAAAGAGGTTATAAAGCAGTTCAACTCGGGTACGGTAAAGTTAAAAACTCTAAAATTAATAAAGCAATGAAAGGATATTTTGCAAAAAAAAATACTGAAGCAAAAAAAAAGCTTAAAGAATACAGAGTTTTGAATACAGAAAATTATAAAGAGGGCAATGAGTTCGGCTTAGAAATTTTTAAAGATATAAAATTTGTTGATACAAGATCAAAAACTATTGGTAAAGGCTTTGCTGGAGCAATGAAAAGACATAATTTTGGAGGGTTAAGAGCAACACATGGTGTTTCAATTTCACATAGATCACACGGTTCAACTGGTCAGAGACAAGATCCAGGAAAAGTTTTTAAAGGTAAAAAGATGGCAGGGCATATGGGTGATAAACTTAGAACAATGCAAAACATAGAGATTATTAAAACAGATTTAGAAAATGAGTTGCTATATTTGAAAGGTTCAATTCCTGGATCCAAAAACTCAGAAATTTTAGTAAAAGGATCTGTAAAAAATATTAATAAATTAACAATAAGTGAAAAAATTAAAGTTGCAGAGGAAGCAAAAAAAACACCTGATAAAAAGAAAAAATAATGAAAATTGAAAAAATTAATATAGATGGAAAAAAAAGTTCAATTGAAGTTTTGGACAAAATTATTTCTGCTAAAATAAATAACAAACTTGTTAGCAGTGTACTTTATAAAACAAATGCAAATTACAAAGGCCGTCATGCAAAAACTAAACAACAAAATGAGGTTTCAGGTCCTACTTCAAAAATTTATGCTCAAAAAGGAACTGGTAATGCAAGACATGCTAGTAGAAAAGCTCCAATATTTGTTGGTGGTGGTGTAGCTCATGGACCTAAAGGTGAGCTAGCATATAAAAAAAGAAAATTAAATAAAAGTGAAAAAAAAAATAGCATTGTTTCACTAATAAGTGAAAAAAATATGAACAAAAATTTACTAGTATTTAGTGATTTTACTAATGAAATAAAAAAAACAAAAGAAATGTATATAATTGTTAAAAAGTTTGAATTAAAAAATTCTTTGATAATTTTAGATAAGTCTTCAAAAAATAATGTTGAAAAATCTATAAGAAATATACCAAATATTAAAGTCACAGATATTAATCACTTTAGTGCTTTTGATATTGTAAAATTTAAAAAAGTTGTTTTTACAGAAAGTTCCTTAAAAGAATTAGAAAAGAGGTATGCATAATGGATAAAATACATTTGTATGATAAAATTATATCTCCCTTGGTAACTGAAAAATCAACAGGATTGTCAGAGTACAACAAAATTGTTTTTAAAGTGCCTTTTAATGCTAATAAAAAAAATCTTAAAAGTAATATTGAAAAAATATTTAAAGTTAATGTGACAAAAATAAATATAATAAACAAGCAAAATAGAACAAAATTATCTAGAGGTAGGAAAGTAAAAGTTTCTGGTTTTAAGAAAGCAATAATAACTCTAAAAAAAGGTCAAAGCATAGATCTAACAACTGGTATTTAATATGGCATTAAAAACTTTTAAACCTTATACAAAATCTACTAGAGGAACAATTTTAGTTGATAGAACTGGATTGTGGAAAGGTAAACCTTTTAAATCGTTAGTTTCACCCAAGAATACGATGAAAGGCAGAAATAACAATGGACACATAACATCTATTAACAGAGCTGGTGGTCATAAAAAAATGTATAGACAAGTTGATTTTTATAGAAAAAAATTTGATATGCCTGCTGTTGTAGAAAGGATTGAATATGATCCTAACAGGTCATGTTATATTATGTTAGTTAAATTTGAGGATAAATCATACTCTTACTACTTAGCACCACAAAAAATTAAAGTTGGTGACAAAATTGAAAATGGTAACAAAAAAGAGATTAAAGTTGGCAATTGTATGCCATTACAAGATATTCCTGTTGGAATAAATATTCATAACGTTGAAATTCAACCTGGCGGTGGAGGAAAAATTGCGAGATCAGCTGGTACATCAGTCACTATTAGTGGTTTAGATGGGAATTATAGCCTTATAAAAATGATCTCAGGTGAAGTTCGAAAAATAGATTCAAGAGCATTAGCTACTATTGGGGTATTAAGCAATCCTGATCAAAAAAATATTAAAATTGGTAAAGCTGGTAGGTCTAGATGGCTTGGAAGAAGACCACACACAAGGGGAGTTGTAAAAAATCCTGTGGATCATCCTCATGGTGGTGGAGAAGGTAAAACTGCAGGGGGTAGACATCCAGTGTCTCCAACTGGTCAATCTGCAAAAGGATTAAAAACAAGAGATAATAAGAGAACTGATAAATATATTATTAAAAGAAGAAACAAAAGAAAGGACACTAAATAATGGCTAGAGCAGTGTGGAAGGGTCCTTTTGTTGAAGAAAGTTTAATGAAAAAAGTTGATAAATATAAAACTGATCCAAAGAAAATTCCAATAAAAACTTGGTCTAGAAAATCTACAATTATTCCAGATTTTGTTGGTGTAAGTTTTTTAATTTATAATGGAAAGAAATTTATTCCAATAACAATCTCAGAGGATATGGTTGGTCATAAGCTTGGTGAATTTGCACCAACTAGAACTTTTTTTGGCCACACACCTGCAGATAAAAAAGCTAAACCAGCTGAGGCAACGGATAAGAAATAATTATGAGCAAAAAAAAGAAGATTAATAAAAAAGATAATAAAACTGTAAGATCTATAAATAACAATATTAGATCAAGTGTTAGAAAGCTTAATCCAATTTTAAAAGGAATTGTTGGAAAAAAGGTAGATGTAGCTATTAGAGATTTAGAATTTTCAGAAAAAAGAATTACAAAAGATATTAGAAAAACTATCAGTTCCGCTGTAGCAAATGCAGAAAATAATTTTCAATATGATATTGATAAATTGATAGTTAAAGAAGCTTATTGCGGAAAAAAAATTACAATGAAAAGGTTTAGGCCTAGAGCAAAGGGAAGAGCGGCCCCTATTTTAAAGCCGTATTCAAGTGTAACAATAATTTTATCAGAAATAAAAAAGATGGAGAGTCATGGGACAAAAGGTTAATCCAGTCGGTTTTAGGTTAGGTGTAAACAGAGGATGGGATTCTGTTTGGTATGCTAAGAAAAAAGATTTTGGTAATTATCTAATTGAAGACTTTAAGATTAGAGAATATATAAAAAAAAATGTTATAAATTCTGGCGTATCAAAAGTAATGATTGAGAGAACAGCCAATAAGTGTTACGTAACAATTTATACTTCCAGACCAGGATTTGTAATTGGTAAAAAAGGAAGCGACATCGATAAAATTAAAAATAATTTATCAAAATTTACTACAAATGAAGTTACCTTAAACATTAAAGAAGTTAAAAAACCAGAGACTAATGCATATTTAGTAGCTGAAAATATTGCTCAACAGTTAGTTAAGAGAATTTCTTACAGAAGAGCCATGAAAAGAGCTATGCAATCATGTCTAAGACTTGGAGCAAAAGGTATAAAAGTATCGATAAGTGGAAGATTAGGTGGAAATGAAATTGCTAGAACAGAGTGGTTAAGAGACGGTAGTATTCCATCTCACACCTTAAGAGCTGATATTGACTATGCTGAAGCCGAAGCTTTAACAACTTATGGAATTATCGGAATAAAAGTTTGGATTTATAAAGGAGAAGTTTTTGCTAAAGAGTTTAGCCAAGAAACAAATAAAGTTACACCGAAAGAGGTTAAATAATTAGATGTTGCAACCAGTAAGAACAAAATGGAGAAAAGCTCATAAAGGTAGAATTCATGGTACTGCTTCTAGAGCTAATTTTATTAATTATGGAGCTTATGCTTTAAAAGCTTTAACCCCTGAAAGAGTTACAGGAAAGCAAATTGAAGCTGCTAGAGTGGCTTTAACTAGACATATGAAAAGACAAGGAAGAGTTTGGACAAGAATATTTCCCAATATACCAGTTTCAAAAAAACCTATCGAAGTTCGTATGGGTAAAGGTAAAGGATCACCAGAATATTATGCGTGTAGGGTAAAACCAGGAAGAATTTTATTTGAAGTAGATGGTGTATCTGAGCAAATTGCTAAAGAAGCACTTTATAAAGCATCTGCTAAATTACCAATTAAAACAAAAACTATTAAAAGATTTTCATAATGAAAAAACAAGAAATTAAAAAACTGTCTAAAGATGAAGCTATGAAGAATATAGAAAAGCTTAAAAAAGATTTATTTAATTTTAGATTTCAAAAAGTAAATTCACAAGTTACAAATCCAGCTAAAATTGGAGAAACAAAAAAAACCATAGCTAGATTGAAAACTTTATTAAAAGGAAAAATTAATGCCTAAAAAAATTTTAACTGGAGTAGTTGTGAGCGACAAACCAAATAAAACAATAACTGTGGTTGTTGAACGAAAATATTCACATCCGTTATTGAAAAAAGTAATTAAAGTAAAAAAAAAATATAATGCCCATGATGAAAATAATAAATTTAAAACTGGCGATACGGTTTCAATAATCGAAAGTAAGCCATTTTCAAAAAACAAGAGATTTCAAGTAATGGAGAAAAATAACTAATGATACAGGTACAAACAGAATTATTTGTTGCTGACAATACAGGTGCTAAAAAGATTGAATGTATAAAAGTCCTGGGTGGTTCTAAAAGAAGATATGCTAGTATCGGTGACACAATTGTAATTGCTGTAAAAGAGGCAATACCTAAAGGAAAAGTTAAAAAAGGTTCAGTACACAAAGCAGTTGTGGTTAGAGTTAAAAAGGGTATCCACAGAGATGATGGTTCAAAAGTAAGATTTGATAACAATGCAGCCGTTCTTGTTGATGATAAAGGAGAACCAGTTGGTACAAGAATTTTTGGACCTGTTACAAGAGAATTAAGAAATAGAGGACAAATGAAAATTATTTCATTAGCACCAGAGGTTTTATAATGATTAAAAAGGGACTTAAAGTAAAAATTTTATCTGGTAAAGACAAAAAAAAAGAGGGTGAAGTTATTGAAATTGATAGAAAAAACAGAAGAGCTAAAGTTAAAGAAATTAACATGGTAAAAAAACATGTAAAAACAACTAAAGAAAAAAAAGGTGGAATAATTTCTAAAGAAAATTTCATTCATATATCAAACTTAAAATTAATTGATGAAAAAAATAAAAATAAAAAAATTGGAGCTAAAAAATAATGAGCCCTAGATTAAAAGAACTTTATTATAAAGAAATTCAACCAGCATTGAAAACTCAGTTTGGTTTTAAAAATCTTTATATGGGACCTAAAATAGAAAAGGTTGTCTTGAATATGGGCCTTGGATTAGATGGTAATGATAATAAAATCCTTAAATCATGTGAGGAAGATTTAGCAAAAATTACTGGTCAAAAACCAGTAATAACAAAATTTAAAAAGTCAGTAGCAAATTTTAAGACGCGAAAAGGGTCAAATGCTGGTTTAAAAGTTACCTTGCGTAAAGATAAAATGTATGAATTTATTGATAGACTTGTAAATATCGCTTTACCAAGAATTAAAGACTTTAGGGGTTTATCTGCTAATGGTTTTGACAAATTTGGAAATTATACTTTTGGAGTCAAAGAACATATTATTTTTCCAGAGGTCAGTTTTGATAGAGCTGATAAAGTAAGAGGACTAGATATAATCATAGTAATGTCTTCTAAAAATAAAGAACACAGCTTTGCTCTGTTGGAAAAATTAAATTTTCCGTTCATTAAAAAAGGAGAAAACTAGAATGGCTAAATTGAGTTCAATTAACAAAAATAATAGAAGAATTAAGCTTTCAGATAAATTTTATAAAAAAAGAGAAAGTTTAAAAAAGATAGTAATGAATAAAAAACTTCCATTAGAGGAGAGGTTTAAGGCTCAACAAAAATTATCTAAATTACCAAGAAATTCAGCTAAAATAAGAGTTATGAATAGATGCCAGATTACTGGTAGGCCACACGGAGTTTATAGAAAATTAAAAATATCTAGAATTGCCTTAAGACAATTAGGACTACAAGGAAAAATTCCAGGTTTAGTTAAATCTAGCTGGTAGAAAGGAAAATATGAGTTTAAGTGACCCAATAGGAGACATGATAGCAAGAATTAAAAATGCACAAGAAAGAAATCATAAAAAGGTTGATTTACCCTCTTCTAATTTTAAAACAAAAATTGCAGATATCCTTAAAAATGAAGGTTTTATAAAAGATTTTAAAATTTCGACAGAAGAAAATAAAGTTAAGTTATCTTTAGAACTTAAATATCATTCTGGTAATCCAGTCATAAGTAATTTTGAGAGAGTATCAAAGCCTGGACGAAGAATTTTTTCTAGCGCTGAGGGATTACCAAAAATTAATAACGGTTTAGGTATAGCCATCATATCTACACCCAAAGGAGTAATGACCGATATAGATGCAAGAAAACAAAAAATTGGTGGTGAAATTATTTGTAAGGTATTTTAATGTCCAAAATTGGTAAAATAAATATTTCAATTCCAGATAAAGTAAAAGTTGCTTTAGCTGGTAATATTTTAAATATAGAGGGACCTTTGGGAAAAAAATCCCTTAATATTGATCTAGACACTTTCAGTCTTGATATTAAAGATGGAAAAGAAATATCAATTAAACCAAAAAAAATAGATCAAAATACTAAAAGACTTTGGGGAATGAACAGAAGTTTAATAAATAATGCTGTAATTGGATCAAGTTCTGGATATGAAAAAACTCTAGAATTAGTAGGAGTTGGATATAGAGCAGCTCTTAAGGGAAATCAACTCAATTTACAACTTGGATATAGTCATGATATAAATTTTGATATTCCAGAGGGTATAAAAATAGCTGTGGAAAAACAAACAACACTTAAAGTAACTGGAGCTGATAAACAAAAAGTTGGAGCTGTTGTATCTAAATTAAAAACCTTAAGAAAGATAGAACCTTACAAGGGAAAAGGTGTAAGGGAAAAGGGACAACATATTTTGAAAAAAGAAGGTAAAAAAAAATAATGAAATTAAATACAAAAAATAGAAAAAGATTTAGAGTTAGTAATAAAGTCAAGAAGGTTTCATCTAATGATAGATATAGATTAAGTATTTCTAGATCGTCAAATAACATATCTGCACAAATTATAGATGATAATAAAAGCATAACTTTAATTTCAGCTTCGTCTATTGAAAAGGATATAAAATCTGGAACTAAGTCGAACAAAACTGAATTATCCAAAATTGTTGCAGAAAAATTAGCAAAAAAAGCCCAAGAAAAAAAAATAACTAAAATTTATTTTGACAGAGGTATTTATAAATACCATGGTAGAATAAAAGTTTTTGCAGAAACTCTTCGTAAAAATGGAATGGAATTTTAAATATGGAAAACAATTTTAAAGATAAAAAAACTGATGATATTTTAGAGAAACTAGTTCATATTAATCGAATTACCAAAGTTGTTAAAGGTGGGCGAAGATTTGGTTTTTCTGCACTAGTTGTAGTTGGAAATCAATCTGGCAGAATAGGTATCGCTCATGCTAAAGCGAAACAAGTTCCTGATGCAATTAAGAAAGCTAATGAGATGGCAAGAAGAAAACTTATTCAAATTCCGTTACGTGAAGGAAGAACAATTCATCATGATGTTAAAGCTAAAGATGGATCAGGTAGAATTGTTTTAAGGTCAGCTGCAAAAGGTACTGGTATTATTGCAGGTGGGCCAGTTAGAGCAGTTTGTGAAGTATTGGGAGTTAAAGATATTGTTGCTAAATCAATGGGAACATCAAATGCACACAATGTTATTAGGGCTACAATGAAAGCTCTTTTAAAACAAAATTCACCAAAACAAATTTCAGCAATAAGAAATAAAAAGATTTCAGAAATAATTGGGAAAAGAGGATAATGATTTCATTGAATAACAGAAAAAAGATAAATAAATCTAAAATGAGGGTTGGTAGAGGTATTGCATCTGGTAAAGGAAAAACTTCAGGTAGAGGTGTGAAAGGTCAAAAATCAAGATCAGGTGTTGCTATAAAAAGTTTTGAAGGCGGACAAATGCCATTATATAGAAGACTTCCTAAAAGGGGTTTTAATTCAATTAAAAAAGATAGAATTGCAATTTTAAATCTTGAGAAAATTCAATCATATATTGATAAGAAAAATATTAAAACCAGTGAAATTTTAAATTCAAATATACTGAAGAAATTAAAATTGATTAATAAAAATTCAAATAAGCTTAAAATTTTAGGAACTGGTGAAATAAAAAATAAAATTAATATTGAAGCTAACTTAGCCTCAAAATCTGCAGTAGAAAAACTTGAAAAAGTCGGTGGTTCAATACAACTAAAAAAATAGTTAATCTAAAATGAGCTCTTCAACACCAACAAATGATTTAAGAAATAGGATTATTTTTACATTGGCCATTTTAACGGTTTATAGATTTGGTACCTTTGTTCCACTACCAGGAATTGATCCAGAACAATTGAAAGTAATGATGGAGGGAAATCAAAAAGGTTTATTAGGGATGTTCAACGTTTTTGCGGGTGGAGCAATAAGTAGAATGGCTATCTTTGCATTAGGTATTATGCCTTACATTTCATCTTCAATTATTGTGCAGCTTTTAACTGGAGTCTCTGATTATTTTAAAAATTTAAAAGCACAAGGAGAAATAGGAAGATCAAAAATAACACAAATAACTAGATATGGAACAGTATTATTAGCAACTGTTCAAGGTTATGGTCTTGCAGTAGGATTAGAGTCTTCAGCTAATCTAGTAATCAATCCAGGCATGTTCTTTAAAATTTCAACTGTAACAACAATCGTTGCAGGAACAATTTTCTTGATGTGGTTAGGTGAACAAATAACTCAAAGAGGAATAGGAAATGGGATATCACTAATTATTTTTGCAGGAATCGTTGCAGAAATACCTAGAGCGTTAGTTACTACTTTTGAATTAGGAAGAACAGGTGCAGTTTCAACTTTGATGATTTTGGCAATTTTTATTTTATTAATAATAACAATTCTTTTTATTGTTTTTATGGAAAGAGCTTTAAGAAAAATTTTGATTAATTACCCTAAAAGACAAATGGGTAATAAAATGTATGGTGGTGAGTCTTCACACTTACCACTTAAGATAAATCAAGCTGGAGTAATACCTGCAATATTTGCTTCTGCTTTACTTTTATTGCCAGTAACTTTTTCAAATTTTAATTTTTCGGATAACGAAACTTTTTTAAATTTAAGTTCTTATTTTACTCAAGGCCAACCATTGTACATGTTGTTATATGCATCTGGAATAATTTTTTTTACCTTTTTTTATACTTCAATAACTTTCAATCCTACAGAGACAGCAGATAATTTGAGAAAGTATGGTGGTTTTGTTCCAGGAATTAGACCTGGTGAAAGTACTGCTTTGTATATTGAAAATATTTTAACAAAATTAACTACTATAGGTGCTTTATATTTAACGTTAGTTTGTTTAATGCCAGAATTTTTAATTGCAAACTACCCGATACCTTTTTATCTAGGAGGAACATCAATCTTAATTGTTGTTGTTGTTGCCATAGATACTGTTACTCAAATCCAAACAAGATTAATGAGTTCGCAATATGAACAATTAATTAAAAAAACTAAATTTGGAAGATAAAAGTGAATATAATCCTATTCGGTCCCCCGGGCGCAGGAAAAGGCACTCAAGCAAAATATTTGGTAAAAAGATTGAACGGATTTCAAGTATC
>CABXTO010000005.1 GCA_902515195.1 uncultured Pelagibacteraceae bacterium
TAAATATCCGTTCTTTCAACATTTAAAAATTGATTATTTGTAACGTCAAAAGTTTCAAAGATATTTGTTTCTTTTTTATATATATTTTCTACCCAGTCTAGAATTTTAAATGTCAATGTTTTAAATTTTTCAATTTTACAATTTATACCAATAAAAAATATACCCTCTAATGAATAGCACAAAGGATGTATTTCCACATAATTCTGATCCTTGTTAGTTATAAAAAAGTTTTCACCGTCTTTTATATACTCGTATGACTTTTCACATATATCTATTGCCACTTTTTCAAAATTTTTTTCTTTGCTAATTTGAGAGTATTCATAAAAAACTTATTGCAACTTTATTTAAAAAACTTCCTTGTTGAAAAGACCATTTTGAGTTGTCAATAATATATTTTTTTTCACTTAGATTAAAAATTGGATTTACTCTGCCATCAGTTACAAAATTATTGATTAAAAAATCAGCAATTTTTTTTGCAATTTTTTAAATATTTTTCATTTTTTGTCTCTTTATACAAATAACAAATACCAGTTAAAACCATCCCAGTATCAAAGGAAAAAAATATTTTTTCCTTCAAAAGAAAAAAGGTCATTTTTTTCTTCAATATACTTTCTTGTTAATACTCCTCCATTTTCTAAAAGTGCAATTTTTTCAATCCATCCTGCAGCATTTTCAGCGTTTGTAAGAAAGTTTTTTGTTTTATATATTTTATACAAATACATATTTAGCGTAATAAAATAGCCTGTAATTTCAGAATAAAAAAAACCATATTTATTTTTTTTTACGTCCCACCAGCTATACACACCACCATTTTTATCTTGAATGCCTGAACTATCGATCCAGTTGATCAATTCCTTAATTGAATTTTCGTTTTTTCATCTATTTTATTTTAATCGGATTTCCATAGGCTGTGGAATTATTTGGGACATCTTTATTAACTAATGATCCTGCTCCAACCAAACAATTTTTTCCAATATTAATATCTGGCAAGATGGTAGTATTAGCGCCTATTGATGAGCCTTTCCCAATGTACCATTTTGTATTAGCTAGATTTCTTCTTTTTCCGCTTTGGGGATATTTATCATTTGTAAAACAAACTGCAGGACCTATAAAACAATCATCTTCAATTATAACCCCATCATAAATTTGAGCCCCAGTATGTATTACGACATTTGAACCAATTTTCACATTTCTATCAATAAAAGCTCCATGGCCTATTGTATTATTTTTTCCTATTACTGCACCATCACCAATAAAAGCATTAGCCCATACTATAGTGTCCTCTCCAATTGAAACATTTTTTCCAATAAATGCAGATTGGTGTATTTTTACATTTTTAAATTTTTTCTCGACCATTCGATATTTTGATAAAGACCTTTTTCAAATTTTGTCTTTGGTTTCCAGTTAAAAATTTTTTTTGCAAAATTGTAATTACAAACAAGATTTGGTACTTCTGCCAGTCTTTTTTTTATAAAAACTATTTTAGATTTAGATTTACTAATCTGAACAATTAATTTTGCTGTTTTCAGAATTGAATGAGACTTTCCTGTTCCAAAATTAACAAACTTTCCTATTGCTTTTTTATTTGAACCCATTACCAAAAATGCATCAATCATATCATCAACGTATGTAAAATCTCTTGCTTGTTTTCCACTCCCATAAATTGTTAATGGTTTATTTTTTAAAGCAAGGTTAATAAACTTAGGTATCACATCATAAGTATGTCTTGGTCCAAAAGTATTAAATGGTCTGATTACTGAAAGAGGCAAATTGTATGTATTAATATAAGAGTAACAATATCTATCAGCTGCTAATTTACTTGCTGCATAAGGTGAAGAGGGAAATAATTGATGAGACTCATCAATTGATTTTCCGATAGTAAGACCATAAATCTCACTAGAAGAAGTACAAACTGCTTGTTTAATTTTTTTACTACTTCTTAAACTTTCTAGTACATTTATTGTCCCTAACAAGTTTGTTTCCATTACCTCTAGTGGATGATTAAAAGAATTGGGAACATATGCATCAGCTGCTAAATGAAAAATATAATCAGGTTTATTATCTAGTATTAATTTTTTAGCATCAGAACTACCAATATTCCCGGTTATTATTGAGTCAATTTTACTCATTATTTTTTTTAAATTTCTTAAATTGTACTCGCTTGTTCCATTAACAGAATTTCCCCTAATAAATACTGAAACTTTTGATCCTAATTGAATTAACTTTTCAGCTAAATGAGAGCCCATAAAACCGTCAGCACCTGTTACTAATACCCTTTTGTTTTTAAATTTCTTTAAATCGCTTTTCATAGACTAATTGATCTTTAAAGAGTTTATTTGTGATTCGCTTATAATTAAATTTCTTCTCATTATAAATTTAAGGCTGGTAAGACTAAATTATAGGTTGATATTATCATCTAATTTATTAATTAACAGGAAATTAATATTTATTGTTAACAGATATTAATTGTCTTCACATTTTTATCCACTTTAAAGTCAAAATTATCAAAAGAAAAATTGTTTTTTTTAAATTTTATAATACATCTCTGTTGCGATAATAAACCATTTATTGTATTAACCTTTAACTTATGAGTTGTAATTGAACAAAAAAGTAAAAAAAGCTTACTCAAAAAATTCACAAATTAATACAGGCATTTTAGTTCTTGAAAACAAAAAAATTTTTAAGGGTATCGGAATTGGCTATCAAGGAGAAGCTACTGGGGAAGTTTGTTTTAATACATCGCTAACAGGATATCAGGAAATTATTTCTGATCCTTCATATGCAGGTCAAATTATTAATTTTACTTTTCCTCATATTGGTAATGTTGGGACAAATAAAGAGGATCATGAGTCTAATAAAATTTGGGCGAAGGGGGTAATATTTAATTCAGAAATAACATCACCATCAAATTATAGATCAATTTTACATTTAGATAATTGGCTTAAAAAAAATAAGATTGTTGGAATTACTGGCTTGGATACAAGAAGCTTAACAAACTTTATTAGAGATAAAGGTGCACCAAAGGGAACAATTGCATATTCAAAAAATGGAAAATTTAATATTAGTAAATTAACTAATACAACAATTAAGTGGAGTGGGTTAAAAAATCTTGATCTAGCCAAAACAGTAACTACCTCAAAAAAATTATGTTTGGAAAGGTTTTCAAACATGGAAAAAAGAAATTGGTTACAAAAAAAATGATAAAAACCTTTTTCATGTAGTTGCGATAGATTATGGAATAAAAAAAAAATATTTTAAGATATTTTTCAGACTTTAATTGTAAAGTAACAGTCGTTTCTTGTAAAACTACTTCTGAAAAGATTTTAGCTCTTAAGCCAAATGGTATATTTCTTTCAAACGGTCCAGGAGATCCAGCGGCTACTGGAAAATATTCTATTGAAATAATTAATAAATTAATAAAAAAGAATCTACCAATATTTGGTATTTGTTTAGGTCATCAAATTTTAGCGTTAGCTTTAGGTGGTAAAACAACAAAGATGAAGTTAGGGCACAGAGGAGCAAATCATCCTGTCAAAAATTTAGTTCATGATAAAGTTGAAATTACAAGTCAAAATCATGGTTTTGTTGTTGTTGAGGAGACTTTACCAAAAAAAATTGAAATCACCCATAAATCCCTTTTTGATAATACCATTGAAGGAATAAAACTTAAGAACAAACCAATTTTTTCAGTGCAATATCATCCAGAGTCAAATCCTGGACCACAAGATAGTGTTTATTTATTTCAAGAATTTATCAACAACATGAAAAGAAATGCCAAAAAGAAAAGATCTTAAAAAAAATATTAGTTGTAGGAGCTGGTCCAATTATTATTGGTCAAGCTTGTGAATTTGATTATTCAGGAACACAAGCATGTAAGGCTTTACGAGATGAAGGTTATAAAGTTGTGTTAATCAACTCTAATCCAGCGACAATTATGACTGATCCAGATGTTGCTGACAAAACTTATATTGAACCCATCTCTTTAGACGTTTTAGAAAAAATAATTAAAAAGGAAAAGCCAGATGCGATACTTCCGACAATGGGTGGTCAAACAGCCCTTAATCTTGCAATGGAAGCTGAAAAAAAAGGAATATTAAAAAAATACAAAATAGAATTAATTGGTGCAAATTCCAAAGCAATATCTAACGCTGAAGATAGGAAAAAATTTAGAAAAAATATGATTGATATAGGTTTAGATTTACCTAAATCTAAAATTGTTAATAACATTAATCAGGCGTCAAAAGTATTAAATAAAATTGGATTACCTGCAATAATAAGACCTGCATTTACTCTTGGAGGTCTTGGAGGTGGAATTGCCAAAAATAGAAAAGATTATCTAAAAATAATTAAAAGTGGATTACACGAGTCCCCAGTAAACCAAGTATTGGTTGAGGAATGCTTAGAAGGTTGGAAAGAATTTGAAATGGAAGTTGTAAGAGATAAAAAAGACAACTGTATAATTATATGTTCAATTGAAAATATTGATCCAATGGGGATACATACAGGTGACTCCGTTACTGTTGCCCCTGCTCTAACTCTAACTGATAAAGAATACCAAGTGATGAGAAATGCTTCAATTGCATGTCTAAGAAAAATTGGAGTAGAAACTGGTGGATCAAATGTTCAATTTGCAATTAATCCTAAAAATGGACGTATGGTTATAATTGAAATGAACCCTAGAGTGTCTCGTTCATCTGCACTTGCATCAAAAGCAACTGGTTTTCCAATTGCGAAAGTTGCAGCAAAACTAGCTGTTGGCTATACATTAGATGAATTAACAAATGAAATAACAAAAGTAACACCTGCATCGTTTGAGCCTAGTATTGATTATGTGGTAACCAAAATTCCAAGATTTACTTTCGAAAAATTTTCAACTTCTCCAGCAACATTAGGTACATCTATGAAGTCTGTAGGTGAAGCAATGGCGATTGGTAGGAATTTTAAAGAGTCACTTCAAAAAGCGCTTGTTTCTCTTGAAACTGGTTTTTCAGGTTTAGATAGAATATTTAATATTAATAAAAAACAAATTGAAAAAAAACTAAAAGAAAACATTCCAAATAAGATCTTATTAGTTGCGGAAGCTATTAGAAAAAAAATTAATTTAAAAAGAATTTTTGCTTTATCTAAAATTGATCCGTGGTTTTTATATCAAATCAAAGAAATTGTAGAAAATGAAAACAAAATTAAAAACAAAGGTTTGCCTAAAGATTTTAATGAGTTTAACCGTATAAAATCAATTGGTTTTTCTGATAAAAAACTATCAGAGTTAGCTGACATTTCAGAAGACTTAGTCAGAAAAAAAAGGATAGCACTAAAAATATTACCTATATTTAAAAAAGTTGATACTTGTGCTGCTGAGTTTAAATCATTTACTCCTTATATGTATTCAACATACCAGCGAAATTTTTCAACTAATTCAGAATGTGAGGCCGATCCATCAGTAAGAAAAAAAATTATCATTTTAGGTGGGGGGCCTAATAGAATAGGACAAGGAATTGAGTTTGATTATTGCTGTTGTCAGGCCAGTTTTTCATTGAAAGATGCTGGGTTTGAAACAATTATGATAAATTGTAATCCTGAAACTGTGTCAACAGATTATGATACAAGTGATAGATTGTACTTTGAGCCTTTAAAAGAAGAATATGTCTTCAATATAATCAAAAAAGAGAAAGAAAAAGGTAACCTAATTGGTATTATCGCTCAGTTTGGGGGACAAACTCCAATCAAACTCGCTAAATTTATACACGATAACAATCTCCCAATTTTAGGAACACAATATACATCAATTGATTTAGCAGAAGATAGGGATAGATTTAGAAATCTACTCAATCGATTAAAACTTAAACAAGCTGAGAGTGGAATTGCTAAAACTTTCAAACAGGCAATTCAAATAGCAGAGAAAATTGGCCTACCATTAATGGTGAGACCTTCGTATGTTTTAGGAGGAAGAGCAATGGAAATTGTTCATGAAAAAAGTCAGCTTAAAAATTTTGTAGAAGAAGCCTTTAAAGCTGCAGAGGAAAATCCTATCCTTATTGATAAATTTATAGATCATGCAATGGAAGTAGATGTTGATGCTATATCTGATGGTAAAAAAGTATTCGTAGCTGGCATTATGCAACACATTGAAGAAGCTGGAATTCACTCTGGAGACTCTGCTTGCAGTTTGCCTCCAGTCTCAATCAAACCATATTTAATTAAAGAGATTGAAAATCAAACTAAAAAATTAGCCCTTGCTCTTCAAGTAAAAGGTTTTATGAATATTCAGTTTGCAATTAAAAAAGATGAAATTTATGTAATAGAAGTAAACCCTAGAGCTAGTAGAACAGTACCATTTGTATCAAAAGCTAAAGGAATTCCTCTTGCAAAAATAGCATCTCGAATAATGGCTGGAGAAAAACTATCAAAGTTCAATCTAAAAGAAAAATCAAATGGAATGTATGCTGTCAAAGAAGCTGTGTTTCCTTTTAATAAGTTTCCGAATAGTGACTTACTCTTGGGACCAGAAATGAAGTCGACTGGTGAAGTGATGGGATTTGATAAAAATTTTGGTATGGCATTTGCTAAAAGTCAAATTGCATCTGCTAATTCATTACCAAAACAAGGTCTTGCATTTATATCTTTGAAAGACTCCCACAAAGATGAAGGAATTGATCTTGCAAGAGAATTAATCAAATTAAATTTTACACTATGTGCAACTAAAGGTACAGCTGAATACATAAGAAAACATCAAATGAAATGTAAAACAATTAATAAAGTTAGCAGCGGATCACCTCATATAGTTGACGTTTTAAATTCAAAAAAAATAGCACTTGTAATAAATACTGGTGGAGGAAACACTGAACATAGACTTAGTGATGCTATTGCTCTAAGAAGAGCAACTCTAAAAAATAAAGTTCCATACTGTACAAATATGTCTACAGCACTCGCTTTTTTAAAAGGAATTAAATCCTTAAAAACAAAAAAACTAGAAGTGACATCTTTACAAGAAATTAATTAATTTTTTCAATCTTAAGTTGATAATATATCTACACTCTTTGGTTGAATATTTTTAAAAAATTTATTTTCTTTAACCCAAAATGATTAGTAACTTAGTTGTTATAAATATAAAAAATTTTTAAAATTTAATAAAATTTTATGAGTTCTGAAGTACATAAATATATTGAAGAGGCGCTTGATAAAAATAAAAATTTATATAACGCAAAAGTAATTAATTTTCCAAATGATAAAAAAATTGAGGAAACTAACAATTTAAAAAAAAAAAAAGATATATTCTGGAAAATTAGTGATAAGTCTAATGATGACCAGCTAAAAGCCGTAATTGGTGTTTGTTTTATGTTTGGATCATTATTGGTAATAGGTCTTTATTCAAATTTATCATAGAAATTTAAGTTATTCTACTCTCCAATCAGTTTTGAATGTAACATAATTTACTTGTATACAGCGTCTTTCTTTAACAATTTTTTTTTTTTCCATTCCGTGCCATGTATTTGGACCACTAGTAAATAAATATCCATAATTATGTTTGTAAGGAACAGTTTTAACTTTTTCTAATTTTTCATTATAAAAATCAGTTCCTAAATCCTCTGACTCATTTGTTTGATTCACAAAAATCAATCCTGACATGAGTTTTTCTTTAATATCACAATGTGGTTTTAACCAAAAACCCTCTCGATCACAAATAACTTCAACCCTTACATATGAATTGTTCAAATTTTTATTTATCATTTTTGATATTGTTTTGGTCACATCCTTCGATTGAAGTTCTTTTATAAATTTAACTAAATTAGGAAACTGTAATGAATTTTCTTTTGTTATAAAACATCTAAACTTGATCGCTTGACCACCTGATGCAATGCCTTCCCTAAATTCAGCAGCACCTCCATCAATTGCTCTGGTGCCATCATAATTTAAATTATGTTTACTTAAGTCTGGAATGTCTGCTTTTACAATCTCATCGATAGACTCATTACTTAGAGCATTGGTATACTCCCAATGATCAAATGGGAATTGATGTTTTTTTGAATTTTTTAAAATAGAATTAAGAAAAGTCATAATCTTTAAATTTCTTTTTTATATATCCTGATATCTTGTCAGTTTCATTAAGTTTTTCATAACTCCAAATATCTATTGAATTATCTAAATCTCTAATAATATTTAATGATTTAAATAATTCAAAAAATTTTTTAAATCTATAATTACTCTTCGTAGCTGGCATTTGTGCTACATAAATTGGTTTTCCAGTCATTGCAGCTTCTGAAATCATCGAAGTTGAATCGCAGGTAACAACAATATGATCTGCTAATTTTAATGATGACAAATAAGCCTTTTTATTTATGTCAGTGATAATTATTTGATTCTCATCAAAATAATTAAGTGCATTATCAATGATTTTTTTTGGTGTCCTCCTTGAGGGTATAAAAATTAATTGATATCCTTTATCTATAAAATTTTTCTTAATTTTAAGAAAAATATCTTCTAATAATTTACTATTATAGTTGTAGTATTTATTGGGACCACCTACAATTAAACTAACTATTTTATCTTTAATTATTCTTGGCTTTAGATAACTCTCATTTTCATTTAATTCTTTTATTCTTAGATAATGTATTGCTCCTTTGGTTGTTAAAACATTTTTACCAATTAATTGGTCATGTTCTGGTGCTACAATATAATCAAAATTATTCAAAGAAACTTTTGGATCTTGAATGTGGATGTTCATAATTTTGTTTTTATATTTTTTTTTTAAATAAATTGATGGAATTACACTTTTTCTCCCACATGATATGACAATGTTAAAATCTTTATCTATATCATTTTTAAAAACATAGTTTTTAATAGGGGTAAAATTGGGTGGTATTAATTTCCAAAAATTGTTAAGTTCAATTTTTTCGTGTATAAATTCTATATCTAAAGCCATAGCAAGTCCCTCTACTTGGCTTATCATTCCATGCATCCCCTCAGTCAATAATATCCCTTTTAATTTAGTCATTAATCACTATATAGCTTTCATATGAGTCAAAATCCAACTAAACACACAAAAGTGTTAATAATTGGATCCGGGCCAGCCGG
Organism: uncultured Pelagibacteraceae bacterium; assembly: GCA_902515195.1. Classification (GTDB taxonomy): domain Bacteria; phylum Pseudomonadota; class Alphaproteobacteria; order Pelagibacterales; family Pelagibacteraceae; genus Pelagibacter. Next base: position 9,073 of record CABXTO010000005.1, read on the forward strand.
ATACACTGCTGCTGTTTATGCAGCAAGAGCTATGTTAAAACCTATTTTAGTTTATGGTGCTCAGCCAGGCGGACAATTAACAACAACCACTGATGTAGAAAACTACCCAGGCTTTTCTGATGTCATTCAAGGACCTTGGTTAATGGACCAAATGAAGGATCAAGCTAAAGCTGTTGGCACAGAAATGATTGAAGATCATATTGGAGCAGTAAATTTGAAATCTACTCCATTTGAAGCTATTGGAGATAGTGGCCAAAAATATACTGCTGATAGCATTATAATTTCCACTGGTGCTCAAGCAAGATGGTTAAATATAAAATCAGAACAAGAATTTAGAGGTTTTGGAGTTTCAGCTTGTGCAACATGTGATGGTTTCTTTTTTAAAGATAAAGAAGTTGCAGTTGTTGGTGGTGGAAATGCTGCTGTTGAAGAAGCAATGTTTTTAACTAAGTTTGCATCGAAAGTAAAACTAATACATCGAAGAGATAGTTTAAGGGCTGAAAAAATGCTCCAAAAGAAATTGATGGAGAATAATAAAATCGAGATAATTTGGGACTCTGTTGTTGAAGATGTAATCGGAGACAAAAAACCAAAAAATGTAAAAGGAATAAAAATTAAAAACTTAAAAAATAATAAAATAGATGAAATTAAAATAGATGGATTATTTATTGCAATAGGTCATGATCCTGCAACACAGCTGTTTAAAGATCAACTAAAAATGGATCAAGAAGGTTATTTAATCACTAAGCCAGACTCTACTGAAACAAATGTTCCTGGTGTTTACGCTGCTGGAGATGTAAAAGACAAAACTTTTAGACAAGCAGTTACGGCTGCGGGAATGGGTTGTATGGCAGCGTTAGAGGCAGAAAAATTTCTATCTCATTAATTTAGGATAAACTTTCACAGAAAGATTTAATTCTTTCCATTGCCTTTTTTAAATTTTCCATTGAAGTAGCATAAGAAATTCTAAAAAAACCATCTAATCCAAATGCTGAGCCCTGGACTACAGCAACATTTGATTTTTCTAATAATTTTTGAACAAAGTCAGTATCAGTTTTTAATTTTGTTTTCTTATTTAGTAAGCCTTTACAACTTGGAAATACGTAAAAGGCACCATTAGGTTTTAAACAACTAATTCCTTTAATATCATTTAAACTTTTTACCACAAAATCCCTTCTCTGTTTGAATGCATTAGATCTTTCCTGAATAAAATCTTGAGATCCCATTAAAGCTTCAACCGCAGCTGCTTGACTTACTGAGGAAGGATTGGAAGTAGATTGGGATTGAATTTTTCTAATCGCCTTAATAATATCTTTAGGTCCAGCAGCATAACCTATTCTCCAACCAGTCATAGCGTAAGATTTACTCACACCATTCATTGTTATAGTTCTATCTTTTAATTTTGAAATTTGAGCCATAGTAAAAAAATTGAAGTTATCATATTTGATATGCTCATATATATCATCACTCAGTATATGAATTTTTTTATTTTTGAGTAAAACTTTTGCTAAATCCTCTATTTCATTTTTTGTATAACCTGCTCCAGTCGGATTAGATGGTGAATTCAAAATCAACCATTTAGTTTTTTTTGAAATAACTTTTTGAAGTTTTTTTGCAGTTAATTTAAATCCTTCTTTTTCATCACACTTAACTATCTTTGGTTTTCCTCCTGCTAGTAAAATCATATCAGGATAAGATACCCAATATGGTGCTGGGATTATTACTTCATCTCCTTTATTTAATGTTGCCATGAAAGTATTATAAAGAACTTGTTTTCCTCCAGAGCCAACCGTTATTTGATCTTCATTAAAATATAAATTATTTTCTCTCTTAAATTTTTCAACAATTGCTTTTTTTAAAGCTGGAGTTCCATCAACTGCAGTGTATTTAGTGTCTCCATCTCTTATAGCCCGTATTGCTGCATCTTTTATATTTTCTGGAGTATCAAAATCGGGTTCTCCAGCACCAAGACTAATCACATCTTTTCCAGCCGCTCTTAATTCACGAGCTTTTTGAGTCACCGCAATTGTTGGTGATGGTTTAATTCTTTTTAAACTGTCTGATATTATGCTCATTGAAATATAAATTAATTCTACTACTTTCTTTAATATATGGAAAATACTTATCAAGATTTAATTACCGATATTCAGAGTAAAAATCCAAAAATTAGTGGAAAACTTGAAGGCGGTAAAAAATTTAAAATTAAATCTGACTTTAAGCCCGCGGGAGATCAACCAGAGGCTATTAAAAAATTAGTAAACGGAGCCAATAAAGAAGAATTCAATCAAGTTCTACTTGGGGTAACTGGATCAGGAAAAACTTTTACTATGGCAAAAGTTATTGAAGCAACAAATAGACCAGCATTAATTCTTGCTCCAAATAAAACTCTTGCAGCTCAACTTTACGGTGAGATGAAAACATTTTTTCCAGATAATGCTGTTGAATATTTTGTATCCTATTATGATTATTACACTCCAGAAGCTTATGTTCCAAGATCAGACACTTACATTGAAAAAGAAGCCTCTATTAATGAGCAAATAGATCGAATGAGACACTCAGCTACAAGATCACTTCTCGAGAGAGATGATGTTTTAATAGTTGCCAGTGTTTCTTGTATATATGGTTTAGGATCTGTTGAAGCTTACAGTAAAATGACTTTAACACTTCAAAAGAATTATGATTACAATAGAGAACAAATAATAAAATCATTAGTTGCTCTACAATATAAAAGAAATGATCAAAATTTTTATAGAGGTACATTTAGAGCTCGCGGTGAATATTTAGAAATTTTTCCGTCACATTTAGAAGATAGAGCTTGGAGGTTAAGTTTGTTTGGAGATAAACTTGAAAAAATAGAAGAATTCGATCCTCTTACAGGTGATCAAGTAAGAGAATTAAGTTTGGTCAAAGTTTATGCAAACAGCCATTACATAACTCCAAAACCAACAATTGAGCAAGCCGTTATCAATATAAAAAAAGAGTTAGAAGTTACTCTTAAAAAACACAAAGCAGAAAATAAGTTACTTGAAGCTCAAAGATTGGAAGAAAGAACTAAATTTGATCTTGAAATGATTGAGGCGACTGGTTCTTGTGCTGGTATTGAAAATTATTCAAGATTTTTATCTGGAAGAAAACCAGGTGAACCACCTCCAACACTATTTGAATACTTTCCAGATAATACATTAATTTTTGTAGATGAATGTCATGTAACAGTTCCTCAGCTAAATGGAATGTATAAAGGTGATAGGTCTAGAAAAAGCACTTTAGCAGAATATGGTTTTAGACTTCCATCATGCATGGACAACAGGCCATTAAAATTTGAAGAATGGGATTTAATGAGAACTCAAACAGTATTTGTATCAGCTACGCCAGGTCCTTGGGAGTTGGAGCAAACAAAAGGGAAATATATAGATCAGGTTATTAGACCTACAGGACTTATAGACCCACCAGTTGAAATTAGACCTGCAAAAAATCAAGTTGATGATCTCATGCATGAATGTAAAAAAGTAGTTGAGAAAAATCATAGAGTTTTAGTTACAACACTTACAAAAAAAATGGCTGAAGACTTAACAGAATACCTTCATGAAAATGGAGTGAAAGTCAGATATTTACACTCTGATATCGATACTCTTGAAAGAATAGAGATAATGAGAGATTTAAGAATGGGTGTATTTGATGTTTTGGTTGGAATAAATCTTTTAAGAGAAGGTTTGGATATACCAGAGTGTGCATTAGTTGGAATTTTAGATGCAGATAAAGAAGGTTTTTTAAGATCAGAAACTTCATTAATACAAACCATTGGTAGAGCTGCAAGAAATGTTGAGGGTAAAGTAATTTTATACGCTGATAAAGAGACTAAGAGTATTAAAAAAGCTATGCAAGAAACTGACAGAAGAAGATCTATTCAACTTGCATATAATAAAAAACATAAAATAGATGCTAAAACTGTTAAAAAAGAAATAAGCGATATTTTAGGGAGTGTTTATGAAAAAGATTATGTAAAAATAAGTCAGGGATCTAACGTTGGTGGAAATCTAAAAAAACATCTTAAAGCTCTTGATAAAAAGATGAAAGAATCAGCTTCAAATCTTGAGTTTGAAGAAGCAGCCAAAATAAGAGATGAAATAAGAAAATTACAAAGCACCGAACTTGAAATAACTTTAAACCCTAAGATTAGACAGTATGATGTTAAAAATAAAATTTACCCAAAAGGCAGATCAACTCTTGGTATGCCTGGTACTAGAGTTACAAAAAAAAGGGATAAAAAGTGGAAGCACGGAAGATAATAATTACTGGTGGGGCAACTAGAATAGGTGCTGCAATTGCTGAGAAACTATCTGGTCCAAATATAGAAATTACTATCCATTACAACAAATCAAAATCTAAAGCTGAAAGTTTAAAGAAAAAATTACAAAAATTTGGAACAATAGTTTATTTAGTTAGCGGTGACTTAAGTAAAGAAAAAGATATTAAAAAAATAATTAAATTCTCTAAATCAAAAATGAAATTTTTTGATTGCTTAGTAAATAATGCCTCATTATTTGAAAATGATAAATTAGAAAATTTTACCTCTAAATACTGGGAAAAACATATTTCTACAAATCTTAAAGCCCCTGCTCTTTTATCAAAAGAATTTTCAAAAAATATCAGAGGTAAAAATAACAATATTATTAATATAATTGATCAAAGAATATTTAAACTAACTCCATATTTCTTCTCATATACATTGAGTAAAACAGGTCTATATACTTTAACTAAAACTAGTGCGATGAGTTTGTCGCCAAACATAAGAGTAAATGGAATAGCCCCTGGACCAACAATTAAAAATAAAAGACAGTCAGAAAAACACTTCAAAAATCAATATTTGGCTACACCACTTAAGCAGCAAGTTGATGTTAATGAGATTTGTAATGCAGTTGACTTTTTTATAAAAAACAGTTCTATTACAGGTCAAGTTTTGGCAATAGATAGCGGTCAAAGCTTAAATTGGCAGACACCTGATATTATTAAAGGAAAAGAATGAAAAAAAATAATCTAAAGGTTGTAAAAATAGATAAAAACAAAAGCTTATTTAATTACGAGAAAAAAATTCTTATTAATGAATTAATTTTAGATTTAAAGCTAGGCTATTATGATTTTGAGAAAGAAAAAGCACAAAAAGTAAAATTTAGTTTAGAAATTGATTATCAAGATAAAAAACCTTCCAATGATAAAGATCTTAGATCAATAGTAAATTATGCAACTATTGTTAAATTAATTAAAAAGCTTATTAAAAAGAAACATTATAATTTCCTAGAAACTTTAGCCGAAGCTGTTTTTGATGAACTTTTCAAAGATAAAAGAATAGGAAAAATAATGTTAAAAATTGAAAAACTAGAAATTTTAAAAGAATGTTCATCAGTTGGTATTCAAATTACCAAAAAAAGAAGTCATGATAAGTTCTGAAGTAGGAAAAGAAGTAATAAAAAAAGAACTACCTTTAATTCCTAAACTGCCTGGTGTTTATCGAATGTTAAATAATAAAGGAGATATCCTTTATGTTGGAAAAGCAAAAAATTTACCTAATAGACTCAAAAGTTATGTCTCTGAAAAAAACCATATTATTCGTACTGAGAGAATGTTATCTCAAACTGTTAGACTTGAAATTACAACAACTACTAATGAAAGTGAGGCTTTATTACTAGAGGCTAATTTAATAAAAAAACATAAACCTAAATTTAATATTTTACTTAAAGATGATAAGTCTTTTCCGTATATTTTTATTTCTAAGCATGAGTTCCCCCGAATTGAAAGGCATAGAGGGGCAAAAAATAAACCAGGTAAATATTATGGACCTTTCGCAAGTTCACTTGCTGTTAATAGCGCAATCAAAACTCTTCAAAGAATATTTTTATTGAGATCTTGTACTGACAAGCAAGTGGAGGCGGGAGATAAAACTTGTTTTAATTATTTTTTAAAAAGATGTGCTGGTCCATGTGGTGGAAAAATAAATAAAAAAGACTATGCTAAATTAGTAGAAGCTGCTGACGAATTTTTAAGCAAAGGTCGATCCAGAAAAATACAGCAAACACTTTCGTCACAAATGGAAAATGCAAGTGAAGAATTAGATTTTGAAAAGGCCGCTATAGTAAGAGATAAGATAAAATCTTTAAATATTATTCAATCATCTTTAACAATAAGTGATGTAAATTTGACAGAAGCAGATGTGATTGCTGGATATAAAGAGTCAGGTAAAACTTGTATTCAAGTATTTTTCTATAGATCAAAACAAAATTGGGGTAATCAGGCTTTTTTTCCAAAACATGACCCTGATGAGAAATTTAGCACTATATTAAATTCTTTTATATCTCAATTTTATGAAAATAAAGCTGTTCCACGATCAATTATTCTAAGTGAAGAAATTAAAGAAAGAAAATTAATAGAAAAAACTCTATCAAAAAAAGAAAATAAACAAATAAATATTTCTATCGCAAAAAAAGGCTCAAAATTAAAAGTGATTAATCTTGCAATTAAAAATGCTAAAAGTAGTTTAAATCGAAATCTTTATGAAAATCAAAATAATAGAAAACTACTTGATGAAATTTCAAAGAAATTTAAAATCGAAAATACCATAAGCCTTATTGAAGTTTATGATAACAGCCATATTCAAGGAACAAATAGTGTTGGGGCTTTAATTACTTATGGTGAGGAAGGTTTTATAAAAAAAAGATATAGAAAATTTAATATTAAGAATGAAAACTTTAAACAGGATGATTATGGAATGATAAGAGAGGTATTAGGACGAAGATTCAAACGTGCAATACAAGAAAAAGGTAATTATTTAACCTTTCCTGATCTGGTTCTTATAGACGGCGGTAAAGGGCAATATTCTTCAGCAAGAGAAACTCTTGATGAATTAGGTTTAAATGAAATTCCTGTAATAGCTATAGCCAAAGGTAAGTTAAGAAATAGTGGAAATGAGACCTTTTTTCATAATGGAAAAGAATATAAATTTACCAAAAATGATCCTAATCTATTTTTTTTACAGAGAGTTAGAGATGAAGCACATCGATTTGCAATAAGTGCTCATAGAGCTAAAAGAAAAAAAGGAATTACTCAATCTTTACTGGACCAAATAGAGGGCATTGGCACAATTAGAAAAAGAGCATTATTGAACCATTTTGGATCAGCAAGAGCGGTGGAATCTGCAAGTCTTGATGAAATTAAATCAGTGGAAGGTGTTGAGGCAAAAGTAGCAAAAAAGATATATAATTTCTTTCACGAATAAAAAATTATGCTTAGAAAAATACCAAATATTTTAACTGTAGGTAGAATATTAATTGTACCATTTTTTGTATTAGCATTTTATTTACCAGGCTTTTATGGAGATTTAACTGCACTTATTTTATTTATTGTTGCCTCATTTACAGACTTTTTAGATGGAATGTTAGCAAGATTACTTGGGGAAGAATCAAAATTAGGAGAGCTGCTTGATCCAATTGCTGATAAAATTATAGTTGCTACAGCACTTATTCTTTTGGTTATGGACGGTACTATCCGAAATTATGAGGTCATTGCAGCAATAATAATTTTAACACGTGAAATTTTAATTTCTGGTTTAAGAGAATTTTTAGCAAAAGGAAGAATTAAGCTTCCCGTTTCTAATCTTGCTAAATTAAAAACTGTTTTGCAGATGGTTTCTATAGCTCTTTTACTTTCTGGGGATACTGGTAACAAAATTATAAATTTTCAAGATTATAACGCTCAAACTATAGGAATTATTTTTCTATGGCTTTCTGCTGCATTAACTCTTTTTACTGGTTATGAATATATGCGTAAAGGAATTGATCACGCAATATCAGAGGATAACAAAGATTAAGCTGCTTTTTTCTTTTTGACTAAAGTTTGATAACTTTCATTCAAATCAATTATTAATTCACAAACTTTATATTTATTATCTGCTATACATGAAACAGGTGTAACTTCTGCTGCAGTACCAGTTAAAAAACACCCTACGAAGTTCTGAAGTTCAGTAGGATCTATTTTTCTTTCATGAACTTTAATATTTTTAGACTTTGCGATTTCAATTACTGTTCTTCGAGTAATTCCATCTAAAAAAGAATCTGGCACTGGGGTATGTAATTCACCATTAGTGTCTTTAAAAAATATATTTGCACCTGTTGCTTCAGCAACATTTCCCTCATGATCCAGCATAAGCGAATCTGCAAAACCCTGTTTTTCAGCCTCATGTTTTGAAAGTGTGCAAATCATATAAAGTCCAGATGCTTTTGTATCCCATGGAATTGTATCAGGAGCAGGTCTTCGCCAGTTAGAGATATTCAATTTTATTCCTTCAACTTTGAGTTTAGGGTCAAAATAAGATCCCCATTCCCATGTCGCTATTGCTACATGTATTTTTGTTTGTTGAGCTGAGATTGCCATCATTTCACTTCCCCTCCATGCAACAGGTCTCACGTATCCATTTTCGACTTTCTGATTTAAAATTATTTTTTTAGATGCTGTATTTATTTCATCTTCACTAAAAGGAATCTCAAATCCCATTCTTTTTGCAGAATAAAATAATCTTGATGTGTGCTCCTCTAGCTTGAAAATAGAACCATCATAAACTCTTTCCCCTTCAAAAACACAACTTGCATAATGTAAACCATGGCTTAATACATGAACTTTTACATCTGACCAATCAACTAATTCGCCATTGTACCATATTTTGCCTGATCTCTTATCGTAGGGTATCATTTTATGAAATATTAAAATTCTTACTGAAAAATATCTTTGTATCTATAATATGTCAATATAACTTACCAATAATGAAAGAACTTTTATATCTAAAAGATGATCAATTAAAAGATTTAATTGAGAAATTATTTATAAGTTATAGAGAAACATTTTCAGACTCTAAGAAAATTCTTGATAAATATGAAATTGGTCTGGCTCATCAGAAGGTTATTCATCTACTATCCATGTATGAGGGTATTTCTATATCAGAATTATTAAAAAAACTTAAAGTTACAAAACAAAGCCTAAACAGAGTGCTAAAAGATTTAATAAAAATTGAGATAATAATATTTAAAAAAGATGACCAAGATACAAGGGTTAAACATATTTTTTTAAATGATAAAGGAAAAAAAATTTTTAATGAAATTTTTGAAATACAAAAAAAAAGAATTTATACGGCTTTATTAAATTCAAGTTCAGAGGAAGTTATAAATTTTGATAAAGTTTTAAAAAAAATTATAAATGGATAATTTTATTGCACATATTTTGGTCGTAGATGATGATGATGGTATTAGATCACTGGTAAAGAAATATTTAAATGAAAATAAGTATTTAGTTACTACTGCAAATAATGCCGAAAATGCCATTGAAAAAATTAAGATAATTGAGTTTGATCTCATTATTTTAGACATTATGATGCCTGGAAAAAGTGGATTAGATTTTATTAAAGAAAATAAAAAAAAATTAGAAACTCCAATAATTTTGTTAACAGCTAAGGGTGAGGCTAATGAAAGAATAGAGGGGTTAGAAATTGGTGCAGATGATTATTTACCTAAACCCTTTGAACCAAAAGAATTAATCTTAAGAATTCAAAATATAATTAAAAAAACAAAAAAAAATGATCTAAAAAGAGTTATAGAATTTGAAAATATCAAAATTGATTTAAATAAACAGTTAATATTAAAAAAAGACAAAGAATACAAAATTAATAATACAGAAAAATTAATATTAGAAAAAATGATTAATAATCCAGGTAAAACTTTTTCAAGAGAAGATATTGGAATGTTAATTGATTTAGAGAAAGAAAGATCAATCGATGTAATTATAACTAGATTAAGAAAAAAAATTGAGGTTGATCCAAAAAATCCAAAATTTTTACAAACCATAAGGGGAGCTGGATATGTTTTATGGATTGAGTAAATTTGTAAAAGAGCTGCTGCCTAAAAGATTATTTTATAGAGCATTACTAATCGTTGCAGTACCTGTGTTAGTTTTACAATTAGTAATTACAATTGTTTTTTTTGATAGCCTATGGATTAAAACTAATAAAGGAATGACAAAAGCTCTAGTAAATGAAATTAATACATTTATTAAAGTTTATAATGATGAAATTTATGACAAAGAGGAAATAACAAATCTTTTTTCAGTATATCAAAATTTAAATATCGAATTTGTTGAGGATGAAGTTTTTAACTATAGTTTTGATGAAAGATGGTTTAGTCCTATTGATAGAACACTTAGAAGAGAATTAAAATCTAGATTTGACACAAATAATTTTTGGTTTAATACAACGAATTACAAAGAACTTATTGATTTGAGAATAAAATATCAGAACGGATATTTTAAATTTTTAGTCCCAAGAGATAGAGTTACAAGTTCTTCAGCTAGAATATTTGCTTTATGGATAACTGTTCCAGCAATAATAATGGTTTTTATTTCTCTTATTTTTTTAAAAAATCAAACAAGGCCAATTACAAATCTTGCAAAAGTTGCAGAAAAGTTCGGTAAAGGAGAAGAGATTGATGAGTTCAAACCATCAGGTGCTGCTGAAATAAGACAAGCAGGTTATGAGTTTGATCGAATGCGTAAAAGAATTGTAAGACATTTAACACAAAGATCGGAAATGTTATCAGGTATAAGTCATGATTTAAGGACTCCACTTACAAGAATGAAATTACAAATAGCCTTTATAAAAGATAATGAATTAGCTAGTAAACTGACAGACGACATTAATGAAATGGAAAAAATGTTAAATGAATATCTTCAATTTACAAGTTCATCCTTTTTAGAAAAAAATGAAAAATTTAATCTTTCTAACTTAATTGAGTCTATTATAAAAAAATATAATAATAATAATATCTCATCAAATTTATCATCTGAAATATTTATAAACGGGAGGAAAAATTTAATTAAACGGTGCATAAATAATCTGATAGATAATGCAATTAAATACGGTAACAAAGTAAATATTGAACTAAATAAAAGTGCAAATAATTTTTTTATTAAAATTGAAGATAATGGACCTGGTATACCAGAAGAAGAATATGAGAATGTGTTTAAACCATTTTATAAAATTGACAAAGGGAGGGCGGACTCAAAATCTAGTGTGGGTTTAGGGCTATCGATAGCCTCAGACATAATTAGATCACATGGTGGAAACATTAAGCTTGAAAAATCTGCTTTGGAAGGTCTTTGTGTTAAGATTTTTTTACCTGTCTAGTTTTTTTTTTGATTTTAAATTGCTTAATTTTTGCTTCTAAATTATCTACCCTTTTTGATAAAACTTCGAATTCATCTTTGCTAGTCAATTTCATTTTAAAAACAATCTCATCTCTTTTTGACTTCAAGATAGCAATTAATTCAGCAGTAATATCTTTTGAAGATATAAGGCCCTGCTCAAATAGTTTAGCAAGTTTATCTATAACAAATTTTGAATTTTTCATATAATTATATAGTAACTTATTATAATTATAACTTATATTTTTAATTTAAAATGTTAATTAATAATTTTGACCCAGTAGCTATCCAAATTTTTTCATTAGAAATAAGATGGTATTCTTTGGCTTATATCCTTGGAATATTGCTTGGTTGGATATTAAGTAAAAAAATTTTTATTAATCATGCTGAAATAAGACAACAGTTCGATGATTATCTAACATATCTAATTATAGGTATAATAATTGGGGGCAGACTTGGTTATATTTTATTTTATAATTTTAACTATTATTCAAAAAACCCAATAGATATATTTAAAATTTGGGAAGGTGGAATGTCTTTCCATGGTGGCCTAATAGGTATAATAGCTGTAAGTGTCTGGTTTGCAAAAAAACATGACCATAATCATTTCAGTTATTTAGATGTCGTATCTATTGTTGCGCCAATTGGAATATTTTTTGGAAGAATCGCAAATTTTATTAATTCAGAGTTATATGGGGTTGAAACCACTTTACCTTGGGCAGTAAAATTTATAAAAGTTGATGATTTATATAGACATCCATCACAATTATATGAAGCGTTTTTTGAAGGAATAATCTTATTCATAATTTTAATTTATTTTAGAAATAAAGGTTATATGAAAATACCTGGATTAATCTCAGGATTATTCTTAATCTTATACTCTTTTTTTAGATTCATAATTGAATTTTTTAGAGTTCCTGATGAACAATTGGGTTATTTGCTCTTAAATTTTACGATGGGACAAATTATTAGTTTTACGTTCTTAATAATAGGGGCTTATTTATTTATCACTAAATATGAAATTAAATAAGAATATTAAAATACCTTTGGATAAATTTATAAACTTAAGTCTTTACGATAAAGAAATCGGTTATTACATGAAAAAAAATCCTTTCGGTAAAGAAGGAGATTTTATTACAGCACCGAATATCTCAAGACTTTTTTCTGAAATTCTTTCTATATGGTTTGTAAGCTTTTGGCAAAGTTTAGGCTCTCCAAGAAAATTTAACTTAGTCGAACTTGGTGCTGGAAATGGTGAGATGATGAAAATTCTTAGTGAAAGTTTTCAGAATTTTTCAACTTTTAAAAATTCTTGCAATTTAATTATTTATGAAAAAAGTCCAAGATTAATAAAGATTCAGAAAAAAAAACTAATTCAAACTAAAGTAACTTGGGTTTCAAAATTAGATAAATTAAAAAAAATACCTTGTATATTTGTTGCTAATGAATTTTTTGATGCCATAGCAATTAAACAATTTAAAAAAGAAAAAAATTTATGGTTTGAAAAATTTGTAAACTTAGAAAACAAAAAAAAAGCTTTCTTTTTTAAAAAGAAAATTGATATCAAAAAAATTGAAAAAAAAATTGATTTTAATATTTCTAATGGTCAAAATTTTATTGAATACTCTGAAGATGGTCTAAACTATTTAAAAGATATATCTCGTATAATTAAAAAAAATACAGGAGGTATTTTAATCATTGATTATGGATATAATGGAAAAAAAATGAAAAATACCCTTAAAGCTACTTCAAATCATAAATTTGCCAATATTTTAGAGAATATTGGGAATATTGATATCACACATAATATAAATTTTGATCTATTTAAAAGATTTACAAAAAAAATTGAAGGTTTGGATAATTGCTTAACAACTCAAAAAAAATTTTTGACTAGAATGGGAATAATTGAAAGAGCAGAAATTATATCTAAAAATCAAAATTTTATGAAAAAAGCTGATATTTACTATCGGTTGAAAAGACTTATAGACGAAAATCAAATGGGAACTTTATTTAAGGTGATGCTTATAAAAAACAAAAAAAATAAATTTAAATTAGGATTTTAAAATTGATCACATCAAAAAAATTGCTAAGAGAAAAAATTTCTCATGGTTTTTTTAATAGAAATGGTGGTAGATCAAGTGGTATTTACAAAAGTTTAAACTGTGGGCCTGGATCAAATGACAAGAAAAATAAAGTTTACCAAAATCTTCAAATTGTCAAAAATAAGATTAACAAAAATGCTAAAAGCATTTTTTTATTAAACCAAATTCATAGTGATAAATTTATTTTTATAGATAAAAAATTTAAATTTTATAAAAAAAGAATTAAAGCAGATGCAATAATTACTAATCAGAAATATCTGCCGATTGCAGTATTAACTGCAGATTGTGCGCCATTATTATTACATGATAAAAAAAAAAATATAATAGCCGCAATTCATGTTGGATGGAAAGGTGCATTCAAAGGTATTGTGAATAAAGTAATTAATTTTATGTTGAAAAAAGGATGCAAAAAAAGTGATATCACAGTTGCAATTGGTCCATGCATTTCTCAAAAAAATTATAATGTTAAAGAAAATTTTCAAAAAAAGTTTTTAAAAAAAGATAAAAAAAATAAAATTTTTTTTAAAAAAAGAAAAAAAATCATTTATTTTAATCTACCAAAATTTATACAATCTCAACTCAAATCTAATCAAATTACCAATATTGACTTGGTAAAATTAGATACTTTTGAAAAAAAAAATAATTTCTTTAGTGCAAGACGCTCATTAAGATTAAAACATGATGATTATGGTAGAAATATTTCAATAATTATGATTAATTAAAGTTTTCAATGAAATTATTAACTGGAAATAGTAATAAAACTCTAAGCAAGAATATTGCAAAATATCTTAAGACAAAACTTGTAAATTCAAGTATAAAAAAATTTTCAGATGGAGAAATCTATGTTGAAATCAACGAGAATATAAGAGGGAATAGTATTTTCATTATTCAATCTATTTCTTCACCAGCAAATGATAATTTAATGGAATTATTGCTTTGTATTGATGCTCTAAAAAGATCTTCAGCAAAAAATATAACTGCTGTTATTCCATATTTTGGCTATGCAAGACAAGACCGAAAAGTTGTTCCTAGAACATCAATATCTGCAAAACTTGTCTCAAATTTAATCACCAAGGCTGGTGCTGATAGAGTTGTGACTGTAGATTTGCATGCAGGTCAAATTCAAGGTTTTTTTGATATTCCTGTTGATAACCTTTTTGCTACACCAATATTTGCTAGGCACGCTAAAAAAAAAATTAAAAGTAATAAAATTGTTTGTGTCGCACCAGATGTAGGTGGTACTGAAAGAGCAAGAGCACTTGGAAAACTTCTTGGAGTTGGTCTTGCAATAGTTGATAAGAGACGACCTAAACCAGGACAATCAAAGGTTATGAATGTCATTGGAGATGTAAAAGATCATACTTGTATTATTGTTGATGATATAATTGACTCGGGTGGCACTATTGTTAATGCAGCTAAAGCTTTAAAAGAAAGAGGAGCTAAAGATGTTTACGTATATATCACTCATGGAGTTTTAACTGGTGATGCAGTTAAAAAAATTAAAAATTCTGTGATTAAAAACTTGGTAATTACAGATACAATTCATAACAGTGAAAAAACTAAAAATGTTAAAAATATTGAAGTTTTACCTATTTCAGGCCTTATGGGTGAGGCTATAAAAAGAATATCCAACTCAACTTCAGTTTCAGACTTATTTAAATAATTACCTTGATTATTTACAAACATGGGTTAAAAAACTCTGTTTTATGAATTCTCTAGAAGCTAATATTAGAAAAAATACAACACAAGGACAATTAAATGCTATTAGAAATGATGGTAATGTTCCAGCTGTTATTTATGGTGGAAAAGACCAAAATGTAAAAATATCTATTTCAAAAAAACTTCTTAAAGCTTTAATAGAGAAGGAAAATTTTTTATCAAATATCATTTCTTTAAATATTGATGGAAAATCTCAAAATGTTTTACCTAGAGAAGTAAAGTACCACATTATAAGTGATGAACCAATACATGTTGATTTTTTGAGAGTTTTGCCTGGTGTAAAAATAAAAATCGAAGTTCCTGTAAATTTTATAAATCATGAAAAATCGCCAGGTCTTAAAAGGGGTGGAGTTTTAAATATAGTGAGAAGAAAAGTTGAATTAAAATGTCCAAGTGAAAAAATACCTAGTAATTTAACAATAAATCTTGATGGGGTTGATATTGGAGAAAGTTTTAAAATTTCATCGATTAAATTAGATCCAGAGGTAGTTCCAACAATTCAGGGAAGAGACTTTGTGATAGCTACTTTAGCAGCGCCAACGGTAATGAAGGAACCTGAGAAACCTGCTGAAGCAGAAGCAGCAGAAGGTGCAGAGGGATCTGAGGGGACTGAAGGAGTAGCAGCGGCAGATGGTGATAAACCAGCAGCTGATAGTGCCAAAGGTGATAAAAAAGAGGGTGATGATAAAAAACCAGCTGAAAAAAAACCTGCAGAAGAAAAAAAATAATCAATCTAAATTGAAAATTTAATCCAGTATTTTATGCTTTTATTTGTAGGATTGGGTAATCCAACACCAGATAGTGAAAATAATCGACATAATGTTGGTTTTAAAATTATAGATTCAATCAATAAAAAATTTAGTCTCTCAAAACAAAAACCAAAATTTAAAGGACTCTTAACTACTGGCAATATTGGTAAAGAAAAAGTTTATGCTATTAAGCCATTAACTTTTATGAATAACTCTGGCATATGTATTAGGGAATTAATTGAGTATTTTAAAATTGATGCAGAAAATGTAATAGTTTTTCATGATGACCTTGATGTAGAATTTGGTAAAATTAAAACAAAATTTGGTGGATCAAGTGCTGGTCATAATGGTATAGCTTCAATTGATAAATTTATAGGCAAAGATTATTCAAGAGTTAGAATTGGAATAGGTAAACCAAAAAATAATATAGAGGTAGCTGACTATGTTTTACAAAATTTTGATGATGATGAAGTTGTTGGTATTGAAAAAATATCAAATGACATAACAGAGTCAATTTCAATCCTTGTTGAAAAAAAATTGGATTTGTTTTCAAGCACTGTAAATAATAAATAATGAGTTTTAAGTGTGGAATCGTAGGATTGCCCAATGTTGGAAAATCAACTTTGTTTAATGCTTTAACAAATTCCAGCAAAGCACAAGCGGCAAATTTTCCATTTTGTACTATTGATCCAAATATAGGTGTTGTGCCTGTACCAGATAAAAGATTAGAAAATTTGGCCAAAGTATCAAAATCAAAAAAAGTTATTAATACAACTATCTCTTTTGTTGATATTGCTGGTCTAGTGAAAGGAGCATCAAAGGGTGAGGGTTTAGGAAATAAATTTCTTTCGCATATAAGAGAGGTTGATGCAATCATTCATATGATTAGATGTTTTGACTCAGCTGATATTCAAAATGTAAACCCAACTGTAGACCCGATTAGGGATCTTGAGATTATTGAAACTGAAATGATGCTTGCAGATATAGAGTCTATACAAAAAAGATTAGAAAAAAATAATAAAAAGAATATAGATGGTGAGCAAATTAAAATTCTTGAAATTGCATTAGATTGTATAAATAACAATAAAGATTTTGCATTATTAAAGAATGATTTTGATAAAAAACAACTTAACCAAAGTGGTTTGTTGTCTTTAAAACCTAAAATATTTGTTTGTAATGTGGATGAACAAAGCATTAAGAATGGCAATAATTATACAAAAGCGTTTATAGATAAATATGGCAAAGATAATACTTTGATAGTTTCTGCTGATATTGAAAATCAAATAAATGAATTAGATCTAACTGAAAAGAAAAATTATATGGAAATGATTGGTTTAAAAGAAACTGGATTAAATATTCTTATTCAAAAGGGTTATAAAATTCTTGAATTAGATACTTATTTTACCTCAGGACCCGAAGAAACAAGGGCCTGGACTATTCAAAAAAACTGTACAGCACCAAAGGCTGCGGGTGAAATTCACACTGACTTCGAGAAAGGATTTATTAGGGCTGAAACAGTTTCATACGATGATTTCGTTTCTAATGATGGTTGGATAAATTCTAAAGTAAATGGTAAAATGAGATTGGAAGGTAAGGATTATATCGTTCAAGATGGAGATGTATTAAACTTTCGTTTCAATACGTGACCAAATTCTTTTCATGCTGAAATAAACTAAAATTGTAAGAATGATTAAATATACGATTGCTTTAAAACCCATCTTATGTCTACTTTCTAAATGAGGCTCAGCCGACCACATTAAGAATGTAGTTACATCTTTAGACATTTGTTCTACCGATGCCTCTGTACCATCCGCATACACCACTAACCCATCTGATAATTGGTTGGGCATTTTGATTTTATTTCCATACATATATTTGTTGTAATATACACCATCATCTAGTGTTATTCCTGCAGGGGGGTCTTCATAACCTTGAAGCAGAGAATATATATAATCAACTCCTCCACCTCTCGCTTTCACTAAAACAGACATGTCTGGAGGATATGCGCCTCCATTAGCTGCTTGTGCGGCTTTTACATTATCATATGGCATAACAAATTTATCAGATAACTTTCCAGGACGTGTAAACATTTCACCATCATCATTAGGTCCGTCATTTACTTCAAAAGACGCAGCTATCGCCTTCGCTTCTGCCACAGAAAATTCTGGACCACCCTCTTCTGCTAAGTTTCTATAACTCAAGTATTTCATTGAATGACATGATGCACACACTTCTGTATAAACTTGATAACCTCTTTGAAGTGCCCCACGATCAAATTTTCCAAAAAGACCCTTAAAACTCCAATCTGTCTTCAAATATTCTACTTTTTCAGCAGAATTAGAGTTTTTAGAGAAACCAATAAGTAGAAATAAAAGAGGTAATATTTTGATAAAATTTTTCACTAATTTTTAAATTTTTTTCTATCTTTTGCTAAAACTAAATTTGGTGATCCACCTAATATAGGTTCAGTTATACTTAGAGGTAGCGGCATAGTTTTTTCTCTAAATCCTAATACTGGTAAAATTATTAAAAAATGTAGAAAATAATAAGCTGTAGCAATTCTAGCTATTAATAAATACAATCCTTCAGCAGGCATTGCACCCACATAACCTAAAATTAAAACGTCAGCAACTAATATCCAATAAAACTGTTTGTATAAAGGTCTGAACACAGCAGATCTAATTTTTGATGTGTCAAGCCATGGTAAAGCTGCTAAGATTAAAATTGCTGATAACATTGCAACTACCCCTAAAAGTTTATCAGGCACAGACCGTAAAATTGCATAAAAAGGTAAAAGGTACCACTCTGGCACAATATGTGCGGGAGTAACTAATGGGTTTGCTTCTATGTAGTTATCTGCATGACCTAAAATATTTGGTGTATAAAAAACAAAGAACGCAAAAACAATCATGAACATTAATAGAGCAAAACCATCTTTGATGACTATATATGGATGAAAAGGAACAGTATCCTTTGAGGGTTTTTGAATATCAATTCCGACTGGATTATTATTTCCCGGCACGTGTAGTGCCCAAATATGTAAAACAACTAAACCTAAAATTAAAAAAGGTATTAAATAGTGAAGCGTAAAAAATCGTGTGAGTGTAGGGTTATCAACAGAGTAACCGCCCCATAACCATGTCACAATTCCCTCACCTACTAAAGGAATTGCACTAAATAAATTTGTAATAACTGTTGCTCCCCAAAAACTCATTTGTCCCCATGGAAGAACATAACCTAAAAAGGCTGCAGCCATCATCAAGAGGTAAATAATTATACCTATAATCCAAATAATTTCTCGAGGTGCTTTATAAGATCCATAAAATAAAGATCTAAAGATATGAATATAGACCGCTAAAAAGAACATTGAAGCACCATTTGCATGGATGTATCTAATCAACCATCCATAGTTTACATCTCTCATAATATGTTCAACACTATCGAAAGCCATGTCGGCATGTGCAATATAATGCATTGCTAAAACCAAACCTGTCACAATTTGTGTGATTAAACAAAAAGTTAATATTCCACCAAACGTCCACCAATAATTTAAATTTTTTGGCGTAGGATAATCTGTTAAATGGTTTGCTAGTGTAAGCAAAGGTAATCTATCATTAAACCATTTGCCAAATTTAGATTTAGGTATGTATTCCTGATCACTCATAAATTTTATCCAATTTTAATTGTATCAGAGTTTACAAACTTATACTCTGGTATCTCCATATTTGTTGGGGCAGGACCTTTTCTAATTCTTCCTGAAATATCATAGTGAGATCCGTGGCATGGACAAAACCAACCATTGTAATCTCCTTTTTGATCTAAGGGAACGCATCCTAAGTGTGTACATACACCCAACATGACTAGCCATTCTGGATTTTTTGCTCTATCCTCATCTTTTTCTGGATGTTTCAATTCTTCCATTTTAACTGATTTGGCCTCAATAATTTCATCTTGAGTCCTTCTTCTTATGAAAACTGGTTTACCTCTCCAAAGAACTGTAATTGTTTTTCCTGGAGTGACAGAACTAACATCTACCTCTGTACTCGCTAAAGCTTTCACTGATGCATCAGGGTTCATCTGATCAACCATAGGCCATACTACTGCGCCGACCCCTACTGCCCCGACGGCATAAGTTGCTGTGAATAAGAAGTCTCTTCTATTGGTTTTTTTTTCCGCCATCTCTTTTTTAACTAATTATAATTAATATTGAATTTTCTACTTAATATATGATTTCATATAATATAAAATACTAATTTTACTACTGATAGAATGACACATAATTCCACTGATCTAGGCCCTATAATTGCATTATTTGAACCAGATATACCTCAAAATACAGCTGCAATTATTAGAACCTGCGCGTGTCTTGGGGCAAAATTAGAAATTATAGAACCTTGTGGATTTTTGTTAAATGATAAGAGATTTAAGAGAGTTGTTATGGACTATATGGAAGAAAAAGATATTAAATTTTACAAGAGTTCAGAAGATTTTTTTAAATCTAAAAAGAATCAAAGAATTATATTGATGACTACTAAAGCATCTATATCTTACACAAAATTTAGATTTAATAAAAATGATACAATTTTATTTGGTAGAGAAAGTGCTGGAGTTCCTGAAAATATTCATAAAATAATTAAAGATCGATTAAAAATACCTATGAAAAACAATAAGCGCTCACTAAATATTGCCTCATCAGTAGCAATTATTCTGGCTGAAAGTTTAAAACAAATTAAATTGATTTAATATGGATTCAGAAATTAAAAAAAATTTATCAAGTAATTGGTTTAAAACACTACAAGACACGTTTTGTGATGATATTTGTAAACTTGAGAAAAATAATGTTAAATTTAAAACAACAATATGGAAAAGAAATATTAAAAAAGATGAAGGTGGAGGTGAATACAGAATTTTACAAAATGGAAAAGTTTTTGATAAGGTTGGCGTAAATTTTTCTAAAGTTTATGGAAAATTTCCAAAACAATTTCAAAAAAATATACCTGGTGCACAAAAAGATCCAAGATTTTGGGCATCAGGAATTTCTGTAGTAATGCATATGAAAAATCCCTTAATTCCTGCTATGCATTTCAATACAAGATATATCTGTACAACTCACGACTGGTTTGGTGGAGGAATGGATGTAACACCATCAAAAAATGATATAAATGAAAAAAAAGAATTCCATAAAATATTAAGAAATATGTGTAATCGTCATAATAAAAATTATTATAAAAGATACAAAAAATGGTGTGATGAATATTTTTATTTGACACACAGAAAAGAGCCAAGAGGAATTGGGGGTATTTTCTTTGATTACAAAAAAAATAATTTTGAAAAAGATTTTAAATTTGTGAGAGATGTAGGTGTAACTTTTCAATTAATTTTCAATAAAATTATAACAAAAAAAATAAAAAAAAAATGGTCTACTAAAGATAAGGAGCTGCAATATATTAAGCGAGGTAGATATACAGAATTTAACTTGTTATATGATAGAGGAACAAAATTTGGATTACAAACTGGTGGGAATGTTGAGGGAATATTAATGTCATTACCACCATTAGCAAAATGGAAATGAAATGGAAAAAGAGCCAATTACTTTAAATGGATTGAACAATTTAAAGGAGGAATTAGTCTTTTTAAAAGAAAAAAAAAGACCAGAGATTGTTGCTGCAATTTCTGAAGCAAGATCGCATGGTGATCTAAAAGAGAATGCTGAGTATCATGCCGCAAAAGAAGAACAATCTCATAATGAAGGCCGTATTACTGAAATAAATGATATAATTGCCAGAGCAAATGTCATTGATGTTACAAAACTAAATAACGATGGAAAAGTAATTTTTGGTTCAACAGTTTTTTTAGAAAATTTAGATAATGGTGAAAAAATTAATTATAAAATTGTTGGTAAAGATGAAGCTGATTTAAAAAAAAAATTCATCTATTTTATGTCACCAATAGGAAAAGGTTTAATTGGTAAAAATAAAAATGACTTAGTTGAAATAAACACCCCTGCAGGTACTAAAAATTTTGAAATAAAAGATGTAAAATATATCTAATGGTCAATTATATTTTCTAACTGTTTAGATGAAATATTAAAATTATTTTTAACCCATTCCTTTTCTATAATTTTAAGTTTTTCTCCCAATAATTTTCCTTCAGGAATTTCATATTTTTTCATTAATAAATCAGCACTTACTGGCATTACAGGTGCTTCTTTATCCTCATAATGTTCAATTAACTCCTCTAAATAGTTATCAATTTTTTTAAATCTTAAAATTCTATAACTTAAAATATCCAAAACGGCCTCTCTCCCATTATAGTAAAAGATTTTGTTCATATTGTTTTCTGAGAAAGTTTTTGAATTAATTTTTTCTTTATAAAAATTGTCAATATATTTAATTCTTTTCTGATCTTTTTTAGAAATATTAAATTTAAATAAAAAATAATCAGCATTATCGGTATTATCAATAATCATTAATGATAGAAAAAAAATGAAATCTTTTTTTTTTAATAGTTTTTTACGTTTAATGTCTAATCTTGAAAAAATTTTTATATTTCTTAATTCAGGGAAAATCATCATAAATAAATTTAAACTTAATTTATCCCTTGTTAAATTCTCAAGAGTTTCAATTTTTATTATTTTTTTTAGTTCATCTAATAATCTTTCTTTTGAGAGTTTTGAAATGCCATCAATATTTATTTTTAATGATCTAATTATTTCTAAATCATGAGATTTTTTTGAGTAATGAAGAAAAAATCTCAGATATCTTAGTATCCTCAAATAATCTTCTTTTATCCTTTTATCAGCATTACCAATGAAACAAACTATGCCATTTTCTAAATCTTTTTTTCCGTTAAATGGATCAAATAAATTTCCATCTTTGTCAGAATATATTGAATTAATAGTAAAGT
>CABXTO010000006.1 GCA_902515195.1 uncultured Pelagibacteraceae bacterium
GGAGCAAAGATGACTCAGATGGAAAATAGAATTGTTTTGTGTAGATTTAAAGATGGTTACGGGCCTGTTGGTGCATATTTTTTACATTTAAAAACATATACTCAAAATGCTAATGGAGAGAATTACGAGAAGAAGTGGTACGACCAAACAAAAGAATTAGTTGGCGAATACATCGATCACCATCCAACTCCTACATGTTTAAGAAATCATGCGTTTATCCAAGAAGTTGCTGCTGGTGGTGGACCTATTCACATGGTAACAAAAGAAGCTTTCCAAGATCCACATTTAGAAACTGTTGGTTGGGAAAACTTTTTAGGAATGACTGTAGGACAAGCTGTTGTTTGGGCTTCTCAAAATATTGATCCAAAACATACCAATCCAGAATTAACTACATCAGAGCCATATGTAATGGGTTCTCATGCAACTTGTTCAGGTGCTTGGGTTAGTGGACCAGAAGATTTATCTCCACCCGAATATTTCTGGGGATACAACAGAATGTTGACTATTGATGGTTTGTTTGGTGCAGGAGATACAGTAGGTGGTAGTGCTCATAAATTTTCATCTGGCTCCTTTACTGAAGGTAGATTAGCGGCTAAAGCTGCAGTTAAATATATTGAAGATAAAAAAGCTGATGGAATTAATGTTTCTGATAAACAATGTGAAGATTTTAAAACAGCAGTTTACAAACCACTAGATACATACACAGTTGCTCAAAATGAAATTACAGGAGGAACAGTTTCACCAAGCTATATATCACCAATTCAAGGCCTACAGAGACTTCAAAAAATTATGGATGAATATGTTGGAGGTATTACCTCGAATTATATGACAAATGGAAATATGTTAAAAAGAGGTCTAGAGCTTTTAGATTGGTTGCAAGAAGACCTAGAAAAAGTAGGTGCAGAAGACTATCACCAACTAATGAGAGCTTGGGAATTAAAACATAGAGCTTTAACCTCGCAATGTGTAACAGAACACACTTTGTTTAGGGAAGAAACTCGTTGGCCTGGATACTACTATAGAGGGGATCATATGAAGTTAGACGATGAAAATTGGCATTGTTTAACAGTTTCAAGAAGAGACCCAAAAACAGGTAAATTCACTATGGAAAAAGTGCCTGTGTATCATATAGTTGATGAAAATGAAAAGAAGAAAGCCTCTTAAAGATATATAAAGAGCAAATCATCTATGGATCTTTTAGCTAAATCTGACGAAGAAATATTTGTAATAGGCAAACCATTCTGGGAAAATTTGGTTAGATCGTCTAATCTAAAAGATTATGGTGGTTTTACTCGGGATTTTTCAACACAAATGTTATTTGGAGCAAATGAAGTTGAGCTAGGAAAGCAGTGGGCTAATAACGAACTTATCACTAATCTCAATGAAACTTACGAACCATTCGGAACATTAAGAAGAGGTGAACATATCACTGTCCTTATCAAACAAACAAATAAGAAGATACCTGGAGAGTTCTTGGGTAGGCTAGTTCTAGGAGTCGAGGATGGAGAAATCAAGGTCTTTGGGGCGACGATATATTAAATTATAATTTGACAATTTTTCAACTGGGTGTATTGAGGAATATAGATGCACCTTTCAAATATAAAAATCCTTAACAAAATAACTAACAAAAAAACAACATTTATTAAAACTGGGATTTTTTCAGCAATCGCTGCTTGTTGGGGTGTTATTTTAGTTGGAACTTTTATAACTTTTAAATAAGTAATACTTAAAAGTTTTTTATTATTAGATGGATGTTTTTTTACCAATAGCTCAAGTTTTTGTTAATCCAATAGAAATACTTTTTTTAAGTGCAATAGTCGGTGTTTTATCAGGCTTGTTTGGTGTTGGAGGTGGATTTTTAATGACACCATTTTTGATTTTCTTAGGAGTTCCACCCGCTTATGCAGTTGCAAACGAAGCTAATAACATTTTAGCAACCTCTGTATCAGGATCTACTACTCATTGGTTAAAAAATACTTTGGATTACAAAATGGGTTTTATGATTGTAATTGGAGGTTCTATAGGGACCGCATTAGGAATTTATACTTTTAGTTATTTTAAAGGTATTGGAAAAATTGATACCGTCATATCCCTTGCTTATATGTATATTCTTGCAATTATAGGGACGTTAATGTTGGTAGAAAGTCTCGGAGAAATTGATAAGGCAAAAAAAAATGTAATAGAAAGAAAAAAATTACATGTTCACTATTGGATCCATGGGCTTCCATTTAGAATGAGATTTCCAAAATCAAAATTATATGAAAGTAT
This sequence comes from uncultured Pelagibacteraceae bacterium, assembly GCA_902515195.1. Classification (GTDB taxonomy): domain Bacteria; phylum Pseudomonadota; class Alphaproteobacteria; order Pelagibacterales; family Pelagibacteraceae; genus Pelagibacter. The sequence goes on from CABXTO010000006.1 coordinate 2,269, forward strand.
ATTTACACCAATTATAATTGGATTAGCAGTTGGATTCATAGCTGCAATTATGGGTATTGGTGGTGCTTTTATTTTGGTCCCAGCAATGATTTATATAATTAAGATGCCAACAAGGTTGGTTCCAGGAACATCTTTGTTTGTAACAATTTTTGTAAGTGTAATAGTCACTTTTTTACATTCATTTAATTATGGTTCAATAGATTTGATGTTAGTTGTAATGTTAGTGGTTGGCTCAATAATTGGAGTTCAGGTTGGTCAAAAATTAGGAGAAAGAATTGACAGCTCAGGTCTTAAAGCGTTATTAGCAATTTTATTATTAATCGTTGGAATAGCGATAGCATATGATACTTTTTTTGCTGAAGAAATTCAAAAAGAAATTTTCAAAGTTGCAATCGCTGATTTAAACTTTTTCTCAAAATTTATTTTAGAATTTTCGAAAGATATGCCATTTTTCTATGGGTTATTTTCTATTTTATTTGCAGTTTCCTTAGGAATTGCAGCTGCATTTATTAGAAGATTTTTATCTAATTTAAGAAAAAAATATTTTATTAAACCTGCTAAATAAAAAATTTTAAATAACTCTCAATCATCATTATACAAACTATTCCAACAGTTAGCATAGCTATAAATCCAACAATAAAAGGTTTATAACCCATACTTTTTATATCTTTTAAATTTGTAGACAATCCGATAGCTGCCATTGCCATAGTTAAGAAAATTTTAGATAAAAATTTAATAATATTAATTATTTCGTTCCAATTATCGTTTGAGCTTGAGATAAATACTTGATCCCCGATATTCCTTATAATAATCATTCCAACAAAACCTAAAACAAAGTAGGGGAAAATATTTAAAATTGAATAATCTTTTTTATTTGTTTTGCCTCTATTATAGAGAAATGCGAAAAGTGGGATCATAACTATTAAAAAAGTATTTCTGATTAACTTTGTCACTGTTGCTATATTCAGTGTTTCTGGACTATTAAATTGTTGTTCATAAATTAATCCAGCGGCGGCAACTTGTGAAGTTTCATGAATAGATGTTCCCAAAAAAAGACCAATTAACAATGGTTGATTATCAAAATAAAAGTTAGCGAAATAAGGATATATAAGCATAGATAATATTCCAAAAAAGGTAATATTTGCTATGGCATATGAAACTTCATTCTTACTTGCTTTTATAACTGGGGCTGTAGCCATTATAGCTGTAGTCCCACAAACAGTACTTCCAATAGAAATAAGGTAAGCCATTCTAGTTGGTATTTTAAGTTTTTTAATTAAAAGTTTAATTACTATCAAAACACTTATTATACAGACTATTATCAGAGGAATTGCAATTTTACCAAAATCTAAAAATTCAAATGGTTTAAGTTGAATACCAAGAAAAATAATTCCAAGTTTTAAAATATATTCTCTTGTAAAATCTAAACCTTTTTTAAAACCTTCCCTTATTTTAAAAATATTTCCAAAAAAAATTCCTAAAAGAATAGCTATCATAGCTGTTGAGATAGGACTTTTATCATACCCTAAAAGTTCAATTCCAATAATGTTATTAAAACCTTGAGAAAGAGTATAAAGAACAAATGCAAGTATTATACCTGGTATAATTACCAAGTTTTTATTTAGAAGCATCTTATTTTTTGTTTATGCGCTTCTATAAAGTTTAGTCATAACAAATTCTTTATGACCTAAAGCTTCTGCGCAGGTTAATCTTCCGTTGGCAACTCTTAATGTTGTCTCAATAAGTTTGTCTCCCGCTTCAGACATATTCATTTCTCTTGAAAGAATTTTTGATACATCACAATCAATATGTTCACCCATACCCTTAACAGTTAAAGGATTTGCAGTTAATTTTACAACTGGTTCAATAGGGTTACCAACTATATTCCCTTGGCCTGTTGGAAATAAGTGAATGTTAAACCCCGCTGCAGCTTGAAGCGTAACACACTCAGCTGCTGCAGATGATGTGTCCATAAAATATAAACCTTTTCCTTTTTTAGGTTCTTCAGCTGGTTCTAAGACATCTACAAACTTACAATTACCAATCTTTTGAAAATTTCCAAAAGCTTTTTCTTCAATAGTAGTCAAACCACCAGCTATATTTCCTGCAGTTGGTTGACTTTCTGAAAGATCATCAGTTGCCTCTTTTAAAATAAAATCATTATAGGCACTCCAAGTTTTCATAAATTTATCGGATGCCTCTTTAGTTGCACCTCTAGTAGCACAAACCTTTTCAGCCCCAGTAAGCTCTGATGTTTCACCAAAACACAGATGGACACCTAGTGGCTCAAGTTTATCCATCAAGTTACCAACAGTTGGGTTAGCAGCTAGACCTGATGTAGTATCCGACTCTCCACATTTTACCGAAATCCATAAATCACTTATTGGACACTCTTCTCTTTGTTTTTCAGAAGCCCACATTACAAGTTCTTGAGCTTTCTTGGAAGCTTTCATAACTGTGCCAATGTCACCTGTTCGTTCAATATGGAAACCCTCAACTGGTTTTCCAGTTTTAGCAATACCATCAACAATTTTTTTAGTCCACTTTGGTTCAATACCAATTACAATCACAGCAGCAACATTTGGATTACTTCCTGTACCAATCATTGTTCTAAAATGTAACTCCAAATCAGCTCCAAATTGAAGCCTTCCATAAGAATGTGGTAGAGCGATTGTTCCTTTAATGTTGTTTGCTACTGCCTCAGCACAAGCATTTGAAATATCATCAACTGGTAGAATGATTACGTGATTTCTAGTCCCAGCTCTCCCATTTTCTCTTTTGTACCCTAAAAAACCTTTTGGAATTTCCATATTATTACCACTTCTTTGTTTTCACGTTATGAACATGAACATGTTCACCTTTTTTAATTGATTTAACTACTTTACCAATATCATGACCATACTTCAGAATAGTATCACCTTCTTTAAGATCGCTCATAGCTATTTTGTGGCCTAAGGGTATTTCGTCTAATGATTGTATATTCGCTGATGTATCATTTTCCATAATCCAGCAATTACAATCTTGTTTTGGAGTGATTTTTTCAATAACAACTACCCCTACATTGTCTTTTTCGTCGTGAATTATGATATCTGTAGCCATTTTTATAGTGTCAATTGTTTATTTGAAATTCTCAAAATCTTATATATTAATCGCAAAAATTAACAAATAGTTTTTAAAAATTATTTCATTTATTAGTTAGAAAGGTTCTACGAATGACAAAAATGACAACAGAAGAAGCGTTTGTAAAAGTTTTACAAATGCACGGCATTGAACATGCTTTTGGTATAATCGGCTCAGCTTTCATGCCGATATCAGATATCTTTCCTGATGCAGGTATTACTTTTTGGGATGTTGCTCATGAAACAAATGGTGGTTTGATTGCTGATGGTTACACAAGAGCTACTGGAAAAATGTCAATGGTTATAGCTCAGAACGGACCTGGAATAACAGGTTTGGTTACACCAATAAAAACTGCATACTGGAATCATACACCTCTATTATTAGTAACACCTCAAGCAGCAAACAAAACGATGGGACAAGGAGGTTTTCAAGAAGTTGAACAAATGAATTTATTTAAAGATATGGTTTGTTATCAGGAGGAAGTTAGAGACCCGTCAAGAATGGCTGAAGTTTTAAATAGAGTTATTGAAAAAGCAATTAGAGGTTCTGCACCAGCACAAATAAATGTTCCAAGAGATTATTGGACACAAGTAATTGATATAGATTTACCTCCAATAGTAAGATTAGAGAGACAAGCTGGTGGAGTAGATGCGATTAAAAAAGCTGCTGACTTGTTATCCAAAGCAAAGTTTCCAGTGATTTTATCTGGAGCAGGAGTTGTTATAGGTGGAGCTATTGAAGATTGTAAAAAATTAGCTGAAAAATTAGATGCCCCTGTTTGTTCTGGCTATCAACACAACGATAGTTTTCCAGGAAGTCACCCTTTAGCAGCTGGCCCATTAGGTTATAACGGATCGAAAGCTGGTATGGAACTAATTCAGAAAGCCGATGTTGTTTTAGCATTAGGCACAAGACTTAATCCTTTTTCAACTTTACCAGGATATGGAATGGATTATTGGCCAAAAGATGCAAGTATTATTCAAGTTGATATGAATTCAGACAGAATTGGTTTAACAAAAAAAGTTACAGTTGGTATATGTGGTGATGCAAAATTAGTTGCACAACAACTTTTAGCTCAGTTATCACCGACAGCTGGAGATACTGATAGACAAAAAAGAAAAGATATTATCCATCAAACAAAATCAGCATGGTTACAAAAACTATCAAGTTTAGACCATGAAGACGATGACGAAGGAACAGTTTGGAATAAAGAGGCAAGAGAAAGAGATTCAGATAGAATGTCTCCAAGACAAGCATGGAGAGCTATCCAAGCTGGAATGCCTGATGATGTAATTATTTCTAGTGATATTGGAAACAATTGTGCAATTGGAAATGCTTACCCAACTTTTGAAAAAGGAAGAAAATATTTAGCGCCAGGATTATTTGGTCCATGTGGCTATGGATTTCCATCTATCTTGGGCGCAAAAATTGGTTGTCCTGACACACCAGTTATAGGTTTTGCTGGTGATGGGGCTTTTGGAATAAGTATGAATGAGATGAGCTCATGTGCTAGAGAAGAATGGCCAGCGATTTCAATGGTAATATTTAGAAATTATCAGTGGGGAGCAGAGAAAAGAAATACTACCTTATGGTTTGATGATAATTTTGTTGGCACTGAACTTGATCCAGAATTGAGTTATGCAAAAGTTGCTGATGCTTGTGGTTTAAAAGGTGTAACAGTTAAAACTATGGAAGAAACTACAGCTGCAATTAAACAATCTTGTGAGGATCAGAAGAAAGGAATTACTACTTTTATTGAAGTAATTCTTAATCAAGAACTTGGAGAACCATTTAGAAGAGATGCTATGAAAAAACCTGTTAAGGTTGCAGGTATTAATAAATCTGACATGAAACCACAAAAATCTTTAAATGGATGATATTAAAGTAGGTTCAAATAAAAGTTTTGGAATTGTATTTTTTGTAGTTTTTTTATTAATTTCACTTTATCCATTAACAAACAATGAAAGCATAAGACTTTGGTCTCTAATCGTTTCTATTATATTTCTAATTTTGGGCATTCTTAATTCTGAAATTTTATCACCATTAAATAAAGTTTGGTTTAAATTTGGGATTCTTTTAGGAAAAGTAATTTCACCAATAATTATGGGAATAATATTCTTTGTAGTTGTAACTCCAATAGGTTTTATAATGAGGTTATCAGGTAAAGATTTGTTAAATCTAAAATATAGTGATATTAAATCTTATTGGATTAAAAAAAGTGGTCCAAAAAGTAAAATGAAAAATCAATTTTAATATGAGCTTTATTAAAGAATTTTGGGAATTCTTAAAAATAAGAAAAAAGTATTGGCTATTGCCTATTATTGTTGTTCTTGTTTTATTTGGTGGATTAATAGTTTTAACTCAAGGTTCAGCGGTAGCACCATTTATTTATACTATATTTTAAAGTGACTTCTATATTAGGTATTTCTGCGTTTTACCATGACAGTGCAGCTTGTATTTTAAAAGATGGAAAAATTATTGCAGCAGCTCAAGAAGAGAGATTTACAAGAAAAAAACACGATCCAAGTTATCCATACAACGCAATTGAATTTGTTCTAGAGTTTGCAAATTTAAAATTAAGTGAAGTAGATAAGATTGTTTTTTTTGAAAAACCCTTTTTAAAATTTGAAAGATTACTAGAAACCTATGTTGCATTTGCTCCTAAAGGTTTTATCTCTTTTGCTAAGGCAATGCCGCTATGGATAAAGGAAAAGCTTTTTCAAAAAAATCTTTTATTTAATAAGCTTAAAACTCATGATGAAAAGTATAAATCTGACGAAAATATTTTTTTTTCTGATCATCATTTAAGTCATGCTGCTAGTGCTTTTTTTCCATCTCCATTTAAAGAAGCTGTTATATTAACTGCAGATGGAGTAGGAGAATGGGCAACTACAACAGTTGCAGTTGGGAAAGATAATAATTTAGAAATAAAAAAAGAAATACATTTCCCCCATTCTCTTGGACTTCTATATTCAGCTTTTACATATTATACAGGATTTAAAGTTAATAGTGGTGAGTACAAACTTATGGGTTTAGCACCTTACGGCACTCCTATTTATGAAAATAAAATTAAAGAATTAATAGATATTAAGGAAGATGGTAGTTTCAGATTAAATCAAAAATATTTTAATTATGCGACAGGACTTACTATGACTAATGAAAATTTTAATAATTTATTTGGTCAAAAACCTAGAAATCCGCAAAATGAAAAACTGACTCAATTTCACATGGATATAGCTGCATCAATTCAAAAAGTAACAGAACAGATAATGATTAAATTAGCTAAAGCTATTCGTAGAGAGTACGGTATCAAAAATTTATGTTTAGCTGGTGGTGTTGCTCTAAATTGTGTCGCAAATGGTAAAATTCTAAAAGAAAAAATTTTTGAAAACATTTGGATACAACCTGCTGCTGGAGATGCAGGTGGTTCACTAGGAGCAGCTTTAGCTCTCTGGCACATAGAACATAACAATATAAGAAAAGTAAATTCACATGATGATATGAATGGTTCTTACCTTGGAAATGAATTTAGCCAAGAAGAAATTGAGAAACAATTAAAAATTGCAGGTGCTAATTTTGAAACTATGGAATATGAAAATTTAATTGAAAAAACTTCAGAATTTCTTTCAAATGAAAAAGCTATAGGTTGGTTTCAAGGTAGAATGGAATTTGGCCCAAGAGCTTTGGGAGGTAGATCAATTTTAGGAGACCCAAGATCAGAAAAAATGCAAAAAAATCTCAATTTAAAAGTAAAATACAGAGAAAGTTTTAGACCTTTCGCTCCATCAGTTTTAAGAGAGGATTTATATGATTGGTTTGATATGAATGTTGATAGTCCATATATGTTATTGGTAGCAAATATAAAGCAGAATAAAAAAATTGAAATGACTGAAGAGGAAAAAAAGCTTTTTGGTATTGATAAACTAAATATTAAAAGATCAGAAATACCAGCTATAACTCATGTTGATTATACAGCTAGAGTTCAAACAGTCACAAAAAACGTCAATAATCGTTATTATGATTTAATATTAAAGTTTAAAGAGAAAACTGGTTGTCCTGTTATAGTTAACACATCATTTAATGTAAGAGGTGAACCAATAGTAAATTCACCAACTGATGCTTTTAATTGTTTTATGGGAACAGAATTAGATTTTCTTGTTATAGGAAATTGCATATTAGATAAAAATAAGCAAGATCCAAAGCTTAAAAGAGATTATACAAAAGAATTTGAATTAGATTAAATTCAAAATGAAGATTCTAAAAATTATTTCTACAAACATTTTTATTTTTTTTCTTATTATTATAATTTTTGAGGTAATATTTGGATATTGGTTTAAAAGTGAAAATTTTGGCATTTACATGAGAAAAGAAAGAAAAATAAACTGGCAAAGTAAATCATCTTTTAATGGAAAAAATTATGAGTTTTTTTATCAAAGAAATTTTTGGGGTTTTAGGGGTGATGAGTTTGATCCAAAAGATGTAAATATAGTATTTGAGGGTGGTAGCACAGGGAATCAGAGATTTACCCCGGAGGATCTAACAATCGTTGGTGTTTTAAATGAAAATTTTAAAAAAAAAGGCTTTGACATAAAAATTTATAATGCATCTACTGATGGAAAGTCTGTTAATGGTTATATAAATGATTTTAAATTTTGGTTTACCAAAATACCTCATTTTAATCCAAAATATGTAATTTTCTATATAGGTATAAACGATAGGTTTAATATTTTTGATGGCAGGTATTTTCTAGATAACAAAGTAAGTGAAAAAAAAATCTCTCAAATGAAAGATTATATAAAAAATAATAGTATTATTGTTGACAAGTACAAAATGATTAAAAACAAATACTTTCCAAAAAACACTTTTGCTTATGATATTAATAATATTTCTCTATACAAGAATTTTAAATATATTAATTATTGGAATGCAATTAAAATTCATACCGATCTAAATGATAGTGATATAATATTAATAAATAGTTTTCAAAAAAAATTAAATGAGCTTAAATTTTTAATTGAAAAACGTGAAGTTGAACCTATCTTTATTAGTCAATTAATGTTTGATGGCCTTAAGGATAAAAATCTTTTTTTGATAAATAATGAATTAAAAAGCTTTGCAAAGAAAAATAATTATTTTTTAATTCCTTTAGATGAAATTTTAGTTATGAAAAAAAATGATTATTATGATATTGCACATACCACTCCTCAAGGATCAAAAAGAATTGCTGAAAAGATTTTCCCAATTTTACTAAATTTTCTTCAAAAAAATGAATAATCTTATTAATGACAATAATTGTAGTTGGGTAAATGACTTAAAACCAAGAACAAATACAAAATTTATCTCAAAGAATGAGACTTGTGAATGGCTCATAATTGGAGCTGGATATACAGGGCTTTCAGCAGCAAGAAAATTAGGGCAGCTATGCCCAAATCAAAAAATAATATTAGTTGATGCTCAATTAGCAGGCGAAGGTGCTAGCTCAAGAAACTCTGGGTATCTTGTTGATACAACATTAAATGATGGTTTTACCTCTAATAAAGATTTAGAAAAATATAAAAAGAAAACAGATATTTATAATCTTGGAATTGAGTCAGTAAAAAGATTTATAAAAGAATATCAAGTGGATTGTGATTGGAACGAAAGTGGCAAGTATTTTGCCTCTTCAAAAAAAGAAGACAAATTTATATTAAATAAATTTTCAGAAACGTTAACTAAATTGAATTTTAAACACCAAATTCTTGAGAAAGAGGAATTAAAAAAAAAGTTGGGAACAAATTTTTATAAAGTAGCTATTTATACTAAGGGAGGTATTTTATTACATCCAGCTAAACTTGTTAGAGCTATGGTCAATGCCTTACCAAATAATGTTCAATTATTTGAAAATTCCTCCTTATTGAAGTGGAATAAAAATAAGGATAAAATTGTTTCTATCTTTGAGAATGGATCAATATCATCAAAAAATATAATATTTGCTACTAATGGCTTTTTAAAATCTTTAGGCGTCAAATCAAACTATAATTTTCCCATCACTTTAACAGCAAGCATGACAAGAGCTTTAACTAAAGAGGAATTTAGCCAAATAGGGGAACCAGATGAATGGGGTGTACTGCCAGTAAGACCGATGGGAGCCACTATCAGAATGACTAAAGATAAAAGAATATTGATAAGAAATACTGCTGAAATTTATGATCCATTTAAAATGTCTAACTCTGAATTGGCTAAAAGATCTGTTAAACAAAAAATTGGTATTAAAAAAAGATTTCCACAACTTCCAGATAATATTATTCAATCAACTTGGTCAGGAGTTGTTTCAAGGACAAGAAATAGCTCACAAATTTTTGAAAAAATAGATAATAATGTATTTGTTGCAGGTTGCTATAATGGATCTGGCATCGGTGTTGGCACTTTGTTTGGTGAGCAAATAGCAATTAAAGCCCTTAATGAAAATTCTAAAGAAATTGAAACAATAGAGTTAAGAAATAAACCAACTTGGTTACCTCCACAACCATTATTAGATATTGGTGTAAGAGTTAGATTGATGTACGAAAGAATGAGAGCAAGTACTGAAATTTAACTAAATTTTTTGATCATATTCACCAATCTTACCTGTTTTTTGAAGCACATCATCGATGAAATCAAAAATTTTTTTCTTTCTTTCATTTGATTTTGGACTTTCAGTTACTACAACTAAAGACGGTTTATTAGAAGAAGCTCTAACCAATCCCCAAGAACCATCATCAAATGAAAATCTTATACCATTAACTGTTAAAATTTCTTTAATCTCTTGTCCATCAATTGTTATTTTATTTCTTTTTATATTTTCGAATATTTCTGTTACATCTTCTATTACTTTATATTTTTCATTATCTTTACAATAAGGTGCCATTGTAGGAGATTGAAAAGTAATTGGTAAATCAGAAATTATTTCACTTATTTTTTTATTTTGATTGTCCATTAAATGACAAACTTGAATTGCTGAGTTAATTCCATCATCATAACCGTAACCCAGTGGGGGATTAAAAAAAAAATGACCACTTTTTTCAAATCCTGCTAAAGCTTTTTCAGAATTAACTTTTCTTTTTATGTGAGAGTGTCCTGTTTTCCAGTAGATTGTTTTGCATTTATTTTTTAATAAAATTTTATCATTAGCAAATAGTCCAGTCGATTTAACATCAACAATAAATTTCGAATTTATATATTTTGAGGATAAGTGTCTTGCAATTAATAATCCTATTTTATCAGAAAATATTTCTTTTCCATTTTCATCTATTACGCCTACACGATCACCATCTCCATCAAACCCAAAACCGATATCTGCATTGTTTTCTTTAACTACTTTTGTAATTGAATTTAACATATTTAAATCTTCAGGATTTGGGTTATATTTTGGAAAACTCCAATCAAGTTTACAATCTAATTCTATAACTTCACAACCAATGCCACGTAAAATATCAGGTGCAAAAATACCAGCTGTTCCATTTCCACATGCTACTACAGCTTTTATTTTTTTTTTTAAATTATTTTTTTTAATTAGATTTGATTTGTAAATTTCTTGAAAATCTTTTATATATTTTTCTTTACCTTTACCTTCAATAAATTTTTCATTTAAAGTAATGTCTTTTAATTCTTTCATTTCTTCTGGAGCATGAGTTAAACCTTTTTTTATTCCCATCTTAACTCCCGTCCATCCATTTTCATTGTGACTTGCTGTTATCATTGCTACGCCATCAGCCTCTAAATTAAATTGAGCAAAATAAACCATTGGCGATAAAGAAAGACCCACATCTTCAATGTAACATCCAGTAGAAACTAAACCTTTTTTAAGAGCTATTTTAATTTCTTCACTGTACGACCTGTAATCGTGTCCGACTATTACTCTCGGATTTTTTTTTTTTGTATGGTTTATTATCTGTGTTCCGAGACCTTTCCCAAGATTCGTTATTCCGAGAAGATTTATGTCTTTTTTATACAACCATCGAGCGTCATATTCTCTAAATCCAAAGGGATCTATTTTTAAATTTTTTGACATTTTGTTAATTACTTACCTTTTTTTTGATTTTTTTATTGATATTTTTTTTGCCGCGTTCTATAAATGTTCTATTGATTTGCTGTTTATATAGTATATTAACTAAAAGCGCATACAACATATAGTTGTTTTCGCTTAAATAAGCAAATATAATACAAAATTATGAATAAGATTCTATCACAGGCCTTAAAGAAAGCTGTCTCCGAATATAGCCCTGAAATTAAAGAGGTTATCAAAGATAATAGACCTGACTTATTTTCATTAAATAACGAAACTGAGCTTTTTCAAAACGATAAAGGAATTATAATCAAAATTGACCGTTCTAAAGATGCTAATTTAACTGACTTCGGTAAAGCAACTTTAAAAGATAGATATCTTGGTCATAATGAATCTTTTCAAGATTTATTTGCGCGTGTTGCAAGTTCTTATGCAGATGACAACTTACATGCACAAAGGATTTACAATTACATAAGTAACCTTTGGTTCATGCCAGCAACACCTGTCTTATCTAATGGTGGAACTAAAAGAGGATTACCAATTTCATGCTTTTTAAACGAAGCATCTGACAGTCTTGGAGGTATTTTAGATCTTTGGAGCGAAAATGTTTGGTTAGCTGCGAAGGGTGGAGGCATAGGTAGCTACTGGGGAAACTTGAGGTCTATTGGAGAAAAAATTGGTAAAGTTGGCAAGACATCAGGAATAATACCTTTTATAAAAGTTATGGACTCATTAACTATGGCAATAAGCCAAGGTTCTTTAAGAAGAGGGTCTGCTGCATGTTATCTTCCTATTGACCATCCTGAAATTGAAGAGTTCATTGAAATGAGAAGACCTACTGGAGGTGATCCAAATAGAAAAGCATTAAATTTGCATCATGGAGTTTTAGTTTCAGATGCCTTTATGAGAGCAGTTGAAACTGACGAACAGTGGGCATTAAAAAGTCCTGCAGATGGAACTATTCAACAAACCATATCAGCTAGAAATTTATGGATACGACTGTTAACAGCCAGAATTGAAACAGGCGAACCATATATAATTTATATCGACACCGTTAATAGATTGATTCCACAACATCATAAACTTGCAAATTTAACAGTTAAAACATCTAATTTATGTAGTGAAATAACTTTACCTACAGGGATCGACAAAGATGGAAGAGACAGAACAGCTGTTTGTTGTCTATCTTCACTTAATTTAGAAAAATATGACGAATGGAAAGATGATCCAAATATGATTGGTGATGTTATGAGATTTTTAGACAATGTCCTATCTGACTTTATAAATAAAGCTCCTGATCAATTTAAAGATGCAATATATTCAGCTGAGAGAGAAAGAAGTGTTGGGTTGGGAGTAATGGGTTTCCACTCTTTCTTACAAAAAAATAGAATTCCTCTTGAATCAGTAATGGCTAAGTCCTGGAATAAAAAAATATTTAAACAAATAGACGAACAAGTTAATCTAGCATCAAAAGATTTAGCTGAGGAAAGGGGAGCCTGTCCTGATGCTGCCGAATATGGTTTCAAAGAAAGATTTTCTAATAAAACTGCAATAGCTCCAACTGCATCTATCTCTATAATATGTGGGGGTGCATCTCCAGGAGTGGAACCTATTGCAGCTAATAGCTACACTCATAAAACTTTGTCAGGATCTTTCAATGTTAGAAATAGATATCTAGAAGAAATTTTAGAGGGTCATGGAAAAAATGACGATGAAACATGGTCTACAATAACAACCAACCAAGGATCTGTTTCACATTTAGATTTTTTAACAGATTTAGAAAAAGATGTTTTTAAAACTGCTTTTGAATTAAATCAAAAATGGATTATTGAATTAAGCGGAGACAGAACACCATTCATTTCTCAAGCACAGTCAGTTAATTTATTTTTACCTGCTGATGTCCATAAAAAAGAATTACATAGAATTCATTTTGATGCATGGAAGAAAGGTTTAAAAAGCCTTTATTACTGTAGATCAAAATCAATTCAAAGGGCAGAAAATATCAATGATGCTAAATCAACAGATATTACTGCCAATGTATATAAATCTAAAAATCAACAAACAAACGAAGAACCAGAATACGAGGAGTGTTTATCATGTCAGTAGCAGAAAAAATTAAATTAAATAAAAAAGAGATAATTCAACCAAAAAAAATGGGACTATTAGTAGAAAATCCTGTTTATAAACCTTTTAGATATCCATGGTGTTATGATGCGTGGTTAACTCAACAAAGAATTCATTGGTTACCCGAAGAGGTACCATTAGGTGATGATGTCAGAGATTGGCAAAAAAACCTTTCACAATCAGAAAAAAATTTATTAACACAAATATTTAGGTTTTTTACTCAAGCTGATGTTGAAGTTAGTAATTGTTATTTAAGACACTATACGACTGTATTCAAACCTACCGAAGTACTAATGATGATGACTGCTTTTGCATCTATGGAAACTGTTCATATAGCGGCTTATTCTCATTTACTTGATACCATTGGAATGCCAGAGTCGGAATATTCAGCCTTTATGAAATATAAAGAAATGAAGGATAAATATGATTATATGCAGGACTTCAATGTAAATTCAAAAGAAGATATCGCTAAAACAGTTGCAGTATTTAGTGCGTTCACAGAAGGTCTTCAGTTGTTTGCTAGTTTTGCAATTCTTTTAAACTTTCCAAGACATAACAAGATGAAGGGAATGGGTCAGATTGTAACCTGGTCTGTTAGAGATGAAACTCTTCATTGTAATTCAATGATAAGAATCTTTAAAGAATTCATAAAAGAAAATCCTGAAATATGGACACCAAAGCTAAAAAAAGAACTTTATGAGGCTTGTAGAACGATCATTGAACATGAAGATGCTTTTATAGATCTTGCTTTTGAAATGGGTCCAATGGAAGGTTTAACTGCAAAAGATGTTAAAGATTATATTAGATTTATTGCAAACAGAAGATTAGACCAACTTGGTTTAGAAGCAATCTATGATGTTCAAAAAAATCCTTTGGGATGGCTTGATACAATGTTGAATGCAGTCGAGCATATGAATTTTTTTGAAGGTCGTGCAACAGAATATTCTAAAGCATCAACTCAAGGTACATGGGTAGAAGCATTTAGTTAAAATCTTGGCTAAAAAATTTTTATTACCAAATAAAGCTGCAAGAATAATTGTTTTACAAAGAATAGAGTTAGCAAGCTCATTTATTAAAAAAATAAGAAAAGTTTTTGGTAGATATATTTTTTCAAATTTTATAACAAAATTTTTTTTAAATTCAGACGATATAGCTTTAAAATATTATAAGTTAATGTCAGATGAATTTCTAACAATCAAAAAATATATTAATGATAATGATAATTTATTATTAAGTATAGGTGGAGGCATTGGTGGTTTAGAAGTAATAATAAATAAAAATTTAAAAAATAAAACTTTTTATTTTATTGAAAGAAACTACATATCAAAAAAAGTCAAATATGGATGGGGTGGTATGGTTAACGACGAAGCATATAATAGCTTTGAATTGCAAAAATCCTTTCTACTAATAAACGAAATAGATAAAAAAAATTTTTATTTAGTGGATTATGACAATGATCAATTGCCATTGAAAAAATTTGATATAATTACTTCATTATTTTCTCTAGATTATCATTATGATTTTAATTTATATATTGAATATTTAAAAAAAGTGTCAAAACCCAGTACTAAAATTATTTTTGATACTATAAGAGCTAAATACTTTAACAAAATCTTTAAAAATGTTGAAATCATTAACTCAGATATTGATACAGTGCATAAATCAAAAAGAATAATTTGCAGTAATTTTATAGATTAGATTTATGTTGTATAAGAAATATTTTAGAAAAACTAGTCTTAAACAAAAAGGTGATGGTGATTTTTTTTTAGAAGAAATAAAAAAAAAGAAGCCTAAGTTTTTTTTAGAAGTGGGTGTTTTTCATGGTGTTACTGCAAGAAATGTGTGTGAACTATTATTTCGGATACATAAAGATGACTTTAAATACATAGGTTTAGATTTATTTGAAGAAAATGAGGAAAATAGATTTGAAGTAATGCCCAAGACATTTTTCTCAAATCCATTAAAACAAATTTATTTTAAATATATTAAAAGACAAGACCCTTACACTATGGAAGCAGTACAAGATTTACTAAGTAATTTTAAAGCTAATGTTCATTTAATAAAAGGTAATTCAAATAAGATTTTACAAAAGATAGATATGTCTAAAATTGATTATGTATTTTTGGATGGTGGTCATGATTTCGATACAGTTAAAAATGATTTAAATCATTGTAGTGAG
Source organism: uncultured Pelagibacteraceae bacterium (assembly GCA_902515195.1). Taxonomy (GTDB): domain Bacteria; phylum Pseudomonadota; class Alphaproteobacteria; order Pelagibacterales; family Pelagibacteraceae; genus Pelagibacter. Next base: position 17,715 of record CABXTO010000006.1, read on the forward strand.
GTAATTAATAATTATGGTACAGTTTTATGTGATGATTATAACTTGTCTTATGCACCAGGTGTTAAAAAAGCTATTGATAAGTTTGTCGAAAGTCACAATTATAGATGTGAAATATTACGCAACGGAAGATTTGCAAAAATTGAAAAAAAATAACTTATCTTTGATTTAGCTGAACAACTTTCCTATGCTGGTTTCCTTTATAACTAGCTAAAGGTCTAATTAATTTATTAGCTGCATGTTGCTCAATAATATGTGCAGACCAGCCAGTAATTCTTGAGATAACAAAAATGGGTGTAAAAAAATCAGTATCAAAACCCATTAAATGATACGTGGGACCTGTAGGGTAATCAACGTTTGGATGAATATTTTTTCTTTCAATCATTACTTTTTCAATAATGTCATATATTTTTTCAAATTTTTCATCTTTTTTGATTTTAGCCACTTTTCCAAAATATTCTCTCATTGTAGGAACTCTAGAGTCTCCATTTTTATAAACTCTATGACCAAATCCCATCACAACATCTTTTTTGTCTAAAGCATTATTTATCCAGTTAAGTGCATTTTCTGGTTTTTTTATTTTGTTCATCATATGCATTACTTCTTCATTAGCACCACCGTGTAAAGGACCTTTTAAACTTGCTATTGCACCTGTAATAGCACCATGAATATCCGATAAACTACTAGTTATAGTTCTTGCTGTAAAAGTTGAAACATTAAAACTGTGTTCCGCATATAAAATTAAAGAAACATCAAAAGCTTTTACAATATCTTTATTGGGAACTTTACCAAAACACATATAAAAAAAATTCTCAGAGAATGAAAGATTACTTTTTGGAGGGACAATTTTTTTTCCTTTTCTTGATCTATAAAATGCAGCTAGTGCAACAGGAGTTTTTGCAAAAATTCTCATCACTTTTCGCATATTAGCTTTAGGTGAATTATCTTTAGTTTCCTTATCCTCAAGCCCCATTATACTCACAACTGTTCTAGCAACATCCATTGGATGAGCTTTTTTAGGAAACTTTTTAATATCTTCAAGAATAGTTTTAGAAAGTTTTCTTTCCTTCCTTTCTTGTTTTTCGAATTTTTTTAATTGATTTTTGTTAGGCAACTCCCCATTTAATATTAAGTAAGCCACTTCCTCAAATTTACATTTAGCACATAAATCTTGTGCTGCATAACCTCTGTAAGTTAGAGAGTTAATTTCAGGCATTACCTTCGAAACTTCAGTTTCATCAACGACTATTCCAAGTAAGCCTTTTTTAATTTCATCACTCATTATTCATGTCCATCTGTATTAAAATTATAAATTTTTTCATCCAAACTATTATATTTTTCGTATTCAACTAATTCGTATAATCTTTTCCTAGTTTGCATTTTATCTATAATATTATTTTGATGTCCATTTGTATAAATGTCTCTTAAACCGTCTTCAACATTTTTCATCGCCAATCTTTGAGTAGTTACTGGATAAATAACTATATTATAGCCAAATTGCTGCAATTCTTTGTAGTTGAATAATTTAGTTTTTCCAAATTCTGTCATGTTTGCGAGTAAGTAGCACGAGAGCTCTTTTCTTACTTTTTCAAAATCTTTTTCGTTTTGTAAAGCTTCTGGAAAAATTATTTCAGCACCAGCATCTACATAAGCCTTACATCTTTCAATCATTTTATCTATTCCTTCAACACTTTTTGCGTCAGATCTTGCAATAATTTTAAAGTTTCTATCTTTTTTAGCTGAAACGCACTCTTTGATTTTTTTAACCATTGCTTCTGTTGTAATTAATTCTTTATTATCTAAGTGCCCACATCTTTTTCTCTCAATTTGATCTTCTATATGAACTGCTGTAATTCCAAATTCTTCAAAGGTTTCAATAGTTTCTTTACAAGATTTGAATCCTGTATCTATGTCAACTATTGTTGGTAAATTTGTTACTCTGGATATTAAATAAGATCTTGTACTAACATCTTGTAAGGTTGTTAATCCAATATCTGGAAAACCTAAATCATTAGCCATAACGCCGCCAGACACATAAACAGCATCATAACCAATTTCTTCAATTAATTTTGCTGTAAGAGGATTATAAGCACCAGGCACTCTTAATATTTTTTTTGATTTTAACTTCTCTGCAAAATCTTTTCTTTTTTGTTGTGGGTCTTTTTCTATAAAGTGCATTAAAAAATTCCTTTTTTAAAATTTCTTTTGAGCTTACTTTTTTTAACTTCTATATTTAGTCTATCTAATTGTCCTGATTTTAGTTTTTTAAGATTTTGAGCTATTTTTAGAAATCTATTACTCTCTTTTTTATCTAAAATATTTTCTGTTAAAGTTAAAAATTTATTAATATAGTTCTTTCTTTTAAAAGGTCTAGATCCATAAGGGTGAGCGTCAGCTCTATCTTGTTGCTCTGAAATTTTTATACCATTTTTAAGTGTTATTACTACTTTAGCACCAAACGACTTCTTTTTTGGATTTGGGTCATGGTACTTTTTAGTCCATTTTTTATCTTCATGTGTTTTAATTGATTTCCAAATTTTAATAGTACTTTTTTTTTTAGCTCTAGCCTTAGTGTATGACTTTACATGATGCCAATTACCATCTTCTAAGGCTACTGCGAATATATACATAATAGAATGATCTAAAGTTTCTCTACTAGCATTTGGATCCATTTTTTGAGGATCATTTGCGCCTGTACCAATTACATAATGAGTATGATGACTTGTATAAATATCAATCTTTTTTATTTGATTTAGATTTCCTATTTTTTTCTTTAATTTTTTAGCTAAATCAATAAGTGCTTGAGATTGATATTCAGCTGAATATTCTTTTGTGTAAGTCTCTAATATTGCTTTTTTAGTTTGACCTTTTTTTGGAAGAGGAACTTTGTATAGTGCTTTTTTTCCATCAAGAATTCTTGCAATCACACTATCTTCACCTTCATAAATTGGACTTGGCGCACCCTCACCACGCATAGTTCTATCAACAGCTTCAATTGCAAGTTTACCAGCGTGTGCTGGAGCATATGCTTTCCAACTTGAAATCTCACCTTTTCTAGATTGTCTTGTAGATATTGTTGTATGTAAAGCTTGTTGTACTGCTTGATAAATTGTTTCAGTATTTAATCTTAACATTGATCCAATACCAGCAGCCACACTTGGTCCTAAGTGAGCAATATGATCTACTTTATGTTTATGTAGACAAATTCCTTTTACTAAATTTACTTGAACTTCGTAAGCAGTAATAATTCCTCTCAAAAGATCCAAACCACTTTTTTTATTTTGTTGAGCAACACTTATAAGAGGAGGAATATTATCTCCTGGATGACTATAATCTGCTGCTAAAAAAGTATCATGAAAATCAAGCTCTCTTACAGCTGTTCCATTTGACCAAGCAGCCCACTCACAATCAAATTTAAGTTTATTGTTAATACCAAATAATGTAGCTCCATTCTTTCTTGAATGCTTCAAAGCCATTTCTCTAGATGAAATTACGGGTCTTCTATTAAGTGATGCAATTGCAACTGAAGCATTATCAATAATTCTATTGATAACCATTTCAATTGCATCATTATTTAGTTTTGCATTATCACTAGCTATCTCAGCTATTTTCCATGCTAACTGATTTTTTTTTGGAAGATTGATTTTAGATGGATAAACTTTTATTTTATGTACTATCAAAATAACTCCTAACTCTCGAAATTGTTTTAATAGTTAAAAAAAAATAATCAATATTAAAGATATTCTAATACAATTTTTTCAATACCAATAAAGTCTTTTACCAAGTGATTATGATATATTTCGGTTGTATTTTTTTCCGTATAACCATCTTCGAGTAAGATTACAGGTATACCAGCATTTTTTGCAGCATTAGCATCTGTCTCACTATCACCAATCATTAAAGTTTTTTTTATATCTCCATTCAATATTTCAATAACTGAAGTTAAATGTCTTGGATCAGGTTTACAATATTCAAATGTATTATGGCCAGCAACATATTCAAAGAAATCATAAATACCAATTTTTCTCAAAAGATCGATCGCTAAATGTTCTTGTTTATTGGTACACACTGCCATTGAAATTTTTTTTTCCCTACACCAAACTAAGAATTCTTTTACACCTTTAATCAATGTACTTTCATTAACAATATTTTTTCCATAAAAATCAACAAAATCTTTAACCATTTCATTTTTGATCTTTTCATCTTGAACTTTTCCAAACTCTTTTTTTGCTTGACCCCAAATAGATCTACCAAGCATAGCACCAGCACCTTGGCCAACTAAGTTTCTTATTTCTTCAGTTGATTTTGTGGGATATCCAAACTTTTTCATCACATGATTATGAGCCCTCATTAAATCAGGTGCAGTGTCAATTAAAGTTCCATCTAAATCAAAAAGAATTGTGTATTGTAGCGTCATAATCAAAAGTATTTTTAAGAAATATTTTGTGAATTAAGAAAGATATATACTTAATATAAAGAATTTCCTAGATGAAACAGTTAAATTCAAAAAAACTACAAAACAAACTTAGAAATAAATTTCTTAAGTTTGGTGTTAAAATGATAGGACCTGAGACAATTTATTTTTCAGAAGATACAAAAATTGGAAAAAACGTTATCATTGAGCCCTATGTTGTATTTGGATCGAAAGTTAAAATTGGGAATAAAGTTACTATAAAATCTTTTTCACATTTAGAAAATTGTAAAATTGAAAATAAAGTTGATATAGGCCCCTACGCAAGAATAAGACCTGGAACAATTTTAAAAGAAGGATCAAAAGTTGGTAATTTTGTTGAAATCAAAAAAAGTACTATCGGTAAAAAATCAAAAATTAACCACTTATCATACGTAGGTGATAGTGAAATTGGTAAGTCAGTTAACATTGGAGCAGGCACGATAACATGTAATTATGATGGCATCAAAAAAAATAAAACAAAAATTAAAGATAATGTTTTTATTGGATCTAATTCCTCTTTAGTTGCTCCTTTAATGATTGAAGAGGGCAGTATAGTTGGAGCTGGCTCTGTTATTACAAAAAAAGTAAGAAAAAAATCACTAGCACTAACTAGAAGTTTGCAGACCGAGGTAAAGAATTATAAAAGAAAGAGTAAAAAATAATGTGTGGAATTATAGGTATCAATAGCAACAAACCAGTTTCAGCAACAATCATTAACTCGTTAAAAAAGTTAGAATATAGAGGGTATGACTCTGCTGGAATAGCTACTCTATCAAATGGTTTAATAAATGAAATTAAATCAGAAGGAAGAGTAGATAATCTTGAGAAAAATTCTTTAGTCAAAAATATGGAAGGTCTAATTGGAATTGGCCACGTGAGATGGGCAACGCATGGCTCACCTAATAGTATTAACGCTCACCCACATTCATCTCAAAATGTATCAGTTGTTCATAACGGAATAATTGAAAATTCAACTTTATTAAAAAAATTTTTAGTAAGCAAGGGTCATAAATTTAAATCTCAAACAGATACAGAGGTAATTGTTCATTTAATCACAGAAAATTTAAAAACAGAAAACATAGTTAATTCAATTAAAAAAACTCTAAAATCACTCCATGGAAGTTTTGCATTAGGAATTATATTTAAAGATCAACCAGATTTAATAGTGGGAGCTAGAAGAGGTTCACCTTTAGCTGTTGGTTATGGACCAAATGAAAATTATTTAGGATCAGACTCATACGCTTTAAAATCAATGACCAATAAAATCACTTATTTAAATGACGGAGAATTTTGTGTCATTAAAAAAGATTATGTAGAATTTTTTAGTGAGGATGGAAATAAAATAAACAAAAAAGTTTTAGAACTTTCAACTGAAGATGAAAAATATGATAAAGGTGATTACAAACATTTTATGGCAAAAGAAATTGAAGAACAGCCAACTACTATCAAAAATGGTATAAAAGAATATATAGATATGTCAAATAATGATATCAATATTTATAATATTCCTTGGAAAAAAAATGAAATTTCTTCTATAACTTTAATTGGATGTGGTACAGCATACCATTCATGCTTAATGGCAAAATATTGGTTTGAAGAAATAACGTCATTGGATGTAAATGTAGATATAGCGTCAGAGTTTAGATATAGAAAAAACAGATTTAAGAAAGAAAGTTTGTATGTTTTCGTTTCTCAATCAGGGGAAACAGCGGATACTTACGCTGCATTAGATTTATGTAAAAAAAATAGTATGAAAACTTGTGCTGTTGTAAATGTCATTGAAAGTTCTATTGCAAGAGATTCAGATTTCGTCCTTCCTATTCATTGCGGTACCGAAATAGGAGTTGCCTCTACTAAGGCCTTTTTAGGCCAAATTCTAATATTATACATTTTATCTTTAAAATTAGGGTTTATAAAAGGCGATTTAGAGAAAAAGGAATTAAGTGAAAAATTAAAATATTTAAAAGAGCTTCCAAAATTAATTGAGCAAACTTTGTTAACAGATAACAAAATACAGAATGTATCAAATACATTTAATGAGGCAAAAGGATCTATGTTTTTAGGAAGAGGTTTTTCTTACCCGATTGCTTTAGAAGGAGCTCTTAAATTAAAAGAATTATCTTATGTGCACGCTGAAGGTTATCCAGCTGGTGAAATGAAACATGGTCCGTTAGCTTTAATTGAGGAAGGGATGCCAGTAGTAGTATTAGCTCCAAGAGATAATTATTACAAAAAAACTATTTCTAATATGCAAGAGGTTATCGCAAGAGGAGCAAAAGTTTTATTGATAACCAATAGGAGCAATGATGAGATTGTATCTGAAAATATTTGGGAAACAATTGAAGTTGAAACCACAAATCAAGACCTTTTGCCATTTCTTTTGACTATACCTTTGCAAAAACTTGCTTATTATTCAGCTCTTAAAAAGGGATTTGATATAGATAAGCCTAGGAATTTGGCTAAATCTGTAACCGTTGAATAATAAAAAAACTCTGATACAACAATCTTAGGTTGAACATGAAAAATTGGAAAGTAAACAGTTGGAAAAAATACCCTGTTAAACATATTCCGGAATATCCGGATAAAAAAGAATTAGATAAAGTTTTAGATAAGATAAAAACTTTCCCGCCACTTGTATTCGCAGGTGAAACTAGACATCTTAAACAACAACTTGCAGATGTTGTTGATGGAAAAGCTTTTCTTTTACAAGGTGGAGATTGTGCTGAGAGTTTTGCAGAATTTCATCCTGATAATATTCGAGATACATTCAAACTAATGTTACAGATGTCTTTAGTTTTAACTTATTCAGCATCATTACCTGTTGTAAAATTGGGTAGAATTGCTGGGCAGTTTTCTAAACCAAGAAGCTCACCAGTAGAGGTGAAAGATGGTATTGAGTTACCAAGTTACTTAGGAGATAACATAAATGGAATTGAGTTTAGTAAAAAAGCGAGAGTTCCTGATCCAAAAAGATTATTCAAAGCCTATTCTCAATCTGCAGCAACTTTAAATTTAATTAGAGCTTTTTCACATGGTGGCTTTGCTGATTTAAAAAAAGTTCATACATGGAATTTAGGATTTATTAAAAAAAGTCCTGAAGCGAAGAGATTTAAAGAATTAGAGGACCAAATTGCGAGTGCACTAGATTTTATGGATGCTTGTGGAATAAATTCTGACTTTAACAGAAGACTAAAGACAGTAAACTTTTGGACCTCTCATGAAGCTTTATTGTTACCATTTGAAGAGTCAATGACTAGGACAGACTCAACAACTGGTGAAAATCATGATACTTCTGCTCATTTTGTCTGGATTGGTGATAGGACCAGACAGCTTGATGGTGGGCATGTTGAGTTTTGTAGAGGTATTGAAAATCCAATTGGTATAAAGTGTGGTCCAACACTTAAAGCAGATGATCTTATAAATTTATGTAACAGGATAAACCCTAATAATGACAAAGGAAAAATTACATTAATTTCAAGATTTGGATGTGATAATGTTTCTAAACATCTTCCAAAATTAATAAGATCGATTAAAAAAGAAGGATTAAATGTAATTTGGTCATGTGATCCTTGCCACGGAAATACAATGCAAGCATCTACAGGTTTTAAAACAAGACCATTTAATAGTGTCTTAAAAGAAGTGAAAAATGTTTTTGCATGTCACCAAAGTGAAGGAAGTTATGCAGGTGGATTACATATTGAGCTAACTGGTCAAAATGTAACTGAATGTACTGGGGGAGCTCAAAAAATATCAGAGAAAGACTTGTCTTCTAGATACCATACTCATTGTGATCCTAGACTAAACGCTAATCAAGCTTTAGAGTTGGCTTTTTTAATTTCAGATGAGATAAAAAAGAATAGCAGCTATTCAAAAAATGCTATTCAAGCGGCATCTTAAGCCATTGTTTTCGAGCATTAGGTGATTAAATGTAAAGTATGATTCTCTCAGAAAAAACAAAATATATATCAAATTGGATCAAATCATATGTTGATCAAATGCCAACGAAAGCACAATCTTTAGTTATAGGTATCTCTGGAGGAATTGACTCTTCAGTGTCTAGTACTTTATGTGCAATGACAGGTTTAAAAACAATCGTTTTGTCAATGCCAATAAAACAAAAAGAAAACCAACATGATTTAAGTTTGAAACATCAAAAATGGTTAGTAGAAAAGTTTAAAAATGTAGAAGCACATACAATTAGTTTGGACAAATTGTTTCAGTCTTTTTCATCCACTCTTAATAAGTTTGACAATGAACATGGGTTTGCAAATTCTAGAGCAAGATTAAGAATGACTACATTGTATCAAGTAGCTGCTGCTAATAAAGGGATAGTGGTTGGAACTGGTAATAAAGTTGAAGATTTTGGTATTGGTTTTTATACAAAATATGGTGATGGTGGAGTTGATATCTCACCTATAGCAGATTGTAATAAATCTGAGGTTTGGGAACTTGGAAAAGAATTAGGCATATTAAAAGAAATAATTGATGCTCCTCCGACTGATGGCCTTTGGGATGATGGTAGAACTGATGAAGGGCAATTAGGTTTTAAATATCAAGACTTAGAAGATGCAATGGTGAATTCCGACTCACCGCATAAAGCAGAATACGAAAAAATTAGAAAACAAAATTTGCATAAAATGGAGCCCATTCCAGTATGCAAAATTCCTAGTTAATCAATTAGATTAACAAATCAATAAATAAGGTATATTTCTTAATCAATTTATATGGATATTTTTTTAACAAATAATTTAACAAACAAAAAAGAACAATTTGTTCCAAAAAATCATAAAAATATTGGAATGTATGTTTGTGGACCAACTGTCTATGACGATCCACATATAGGAAATGCGCGACCATTGGTTATTTTTGATATTCTTTTCAGATTATTAAAAAATACTTTTTCAAAAGTAACCTATGTAAGAAATATTACAGATATTGATGACAAAATAATTAAATCATCACAAGAGCAAAAAATATCTACAAGCGAATTAACTGAAAAAATAACATCAAACTTTCTTGATGATTGTAAATTTTTGAATTGTGAAAATCCATCTCATCAACCTAAAGCTACCGAACACATTGATTTAATGATCGAAATGATAAATCAATTACTAAAAAAAGGTTTTGCTTATGAAAAAAATAAGCATGTTTATTTTGAGGTTAAAAAGTTTTCTGATTATGGAAAATTATCAAACAAAAAATTAGAAGATTTGATAGCTGGTTCAAGAGTAGAAATAAGTGATAACAAAAAAAATTCAGAGGATTTTGTGCTTTGGAAACCATCTATTAAAGATGAACCATCATGGGACTCTCCCTGGGGAAAAGGAAGACCAGGTTGGCATTTAGAATGTTCTGCTATGTCAAAAAAATTTTTAGGAAATGAATTTGATATTCATGGTGGTGGAATAGATCTGATATTTCCTCACCATGAAAATGAAATTGCCCAATCTAGATGTGCTAATGATTCAAAAATTTTTGCAAAATACTGGGTTCATAATGCATTCATAACAATGTCCAATGAAAAAATGGCCAAGTCTCAAGGAAACATTTTAAAAATAAAAGATTTTAAAAGTAAGATGAGTGGACAAGTTTTAAGGTTAGCTCTTATGAGCGCACATTATAAGCAGCCACTAGATTGGAATGATAAATTAATAAATGATTGTCAAAATACTTTAGATAAATGGTATCGTGTTTATTCGCAAGATATTAAATCAGTCCAAGTTACAGATGAAATTATAAAACCTTTATATGAAGATTTAAATACTCCTGGATACATTGCTAATCTTCATAAACTTTATGAAGGTGCCAACAAAGGCAAAGATAAAGAACTTTTTGTTTCAGCATGTAAATTCATTGGATTATTTAATGAAAATAACGAACAATGGGAAAATCATAAAAAAAATAATGCTTTAATAAGTGAAGAAGAGATAAATACTAAAATTGATTTAAGAAATAAAGCTAGAGCAGATAAAGACTACAAGGAAGCTGACAGAATTAGAGATGAACTTTTTGATAAAGGTGTTTTAATAGAAGATAAAGATGGTAAAACACTGTGGAAATTTAAATGAGTAAAGAACGATTATATATTTTTGATACAACCCTAAGAGATGGCGCTCAAACACAAGGAGTAGATTTTTCTATTGAGGATAAAGAAAAAATTGCATCTGCCCTAGACAAACTTGGTGTTGATTATATTGAAGCTGGTTGGCCTGGAGCTAATCCAACTGATACTGAGTTTTTTCAAAAAAAACATAATTTTAAAAATTCTAAACTTACTTGTTTTGGAATGACAAAAAGATCAGGCCGAAGTGCAGAAAATGATACAGGATTATCAGCATTAATGAATTCAAATACTCCTGCAGTATGTTTGGTTGGAAAGTCATGGGATTTTCATGTTGATGTTGCTTTAGGTATTACTAATGAAGAAAATTTGGAAAACATTAGTGAAAGTACAAAACATTTTGTTAAAGCAAAAAAAGAATTTATGTTTGATGCAGAACATTTTTTTGATGGTTATAAAGCAAATCCAAAATATGCTATTTCATGTGTTAAGGCAGCATTTGATCAAGGAGCAAGATGGATTGTATTGTGCGATACTAATGGAGGAACTCTTCCACATGAAGTTTCAAAAATAGTATCAGAAGTATCAAAGGTTGTTCCAGGAAAAAACTTGG
>CABXTO010000007.1 GCA_902515195.1 uncultured Pelagibacteraceae bacterium
CTCTCTAAAATAAATAGCTCAGGTGAATTTTTTAATGATCTTAAAAAGGAAATTAAATTTTTTAATTCAATTGATTTGGTTGAAATTTCCATATTTTCAATTGGGGAATTATCTCCAAATAAAGATCTCAATGATATTTGAGTTTTTATACTTTCAATTTCAATAATTTGATTTTGACTTTGAATTTTTGATCCTACAGTTTTAATTTTCAACCTTAGAGTAAATGGATTTAAAACTAAGTTTATTTTTCTAAATTCTACATTAATTCCATTATTTATACTTTTAATTTTGTTTGATATTGGTTTATTAAATTTATCTGTCTCAATACCAAAAATACTCAAATAAGATACTAGAACCAAAAATATAAAAAAAAATATTAATAGAGATTTATAAATTTTTTTCATTTAGTTTGATACAGTGATTGTTCTAAAAAATCATCAATCTCTCCATCTAATACTTTGTCTGGACTTGTACTTTCAAAATTTGTTCTGTTATCTTTTACTAATCTGTATGGTTGTAATACGTAAGAACGTATCTGATGACCCCACCCTATTTCTGATTTAGAAAGTTCTGCATTTTGACTTTCTTTCTCTTTTTTTTTTATTTCAAAATCATATAATCTTGCTTTTAACATGTTCAAACAAGTTTCTTTATTTTTATGTTGAGATCTTTCATTTTGACATTGCACTACTATTTTAGATGGCATATGGGTTATTCTTACTGCACTATCAGTTGTATTTACATGTTGACCTCCAGCACCACTTGATCGATATGTGTCTATTCTTAAATCTTTATCAAGTATTTCAATATTGATATTTTCATCTACAACTGGATAAACCCAAATACTTGCAAAACTTGTATGTCTTCTTGCTCCTGAGTCAAAAGGAGATATTCTAACTAATCTGTGAATACCTGACTCTTTTTTTAACCAACCAAAAACATAATCTCCCTCAATTTTAATAGTTGAAGATTTGATTCCCGCCTCATCTCCTTTATGTTCACTGATTAAATTTGATTTAAATTTCTTACTATCAGACCATTTTAAATACATTCTTCTTAACATGTCTGCCCAATCTTGACTTTCAGTTCCACCAGCTCCTGCATGAATTTCTATATAACAGTCTAATTCATCTGCTTCATTTGATAGGAAACATCTAATTTCATTTTTTTTGACTGATGATCTTAGTTTTTTAATATTTTCAAAAACTTCTTTTTGAACATTTATATCATTTTCCTCTATGGCTAAATCATTTAATCCCTCGAGATCATTTACCTTATTGATTGATCCCTCATAAGAATTAATCAAATCTTCATATAATTTTTTCTCTTTAATTATTTTTTTTGAGCTTGTTTTGTCTTGCCAAAAATTAACATCTAGCATCTTTTTATTATGATTTTCTAATCTAGATCGAATATCATTTTTTTCAAAGATACTCCTTAACTCTTTGATTAATTTTTTCTATTTCTTTTTTAATATCTAGATATTTAAGGTCCATTAGTAAAACTTTAATATATTATTCGAGTCTAATCTATTACTATTTGAGTATAATATTTTACCATCAACTACGTTCTTACTTTTATAAGCTTCTAAAATTGTATTCTTAGATGAAAATTTAGCCCTCTGGCCAGTTAATGGATCAATTACTAACATCTTAATTTCATTTGCTACTTTGAAGGGTCTTGAGTCTGATTTACTAACAGCTGATTCGATAAATTTTTTAAATATAGGCAAAGCTGTTTTGGAGCCAGTTTCAAACTTTCCTAAAGGGGCTGGGTTATCCATTCCAACGTATACACCAACTACAAGATTTGATGTAAAGCCAATAAACCATGCATCTGTATTTTCATTTGTTGTTCCAGTTTTACCTCCCATATTTAAATTCAAAACTCTTAATTTTTTTCCTGTTCCTCTTTGAATGACTCCCTCTAATATAGAAGTTATTTGATAGGCAGTTTGTGGTGAAAATACTTGTTTGTAGTTATCTTTAATTTTTGGGTACTCTTTTCCTAAAAATGAAATCTGATCACAATTCACACATTTTCTATTTTCATTATTAACTATTGTATTTCCCTCACTATCCTGAACCCTATCTATTAAAATTGGAGAAACTAATTTTCCTCCATTCAAAAAAGCTGAGTATGCAGAGGTCAATTTTAATAGAGTTGTCTCAATTGAACCAAGAGAAATTGATAAAAGTTCACCAGGGTTTTCATTTATCCCAAGCTCCTTTGAAAAATTTGCTATTTTTTTTATTCCTAAATTTTGTGCAATTCTTACTGTCATTAAGTTTCTAGATTTTTCAAGACCAGTACGTAAAGTTGACAAACCATAAAATTTTTTACCATAATTTTCTGGTTTCCACATTTTGAGATCTGATCCTTGATCTAAAACTAACGGCGCATCTAAAACTAATGATGATGGTGTATAATTATTTTCTAAAGCTAAGGCATAAACAAAAGGTTTAAAAGCTGAACCTGGTTGTCTTAATGCTTGAGTCGCTCTATTAAATTCACTATTTTTAAAACTAAAACCACCACTTAATGCAAGTACTCTTCCTGTATATGGATCCATCACAACAATACCACCATTAATTTTGGGTAATTGTTTTAAACTGAATTTATTTTTTTCAATTTGTTTGACATAAATTACATCTCCTAATTTAAATAATTCCTCAAATTCTCTCTTTGTCCAAGAAATATCTTTATATTCTATAATTCCTTCTTTTTGATCTTCAGTTTCAATTTTTATTGAAAATTTATCAATATTTTTTACTATAGCTTTTTTCCAATTTATTGAACTTTCTAAATCATACTTTTTTAAATTCTTATACCAATCTTTTTTATAGTTTTTATTAGTCAGTGCCCCTCGCCAACCTTTTCTTTTATCATAGCTTATTAAACCTTCTCTTAAGGAGTTTGTCGCTATTTTTTGTAACTCTAGATTAATTGGTGTATTAATATTAAAACCTTGCTTGTATACTTTTTCATATGAAAGAGTTTCAATTATGTTTTTACGAACATCCTCAATATAATATTGAGCATCTTCTAAAAAAATTTTTTCATTTTTTTTTAATTTAACGTCCGTCTTTTTTAAATTCCTATACAAAACTGAGTCTATAAAATTATTATCAAGTAAATTTTTTAGTACCAAATCTCTTCTGAATTTAGCTAATTTAATATCTCGATATGGATTATATCTACTTGGTGCTTTAGGTAATGCAGCTAATAATGCTGCTTCTGAATAATCAAGTTCTTTTATAGATTTATCAAAATATTCCAAACTTGCAGCAGCGACCCCATATGCACCACTTCCAAGGTAAATTTGATTTAAATAAAGTTCTAATATTCTTTCTTTTGATAACGCCCTTTCAATTCTAAAAGCTAAAATTGCCTCTTTAATTTTTCTATTCAAACTTACTTCATTGGTTAACAAAAAATTTTTAGCTACTTGCTGAGTAATTGTTGATGCACCCTCTAATCTTTTAGAGGTCATTATATTCTTAAAATTATTTATTAATGCTCTTAAAACTCCTTTAGCATCTACACCCGGGTGGGAAAAAAAATTCTTATCTTCTGCTGAAAGGAATGAATTGATTACTTCTTTAGGTATCGCACTATATGGAATAAAAATTCTCTTTTCTTTTGAAAAATCAGCTACTAAATCTCCATTTCCTGAGTATACTTTACTTGAAACTGGTGGTTTATAATTCTTTAGAAATTTATAATCAGGTATATTGTTTGAAAAATTCCATAAAATAATCAATACAATAATTAAAAAAATCAATGAAAAACTAATAAAACTAATCAATATATTTTTTAATAACTTGTTCATTTTAATTCCATTATATAGCGGAATTTGTTAAAGATAAGGCATTAGAATAACAAAATTTAAAAAAACTTATATTTAAATGGAAAAATCAAAAATAAAATTATGGAAAAAAATTTATATATTGATGCATCGCATCCAAATGAGACTAGAGTCGTTCTTAAATCAAATAGTAATATTGAGGACTACGAGTACGAAGGTTTAAAAAACAACTTAATAAAAAACAATATTTATCTAGGTAAAGTAAGTCGTATTGAGCCATCATTGCAGGCTGCTTTTGTTGATTTTGGAAGAGACAGACATGGATTTTTATCTTTTAATGATATTCAGTCTGATTATTATCAAATTCCTAAAAGCGATCTAGAAAAAATAAAAGAAGAAGAGGAAAGAGCTAGAGAGGAATTATCAAAAAAGGTTGAAGCTAAAGAAGAGGAGGATATTGCAGAGGGAAAATTAGAAATAAGTGACCCTATCGAAATTGAAAAAAATGAAATTGATGAAAAAGAAAATTTTGATGAAGAAAAAGAAAAAAAAAGTGATCAACGTTTTAAATTTAAAAGATACAAGATTCAGGAAGTAATTAAACCAAATCAAGTAATACTTGTTCAGGTGATTAAGGATGAACGAGGTCAAAAAGGAGCAGCTTTAAGCACCTTTATTTCTATTGCTGGAAAATATATTGTTTTGATGCCTAACACTCCAAAAGGTGGAGGTATATCAAGAAAAATTTTTAATCCTGCTGATAGAAAAAAAATAAGATCTATTTTAAACGAAATAGAAATTCCAAAAGAAATGGGGTTAATTGTTAGAACTGCTGGAAGTAATAAAACAAAAAATGAAATAAGCCATGACTTGGACACATTAAAAAATACGTGGAATCAAATTAAGGATATTGCACTAAATTCAATTGCGCCATCTCTAGTACATCAAGAAAGCGAAATTATAAAAAGAACTTTAAGAGATATGTACGATGAAAATACAAAAAGCGTCATAATAGAAGGTAATGAGGGTTATAAAAAAGCTCAAAATTTTATGAAAATGATGATGCCTTCTCATGTAAAAAGAATTAAAAAATACAGAGGTAAGATTCCACTTTTCATTGAACAAGAAATAGAACAAAAATTAAATCAAATTTTTGAGTCTGAGGTTAAATTAAATTCTGGAGGATATCTTGTAATAAATCCTACTGAAGCTCTTGTTTCCATAGATATTAATTCTGGAAGTTCAATTAAACAAAAAAATATTGAAAGCACTGCATTGGATACTAATTTAGAGGCAGCTGAAGAGATAGCGAGACAAATTAAGATAAGAGATTTGTCAGGATTAATCATTATAGATTTTATTGATATGCTTAGTTATGGAAATAGAAAAATGGTGGAAAGAAGACTAAAAGAAAAATGTAGAACTGATAGAGCACGAATTCAAATAGGTAGAATAAGTAATTTTGGTTTACTTGAAATGTCAAGACAAAGACTTCGAGAGAGTGCAGTAAAATGGAAAGTTGACTTAACTGATGAGTCCTTTGCTCAAAAATTATTAAAATTAGTAGAACTAAAAGCAATACTCAGTAAGGCGAAATTTGTTGAATTAAAAGTATGTAAAAAAATTTCTGATTTTTTAAAAGAAAATTTCGTTAACGATTTAACTCATTTAGAAAAAAAAGGAAAAATGAAAATTGATATCATTAGTGATAACTCTCTTATTATTCCTGAATATATTATTGATATAAAAAATAAATCTAAGAAAACTATAGAGTTAGTTGAGTACTTTGAAAAACTAAAAAATTTAGATCAACAAAAAAAAGAAGCAAAAGTATTAGAGTTTAAAGATAAGAAAAAATTTAATAAAAAAAAAATATACAGAAAAAAAAAATTTTTCAAAAAGGCTAAATAATACCTTCTGATGGAGAGGATGGTTTTCCCATAATAGTCTTTTCAATTCTTCCAGATAGATATGATAATCTACCTGCTAATACTGCATTTTTAAATGCCACAGCCATCTCAAAAGGTTTTTTTGCTTTAGCAATTGCAGTATTAACCAAAACTCCATCACAACCTAATTCCATAGCAATGGTTGCATCAGATGCTTGACCTAATCCCGCATCAATAATTAAGGGTAACTTTGTTTGTTTTCTTATAATTTTTATGTTTACCTTATTCAGAATTCCTAATCCTGAACCGATTGGAGCAGCGAGAGGCATAATCGCACAAGCACCTGCATTCTCTAATCTTTTTGCCATTAAAGGATCATCGTTGCAATAAACCATTACTTTAAAACCCTCTTTAGCTAAAACCTCAGTTGATTTAAGTGTTTCTATCATTTCTGGAAATAAATTTTTTTTATCACCCAAAACTTCAAGTTTGACTAATTTCCATCCACCTATTTCTCTAGCTAATCTTAAAGTTCTTAATGCTTCTCTAGAATTAAAACAGCCTGCTGTATTTGGTAAATATGTAATTCTTTTCGGATCAATATAATCCATAAGTAATGGTTTTTTTTTATCTGTAATGTTTACTCTTCTCACCGCTACCGTTACTATTTCAGCACCAGATAATTTGATAGCTTTTGCACACTCTGTCATACTATTGTATTTTCCTGTGCCTACAATTAATCTAGAGTTAAATTTTTTTTTTGATATAATTAAATTGTCTTTATTCAAATTTATCCTCCTCCAATAAAATGAACTATTTCTACTGTATCATCTTTTTTTAATTTAATCTTATTTAGCTTTTTTTTATCTAATATTTCTTGATTTAATTCAATTGCTACTTTTTTAATAGGTATATTTAAATCATTTATTAGTGTTGTAATTTTAGAATTTTCTATAATGAACTTTTCTTTACCATTTAATTTAATTTTTATTTTTTTTATTTTTTTCATCGTATATAAGAGGTGAATGAATAATAAAATAATTATTATCAATGGTCCAAATATTAATCTATTAGGTGAGAGAGAACAATCACAATATGGGTCTATTACTTTTAAAGAATTGAAAGAAAATTGCTTAAATAAATCAAAAGAACTGGGCTTAAGTCTCGAATTTACTCAATCAAATGTTGAGGGTGAATTGGTAAATCTAATTCAGGAGTCCATAAAAAAGTTTGATGGAATGATAATAAATGCTGCTGCGTTCACACATACATCTGTTGCAATAAGAGATGCATTAAGTGTTTTTAAAAAACCTTTAATTGAATTACATATATCAAATATATATAAAAGAGAGGAATTTAGACATAAATCATTAATAAGCGACATAGCAACTGGAGGTATTTTTGGTTTGGGAGACAATGGTTATATTTTAGCCATAATTGCAATGCACAAACTTCTTAAAAATGAAAATAGATAAAAAAATTATTAAAGAACTAAGTGATTACTTAGATGAGTTTAATCTTACTGAATTAGAATATACTGAAAAAGATACAAAAATAAAAGTTTCAAAAAACAATATTTCTATAAGCAACCAATCTCCAAGAATGGATAATTCTTCGAGTCCTAAATTACAAACTCCAAATGAGGAAATTAGAAAAAAAAATGGAATTGAAGTCACGTCACCTATAATTGGTACTGCTTATCATTCACCTGAACCAGGTGCTAAAAAATTTGTTGAAGTAGGAAAAAAAATTAAAAAAGGTGACACCGTTATGATTGTTGAAGCAATGAAAACAATGAATCATGTACCCTCATCTGCAGATGGGGTTGTTAAAGAGATTTGTGTTGAGGATGGTCAACCAGTAGAGTTTGGTCAAACAATTATCATCTTAGAGTAATGTTTAAAAAAATCTTAATTGCAAATAGAGGGGAAATTGCAGTCAGGGTTATAAGAGCATGTAAGGAATGGGGTATCTCCACAGTTGCAGTTCATTCTGATGTAGACAGAGATAGTATGCATGTGCGACTTGCAGATGAAAGTGTTTGTGTAGGATCACATCAACCTGCTAATAGTTATCTTAATATTCCAGCTCTATTGTCTGCTGTCGACTTAACTGGTGCTGAGGCAGTTCACCCAGGTTATGGATTTTTGTCGGAAAACTCAAATTTTGCAAAAGTTTTAGAGGATAATAATATTAAATTTATTGGTGCTTCTTCAAAACATATAAAAATGATGGGAGATAAAATTCAAGCTAAAAAGATTGCAAAAGAAAATGGTTTACCAGTAATTGAAGGTTCTGAAGGTGGGGTAAAAGATATTAATGAAGCAAAGAATCTTTGTAAAAAAATTGGATTTCCAGTTTTGATTAAAGCATCTGGTGGTGGTGGTGGTAAAGGAATGAAGATTGTTCATAAAGAGCAAGAATTTGAAACACTTTTTTCAACAGCTAAATCTGAAGCAAAAAAATATTTTGGCAATGACGAAGTTTACATTGAAAAGTTTTTTCAAAATCCAAGACATATTGAAGTTCAAATATTAGCAGGAAAAAATAGGACAGTACATTTGCACGAAAGAGATTGCTCAGTTCAAAGAAGACATCAAAAATTAATTGAGGAAACACCAAGTCCAGTTTTAAACGATAAGATAAGAAAAGATTTATTTGATAAGACTGTAAAAATGGTAAGTAAGATTGGTTACGAGGGTGCTGGTACAGTTGAATTTATTTATGAAGATAACAAATTTTATTTTCTTGAAATGAATACAAGAGTCCAAGTCGAACATCCTGTTTCAGAAATGGTTACTGGTATAGACATAATTAAAGAGCAAATTAATATTGCATTTACTGGCGAAACTGCTCTCAAACAATCTGATATTAATCCAAGAGGTCATGCAATAGAGTGTAGAATAAATGCTGAAGATCCCTCAAAAAATTTTCAACCCTCACCAGGAATAATAGGAATGTGTCATCAACCTTCAGGTTTTAGAACAAGGGTAGATGGAGCAATTTTCCAAGGTTATAAGGTAACTCCGTATTATGATAGTATGATTTGCAAACTAATATGTCATGGAAGAAATAGATTGGAAGCAATACAAAGAATGAATAGATCGCTAGACGAGTTTGTTATAGAAGGAATCACAACTACTATTCCACTACATAAGAAACTTTTAAATCACAAAAAATTTATAAATTCAGATTTTAATGTAAGTTGGCTTGATAACGAGAAAATAATCTAATAACAACCAACTAGCCAAATATCATAAACTGGGTGATCAAAAGGATTTATTGAGGGACTTGAGGAAAACATCCAGCCGTTAAAAATAAAAACATCATCCTTTTTTTCATTGTTAAGATCTTTTACTTGAATATAAGCAGTAATTTCTGGATTATCATCAAACTCTGAATTAGTGCACTTCATACTTTTTATTGAAAGATCTTTATAAAATAGCTCTTTATTGTTATTAAGTTTAATAAGCTCATTTTTTGAACTTATTTTATCAAGAATCTTTATATTTGTTTTTGTACCTTCAACCTTGTCATTAGCGTAAATATTTTGTAAAAAAAAAAGGAATATTATCAATATTTGATAAATTAAAATCTTTTTAACTTTTCCAAGATTTGTATCTTTTTTCATTAGCATGATTTTTATCTTTGTTAGGGTAATAAGCTTTATCTGTGCCAGTTTGATTATGCTGATGAGGTTTTTGCCAATCAAATTTCTTTAAATCATGATTTTTTTCGATTCTATTTCGAGTAAAATGCATCCAAGAATACCATTCAACTGGAATTTTCGAAGCATCTATTTCATCAGAATAAATAACCCATCTTTTCCCTTTTTTACTTTCATAATATTTATTACCTAAATGATCTTTTCCAACATACTTTCCAAAAAAAATTGTTTTGATTTTTGTTCCAATTGTCTCTTGATTCCACCAAACAAAAATTTTTTTAAAAAGTGTCAACATATTAATATTAAAATATTCAATTTAAAATTGTATAAATTAAATTAGACTAAAATTTGATTTTGTATATAAATTAATGAATCATTATTCAAATTAATTTTTAAAAAATTGGGGTCAAATGGCAAAGTATTTAGTTGAAACATATTACACGTGTACATTTAAAGTAAATCATTATTTAGATAATGTTAATGAGGAAGAATTAAAAAATCTTGAGAAGAGAGATGATGGAACATTTGAAGTTTTAGATGTAAAGCTTGATAATCGAAAAACTAAGAGTCTTGAAAGAAATAAGAATAATACTATTGAAAAGAAAAAAATTGATATTGTTACAAAAAATGAAAATCTGTCATCAAAAAATATTGAAAATTTGATTAATAATACAAAAAACAATTTAGATAATAATGGTAAGAGATTTAGTATGCCAGACAGAAGAAAAGGCTATATTCAAAAAGCTACAATTGGAGATCATAAAGTTTATCTACATACAGGTGAATATGAAGATGGCAAAATTGGAGAAATATTTATCGATACCAGTAAAGAAGGTGAATTGGTAAAAGCACTAATGAATAATTTTGCAATTGCTGTTTCACTTGGATTACAATATGGAGTACCACTAGATGAATTTATAAGTGCATTTGTGGGAACTAAATTTGAGCCATCTGGTAAAGTACTTGGAAATGACAGAATTTTAAGTGCATCTTCAATACTAGATTATATCTTCCGAGAACTTGCTATTTCCTATCAAAATAGAGAAGATTTAGCTCATACTCCAGCCATAGGAATTTCTGAAAATTCCAATTTAGAGGATCAAAATTCTGATGATCAAAACCAATTATTGAAGATTGTAAAAGACATAACAAGTAAAGGTTTTGTAAGAAATAATTATAGAAAAAATCTTGTGGATTTATCAGATGTAAAAATAAGTTTAAAAGGAAAAAAATAAACTATTTTTTTAATTTTACAGATAAGTTTAATTCTTTAAGCTGATTATCACTCACGTTGGAAGGGGCACTCATCATTAAATCTTGAGCCATTTGGTTCATCGGAAACATTGTAACTTCTCTTATGTTTTTTTCATTTGCTAAAAGCATTATAATTCTATCAATACCAGGGGCTATACCACCATGAGGCGGGGCTCCATAACTTAAAGCATTTATCATTCCAGTAAATTTTTCATCAACTTTTTTTTTATCATATCCAGCTATAGAAAAAAGTTTGTACATTAATTCAGGAATATGATTCCGAATAGCTCCAGATGAAAGCTCAATACCATTACAAACAATATCATACTGATATGCTAGAATATCTAATGGTTTATCAAAATTTATCTTATTAATATCACCTTGAGGCATAGAAAATGGATTATGACTAAACTTTATTTTATTTGTTTGTTCGTCTATTTCAAACATTGGGTAATCAACAATCCAACAAAATGCAAAGCTATCATCATCTATTAAATTTAAATCTTTTCCAATTTTATCTCTAGCTAATGAAGTAATTTTCTCTAATTCTTTTTTTTTACCACAGGCTAAAAAAATACTATCCCCTACTTTTGCACCTGTTTTTTCCATAATTTTTTCTAAAGCATCTTTTGTAAAAAATTTACCGATAGGACCTTTTGCTGAAATATTTTTTTCATTTTCAAGTGTGAAATATGCTAAACCTGATGCTCCTTGTTCTTTAGCCCATTTATCTATATTATCAAAAAAACTTCTAGGTTTGTCTTTTGTATTTTTTGTTACTATACATCTTACTTTACAACCAGTCTTTACAAGTTTTTTAAATATTTCAAATGAAACATCCTCTCGAGAGAAAATTTCTGTTACATCGTTTATTATTAAAGGGTTTCTCAAATCTGGTTTATCACTGCCATATTTTAATAAAGCTTCTGAGTAAGAAATTTTAGGAAATTGATTAAACATCAGTTTTTTTTTTGAAAATTTTTTAAATGTATTAACCAATAAATTTTCGACAACTTTGAATACGTCTTCTTGTTCAACAAAAGACATTTCTAAATCTAATTGGTAAAACTCACCTGGACTTCGATCTGCTCTAGCATCTTCATCTCTAAAACAAGGTGCAATTTGAAAATATTTATCAAATCCTGAAACCATTATGAGTTGTTTGAACTGCTGGGGAGCTTGTGGGAGGGCATAAAATTTTCCAGGATTTAATCTACTTGGTACGAGAAAGTCTCTTGCACCTTCAGGACTTGATGAAGTGAGTATAGGAGTTTGAAATTCTAAAAAACCTAATTTACTCATCTCGTTTCTAATAAAAGAGATCACTTTAGATCTTAAAATAATGTTTTCATGAATTTTTTTTCTTCTTAGGTCTAAAAATCTATACTTTAATCTTATTTCTTCAGCATATTCCTGATCACTGAAAACTGGCATTGGTAATTCTAAACATGTTCCTAAAATATTAAAGCTTTCAATTGAAATTTCTACTTCACCAGTATCTATTTCTTTATTAATTGTTTCATCGGATCTATTAACTACTTTTCCATTTAAATTAATCACAGTTTCTAATTGAATTTTCTCTAGTCCAGAAAAATTAGTATTGTCTTTATCAATTATGCACTGAGTGATTCCATAATTATCTCTAAGATCTATAAATAATAAATTTCCATGATCACGTTTCTTATTTATCCATCCTGCCAACAAGACACTCTTGCCAACATCTTTTTTTCTTAGTTCGTTACAATTATGTGTTCTATACTTGTTCAATCATTCCTCCAAAACATCTCTTATAATTTTAAAATCAATCGGTTTTTTCTTTTTTAAACTTTCCTCGTCAATCTTATATATAAAATCAAATATTTTACTATATGATCTATCAATTCTTTTTATAATATATTCAATTAACTTTTTATCTAGAGATATTTGACGATCTGATAAATTCTTAACAATTAATGCGAAAACTAAATCATCATCTGGTTTTTCAATTGTTTGTAAAAGAAAATTTTTAAATCTTGATTTCAAATCATTTAATTTAAATTTTAAATTAACTATGGGTTCATTAGATGTAATAATCAAATATTTGTTATCTTGTTCAATAATATTTATTATTGAGTAAATTAATTTTTCATCAATATTATTACTTAAATTTTCTAAAATTATATTTTGATGAATTTTTATCTCTTTTAGAATATTATCATTTAATAATTCACATTCTATTTTAAAGCCTTTAAATTTCTTTAAGAAAATATTTATTAAATGGGTTTTTCCAGAAAATTTTTCTCCATTGATATTTAAAAAATTTTTTTCCCATTTTGGCCACCTGTTGAACAATTCAAAAATATGTTTGTTGCTTGAAGAGATATAAAAATCTTCATATTCAAAATTTTCTTTTTGCTCAAACTTTATTATTTGTTGGTCTAGTTCTTTCATTTTAAAACCCATATTTTATTTTGAGTGTTAAAATTAAAACTATTAAGGCTCATTGAATTTAAAAAGTTATCAGGTGTTCCATTATAAATAATTCGATAAAAAGTAAAGTTTTTATCAAATTTTGAAATATTAAAATTATAAATTTGCTCTGTATCATTTAATATTTTTTCAAAATTCATAATCTTACTATTATCTAAATTTTGAGCTTTGATTGTTAAAGTTAATTTAATTGAAGTATTTATTTGATTAATATCTTTCCAATAATCCTCATAATTTGTTTTAAGTTTGTTAATTATCTCACCAAGTTTTTCCAAATCATTTATCTCAATATTTGAAAATGATTGGTTCTTAATAATTACATTTTCATTAATTGTAATTCTTGATAGGACTCTTATTTCTTTTTCATTTTTGAATATTAATGTGACAATTGAGTCTTTCAGATAATATTTATCAGTGATCTGTTTAAAATCATATTGCTCAATAAATTGAAACTTATTTTTAATAAAATTTAAATCTTCTAAATCTTCAGTGGGTAAAATATATTCTATTAAATGAAAATTTTTTATATTGTTATTCCATTCTTTAAAAAATTTATTGTTAGAAAAAACTAATAACTCTTTTTGCTTTTCATCAATTATAATTGGCAGAAATAAAAGTTTTTTTTTTAATGGAATTGATGGAAAAATATTTTTTTTCTCTAAATAATTGAAAATTTTTTTTTTATTAAAAGAAACCCCTAAATTTACAAAATACACTTGATTTATGAACTTTTCCTCCTTAATCGAAAAAGACTCAATCATAGCTTTAATTTCGCTAAGTTTTACTCCTTTAACTTTCTTTCTATCAGAAGAATTAACTATCAATGAAACTAGCTCATCAAATGCTTTTTTAAAACCATCATCTATCACCTTATTTTTATTAAAACCCATCTCAAAAGGCTTGGATACTTCAATGTTTTCTATTTCAAAAGCTTTAGCTTCAGCTCTGGCTGTGGAAAAAAAAAATATAATTAAAGATAGAATTGTAAAAAAAATATATATGTTTTTTAAGCAAAAAAATTTATATTTAGCAATCATACTATATAATAATGAATAAAAAAAAATTTACATATAAAAAAAGTGGTGTTGACATTAAAGCAGCAGATAGTTTTGTTAAATTTATCTCAAATATTTCATCAAAAGATAAAGGCAAAAAAAAGTTAGGTAATATCGGTGGTTTTGGATCAATTTCGAATATTCCTAAACATTTTAAGAATCCAAAGATAGTTGCTTGTACTGATGGTGTTGGTACTAAAATCGAAATTGCAAATAAACTTAATAAATTTGACACAATTGGAATAGATCTTGTTGCTATGAGTGTTAATGACTTAATTGTTCAAGGTGCAAAACCTCTTTTTTTTCTCGATTATATATCAATAAACAAAATTGATTTAAAAAAATTAAAGTCAATAATTAAAGGTATTATTAAAGGATGTGAAATTTCCAAATGCGATTTAGTTGGTGGGGAAACGGCTGAAATGCCAGGAACTTATGAAAAAGGGAAATTTGATATTGCTGGATTCGCTGTAGGTATAGCTGATGAAAGAAAAATTTTAAAGAAAAAAAAAATAAAGAAAAATAATTTAGTGTTAGCAATTCCTTCTAGTGGATTGCACTCTAATGGTTACTCATTAGTAAGAAATTTATTAAAAAATAAAAAAATTAACATTAATAAAAATTACTTTTTAAAAAAAGAGTTAATTAAGCCTACTAAAATTTATGTAAATGAGGTGCTTAAGTTAATTGATAAAAATCTTGTAAATGGTTGTGCAAATATTACAGGTGGTGGTTTAGGTGATAACATTAAGAGAGTAATTCCTGATGATCTATGTGCAAATATTGACTTAAATAAAATTCATTCCTTAGAAATATTTAGATGGTTAAAAAAAAATGGCATTAATGACAATGAAATGTTGAAAACATTTAATTGTGGAGTGGGTTTTTGTTTGATGGTTGACTCAAAAAATTTAAAAAAAATAAATAGTTTTTTTTCAAATCAATTTAAACCTTATGTTATTGGAAAAATAATTTTTGGAAATAAAAAAGTAAAACTTAATGGCAAAATTAATTGGTAATTCAAAATTTAATACTGCTATTTTTATATCTGGAAAAGGCAGTAATCTAAGAAATTTAATTAAATTTTCTAATTCAAAAAATTCTCCTATTAAAATAATATTTGTTATTTCAAGCAATCATAAAGCCAAAGGTCTTTTGTTTGCGAGAAAACATAAAATTAAAACTAAAAGTTTTAATTTTAAGAACAAAGAAAAAGATGAAAAAAAAATCTTACATTACCTAAAAAAAAATAAGATTAATTTAATTTGCCTTGCAGGATTTATGAAAATTTTATCAATTAATTTTATTAAAAAATTTAATAAAAAAATATTAAATATTCACCCATCTCTTTTGCCAAAATACAAAGGACTGAATACACATAAAAGAGTTATTCAAAATAAGGAAAAAAAAACTGGTTGTACAGTTCATTATGTTAATTCAAAGCTTGATTCTGGAAAAATAATTTTGCAAAAAAAAATAACTATTAGAAAAAAAGATACACCCAAAACTCTAGCATCCAGGGTATTAAAAGAAGAACATATTCTTTATCGCAAAGCCTTGATGAAATTGTTTATTAATCCTTAAAAAAAAAATCTATTTCAACCTTTGCATTTTCTAAACTATCAGAACCATGAACAGAATTTTTATCAATTGAAATTCCATACTTTTTTCTAATTGTTCCCTCTTTTGCCTCTTTTGGGTTTGTTGCACCCATTAATTCTCTATTCCCTAAGACTGCATTGTCATTCTCAAGAACCATAACCACAATTGGTCCAGACGATAAATAAGAGCATAAATCATTATAAAAAGGCTTTGTTTCATGAACTTTGTAAAATTTTTCTGCTTCTGTTTTTTCAATTTGTATTTTTTTTTCTTTAACTATTTTGAATCCATTAATTTTAAAAATTTCTTTAATTTCGTTTTCCAAATTTCTTTCGACAGCGTCTGGCTTAATAATTGATAAAGTTTGTTCAATATTACTCATAATTATCCTCTACTAGTTGATTTAATAACCTCACTCCAAACCCTGTTGCTCCACCTGAATTTAAAGCACCACCATACTTTGAAAAAGCCATTCCAGCTATATCTAAATGAGCCCAAGGTGTTTTGTTTAAAATAAATCTTTGCAAAAACTGTGCTGCTGTTGTTGAGCCTGCTCCTCCAGTATAATTAATATTTTGCATGTCTGCATTATTTGAATTCATTAATTTATCATAGTTTTTATGAAGAGGCATTCTCCAAACTTTTTCACCAACTTTTTCACCTGCATCAAAAATTTGTTTTGTTAATTTCTCATTATTAGAAAAAAGTCCCGCATATTCTGAACCTAAAGAAACTATAATTGCACCAGTTAAAGTAGCAAGGTCAACAATAAATTGTGGCTTAAATTTTTTCTCAGTATAAGTTAGAGCGTCAGCTAAAACTAATCTACCTTCTGCATCTGTATTTAAAACCTCAATTGTTTTACCACTGTAAGATTTTACTATATCACCTGGCCTTTGGGCATTTCCCCCTGGCATATTTTCAACAAGTCCTACAACTCCAACAGCATTTATTTTTGCTTTTCTCAAAGCTAAATTTTTCATTAATCCAACAACAACAGCTGAACCTGCCATGTCATAAGTCATATCTTCCATAAATTTTGCTGGTTTTAATGAAATTCCTCCTGTATCAAAACACACACCTTTGCCAACAAATGCTATGGGTTTTTTGTTGGATCTTATTCCTTTCCATTCCATAGTAACAAGATAAGATCCTCTTATACTTCCCTGTCCAACCCCAAGAAGAGCATTCATACCAAGTTTTTTTAATTTTTTTTCATCAAGAACAGTAATTTTTAAACCAATTTTTTTAAGTTGTAATATTCTTTTTGCATATTCATCAGGATGCAAAATATTTCCTGGTTCTGAAACAAGATCTTTTGTTAAAGCAATTCCCTGAATTAACGAGTCGAACTTATTATTTTTTTTCAAATTAATAAGTTTATTTTTACTCAAAATGCTTATTACAAAGAAATCACTTTTTCTTTTAGACTTATATTTGTTAAACTCATAAGATCTTAATTGAATTCCATGAAAAAATTCATCAGTAAAATCTGATTTTTTTGATGATGCCTTAATAATATTATTTTCAAAGAATGTAGAATTGAAAATTGAATTTTTTTTAATAAAATTATAATACTTTGCACCAATTTCCTCATTTTCCAATGAAGAACTTGAATTCTTTAATTTCACTAAAATAATCTTTTGATTTGGGTTTATGTTGAAGGATAAAAAAGTCTCATCTTTTTGTTTATTATTAATTATAGTTTTGTTGATTACACTAGATTGATTAGCTAATGATAACTTGTCTAAACCGTGAATTTTGAAATTTTCATCACAAAATAAAACATAGTTTTTTATTGATTTTTCAGCAATATTTCTCTCTATCTTAATTTTTATTGACATTTCTTATAAATATGTACTTTAGGTTGTATTCGTTGTTTTTAAGGCTAAATATATAGATAATTAATGTTCGAATTCAATAAAAAACTAATATTTAAAAAATTTTTTGTCGATAATACTTATTATTTCATAATTTCATTATCATGCATAACCTTAATAGTATGGGTTATTCAAGCAGTAAATTACTTGGATTTCGTGACAGAAGATGGTCATGGTCTTGCTGTTTACTTTAAGTACATGCTGTTCAGCATACCAAAAATAATCTCAAAACTTATGTTACTTATATTTTTTATCACCTTTTTTTATACTTTAAACAAATTTGAGGATTCAAACGAACTTAAAATATTTTGGTTAAATGGCATAAATGTCAAAAGATTTATTGTTAATATTATAAGTTATACCTCAATTTTTGTATTAATACATATTTTATTGACTGTATTTATTGTTCCTTCGTCTCAAAACAAAGCTAGAACTTTTATTCAATCATCTAATATTGATTTCTTTCCTTCATTAATAAGTGAAAGGAAATTTATCGATACTGTTGAGGGACTAACAATCTATATCGAAAATAAATCAAGTTTTAAAAATTACGGAAACATTTTTTTAAAAGATGCAAAAGAAAAAGATAAAGTTAAAATAATTTATGCGAAAAAAGGTTATTTAGATAATGAAAGTGAAAATCCAAAATTGATATTATACGATGGAAAAATAACAAACATTTATGGTCAAAAAATAAATAATTTTAATTTTGATAAAACCATATTTGACTTAAGTACATACATTACAAAATCTACAATTGTTTTTAAGATACAAGAACTAAGTACAATAGTTTTAGTAAATTGTTACATTAATTATCATTTATTAAAGAATGATGAATTTTATGATTTACAGATGTGTAACGATTCATCTTTTAATACAACTCAAGAGGAACTTACTAAAAGAATCATAAAGCCTCTTTATTATTTTACTATTGCGATATGCGTTTGTTTTTTACTTTTATTTTCAAAAGAAAAATCAAAATATAGATTATATAGAACAAATATTTTTCTATTTGGTTTTGTAATACTCATTATTTCTGAAATAAGCACATCCTTATCAGGAGAAAGTTTTTTAAATTTATACACTTCAATTTTTTTACCTATTTTAATTTTTTTTATTTCGCTAATTTTTTTAAATCAAAAATTTATAAAATACTAATTGAAATATGATACAAGTATATAAAAAAAATATTTATAAAAATTTTTTAATTTGTTTTTCCAAAATTACGTTAGTTTTTTTTGTAACAATAATCATAATGAATTTATTTGAAGAAATAAATTTTTTAAAAGAACAGAACAATAATTTTGTTTTACTTTCAATTTTTTTGACTCTTTTAAATGCACCATCCGTTTTAATAGAAATTTTTCCATTTATATTTTTAATAGCTGGACTGTATTTTTTTATTGAATTAATTGATAAAGATGAATTACAAATATATAAAATTAATGGCTTAACAAATATTAAAATTATTTATGCGCTGGGTTTAATATCATTTTTAATAGGTGTTTTTATATTAGTTTTTTTCTATCATATTTCTGCAAATTTGAAATTTGCTTATTTAGATATTAAAAACCAATATTCCAAAGATGATAAATACTTAGCTGTAATTACCGAAAACGGATTATGGATTAAAGATGAAGTTCAAAATAAAATTAATTATATCAATGCAGAAAAAATTGAAAATGATAAACTTATAAATATTTCAATTTCTCAATTTGATGAAAACTTCGAATTAAAAAAAATAATTATTTCCAAAAGTGCTGACGTAGAAAGTAATACTTGGAAACTCATCAACTCTGTTGAAAACATCGATAATAATTCAACCTTTCATGAAAAATTGTTATTTAAGTCAAATTTTGATATGCAAAAAATACTTAATATATTTAATAATTTTTCATCACTTGATTTTTTTAAGCTGAAGGAGCTAGAGGATGATTACAAGCTTCTTGGCTATAATACTGATGTTTTGCTTACTTATAAGCACCAATTATTTTCATATCCACTTTATTTGGTTTTAATGGTTTTTGTTGCTTCAATAGTAATGTTGAATATTAGATTTAACAAACCAAAAATTTATTTTATAACCTTGGGGATTTTAATTTCAGTAATTATTTATTATATAAATTTTTTCTTTTCTTCTATAGCAAAAACCCAGGATTTCCCTTACTTGCTTTCAGCTTGGGGACCAAAAGTTTTATTATTATTAATCGTATCGTCATCTTTAATTAAAATAAATGAAAAATAAATTTAAATTTTACCTATATTTTTATTTAGTATTGTTTTTTTCAATTACTAGTACTTCATATTCAAATGAGTTAAACTTTGAAGCTAAAAATATTTCCTCTATTAATGATGATATAATAACAGCTTCAGAAGAAGTCGTTATAACAGACCAGTTAGGTAATGAAATTTTTGCAGATCAATTAATAATTGATAATAAAAAAAGGATCTACACTATTTCTAAAAATGTCATATTAAATAACTCTACGAATTTATTAAAAATTAATTCAGAAAAAATTATTTTTGATCAAAATAAAAACACTTTTTTTTCTGAGGGTCTAACAAAAATCTCAAAGGAAGATATTTATTTTATTGAAGCCAAAAATATTTTTTTTGATCAAGATAGAAATTTTATTAGCTCAGATAATAAAACTTTAATTAAAGATTCATTTGGAAATGAAATTAATATTGAAAAATTTAATATTTTTTTAGATAAAAATTACTTAATTGCTGATAAGGCAACCATAAAAGATAAAGAACAAAATATTTATGATTTAAAAAAATTTTTTTATGATTTTAATGAAAAAAAAATATTTGGAAAAGATATAAGTATTAATCAAAATAATGATTTGATATCATCAAGACCTAATCAAGCAAGATCGAAAAGTAGATCTCTAATATTTGACGATAATAATGTTTTTTTAAATAAAACAGTTTACACAAACTGTAAAAAAAGAGATGGTTGTCCTCCTTGGCTCCTACAAGCAGAAGAAATAAATCATGATAAAAAAAATAAAATTGTAAATTATAAAAATGCGACTCTAAAATTTTATGATATTCCAGTTATGTATTTTCCAAAATTTTTCCATCCTGACCCTAGTGTAAAAAGACAAACTGGCTTTCTGACTCCAAAATTTTCAAGTCAAAGTACAAACAGTTATTTGAGTTTACCATATTTTATCGCAATCTCTGAAAGTGCTGATTTCACCTTTTCTCCAAGATTATACGGCAATTCTAAAAATTTATATCAGGGTGAGTATCGTCATTTAACAAAAAATTCTGATCATATTTTAGATCTTGGAATTAAAAATAATGATTTTTTACTTAGAGAAAATAATTCATCAGACACACACTTTTTTTATGAATCCTCTATAAAACCATCTTTTGATTATTTTGATACTTCAAAACTGAATATAAAACTTCAATCTGTCTCTGATGAAAAATATCTTAAAACTTATGATATAAGATCTCCTATAATAAATTCTCAAACCTCATTGAATTCAAATATAAATTTTACAGGTTTTAATGATGATTTTGAATTTTCATTATCAACAGAAGTTTTTGAAGATCTGGGTAAAACTAATGAAAGTGATAGATATGAATACATATTTCCAAATTTTAATCTGAGTAAAACCATAAATACAAATCTTAATGGTCTTTTAGAACTAAACACATTAGGTTATAATAAATTATTTAACACAAATACGAGTGAAAAAATCTTAGTTAACAATCTTTCTTATAAATCTTTAAATAAGATTAATTATTCTGGTCTTATAAGT
The DNA here is from genome assembly GCA_902515195.1 of uncultured Pelagibacteraceae bacterium. Lineage (GTDB taxonomy): Bacteria > Pseudomonadota > Alphaproteobacteria > Pelagibacterales > Pelagibacteraceae > Pelagibacter. The sequence goes on from CABXTO010000007.1 coordinate 21,404, forward strand.
AATTATGAATTTGTTTTAAAAAATTTTAATGCCGACTCCGAAAATTCAGAAAAATTCAAAAATAAAATAGAAAATGATTTACAGGGATTGTTTCAATTTAATGCTAAAATTCCATTTAAAAAAATTGGGGAAAATTTTGAGAGTTTATTAACACCAATTTTTAATATTAAATTAAATCCTTTCCAAAATAAAAATTTTAGTAATGAAGAAAGAATTGTTGATTATGCAAATATTTACTCCATAAATAGGTTGAGTTCTAATGAAATCCTTGAGGGGGGTGGTTCAATTACTATTGGTAATGAATTTAAGATCCTTGATAAACTCAATAATAATGAGGAAATATTTGGAATAAATCTTGCATCATCTTTTAGAGCAGAGGAGAATAAAGATCTACCAATAAACAGTTCATTAGGTCAAAAATCTTCAAATATAGTAGGTGAAAGTAATTTAAAATTGAGTGAATTTGTTGATCTAAATTATGACTTTTTGGCTGATAACAACATTGGTGAATTAAATTATCATAAATTAAAATCTAATTTCAGAGTAAATAATTTTGTAACTTCTTTTGAGTTTATGGAGGAAAATAATGAAATTGGAAAAGAAAGTTTTGTTTCGAATGAAACATCATATGCATTTGACGATAATAAAAATATTTTATTTAGAACGAGAAAAAATAAAAAAACAAATTTAACTGAATATTATGACTTAATCTATCAATACAAAATGGATTGTTTAACTGCTGGTTTAGAATATAGAAAATCATATTACAGTGATGGAACTTTAGAACCTAAAGAAAGCATATTTTTTTCAATTACGATCCTGCCATTTAATAACAAAATAAATTTACCAGGAATAGATAAATGATAATTAAATTTTTTGAAAAAAAAAAATTTTTTTTAATAGTTTTTTTATTACTATTTAATAACTTTTCAAGTGCAATTGAAAACATCGTAATAATAAAAAAAATTAATAATGAAATAATAACTAATATTGATTTAAATAATGAATATAATTATTTAATTGCATTAAATGAAAATCTTAAAAATCTTAACGATGAAGAAGCAAGAAAAATTTCGGAACAATCTCTAACAAGAGAAATTATAAAATACAAAGAAATATCAAAGTATTTGTCATTAGAAGATTTTCAAAATGATGAACTGGTAATCAATGTAATAAAAAATATTTATCTTAATTTGAATTTAGTTAGTATTGAAGATTTTGAAAATTACTTAAAGAAATTCGATGTAAATATAAATGATGTAGTAAGAAAAATTTCAATTGAAATAGCCTGGAACCAGTTAATAGTGAGTAAGTTTAATAATCAGGTCAATATAAATGAAGATCAAATTTTAAAAAAAATTAAGAACGATAATCTTAATTCCAAAGAAGTAATTGAGTATAATTTGTCTGAGATAGTTTTTCAGGCAAATAACCAAAGTGAATTAGAAAACAAAACAAATGAAATAGAAACATTCATTAAAAAAAGTGGGTTTAGTACAGCTGCAAATAAATTTAGTATTGCAGATACAGCAAAACTTGGAGGTCTTATTGGAAAGATAAATGATAACCAGCTATCATTAAAATTTCAAAATGAATTGAAAAAATTGAATACTGGTAAATTTTCTAAACCAATCAATGTTGGTAATAGATTTATAATACTTTTCGTAAATGAGAAAAAAATAATCAATGAAAAACTAGATGAAAAAGAATTATTAAAATCAATGATTGATTTTGAGAGAAAAACACAATTTGAAAATTTTTCTCAAATATATTTTGAGAAGATTAAATTAAATATGCAAATACAATGATATCAAAACCGATAGTAATTGTTTGGGGTGAGCCAAATAGTATATTTTCTGAGATACTTATAAAATCTTTAAGAAAATACAAAAATAAAAAACCAATTATTTTTATTGGTTCTAAAAGATTAATTGAATATCAATTAAAAAAGTTAAAACTAAAGTTTAAATTTAATATTATCAATTTAAAAAATAATAAATTTATTAATTCGGATTTAGAAAAAATCAATCTTTTAAATGTAGACTATAAATTCAAAAAGCCATTTGAAAAAATATCATCAAAATCTAATAAATTTATATCAGATTGTTTTAACGTGGCCCTAAAAATCGTTAATAATAATAAAATTTCTGGAATAATAAATGGTCCTATTTCAAAAAAATTTTTTTTGAAAGATAAATTTCAAGGTATTACTGAATATTTAGCAAATAAATTTGACGTAAATGAAAATTTTTCTATGCTTATTTACAATAAATCTATTTCTGTACTGCCAATTACGACACATCTACCAATTAATAGAATAAATAAATTTATTGAAAAAAAATCAATTATTTCAAAAGTTATTTTGGTAAACAGATTTTTCAAAAAAAATTTTTTAAAGAAACCAAAAATCGCTGTTTGCGGGTTAAATCCTCATTGTGAAAACTTTTTAAGTTTAAGTGAAGAAGATAAGATTATTAAACCTGCAATCAAATTTTTAAAAAAAAAAGGTATTCATATAGATGGACCGTTCGCAGCTGATACAATATTTTTAAAACAAAATAGAGAGAGATTTAATATAATAGTTGGAATGTATCATGATCAAGTTTTAACACCAATTAAAGCTCTTCATGGATTTGAAGCGATTAACATAACATTGGGTTTGCCGATTATCAGAATTTCACCAGATCATGGTCCAAATTTTCAAATGGTTGGTAAAAATAAATCTAATCCTCAAAGCTTGATTGAGGCTATAAAATTTTTAGATAAGAAATAGTGTTTTTTAAAGCAAAAAAAAGTTTAGGTCAAAATTTTCTTATTGATGAAAAAGTAATTGAGATAATTTTAAATTGCTCAAAAATAAGAAATAAAGAAGTTTTAGAAGTTGGTCCTGGTACTGGAAATTTAACAGAAAAAATTATAGAAAAAAAACCAGACAAGTTATTTATAATTGAAAAAGATAACTCTTTATATGATTATCTTTGTAGTAAATTTAAAAATAATGAAGTCAATGTAATCCACCAAGATATTCTTAAAATAAATGAAAAAAATATATCAAAAAATAAACTGACAGTTTTTGGTAATTTACCCTACAATATATCTACTGAAATTCTAACGAAATGGATTGCTAATTTAGATTCAAATATTTGGTTTGATGAATTAATTTTGATGTTTCAAAAAGAGGTTGCTGACAGAATTACAAGTAAACCTAATACAAAAAATTATGGTAGATTATCGATCATTGCAAACTGGAAACTAAATATAAAAAAAGTTATTGATATTAAACCAGACTCATTTAGACCTAGACCTAAAGTGGATAGTTCTTTATTAGTTTTTACTCCAAAGAGAAATATACAAAAAATTTGTAGTGAAGAATCTTTAAAAAAAACAACAAGAGTTTTTTTTAACCAAAGAAGGAAAAAAATAAAAAAACCATTTAGTCTATTATTTGATAATTCTGAACAAGTAGCAAAAAAATTAAATATTGATCTTAATCTGAGACCCCAAAATTTAGATTTAGAAACATATTTGCTTATTGCAAAGGAATATGATTTATTAAGAAGTTAGCTTGTCTACATGTTCTTTAATAAAATTTTTGTCATAATCTTTTGAACCATTGTTTATCTCTGCATTAATAAGATTTTGTATCTTCTTGTGGCATTCGTCTAAATTATCATTAATTACAACATAATCATAATTAATCCAGTGAAGTACATCTCTTTCAAATTGTTTCATTCTTTCCTCGACAATTTTTCTATCTGTCATATCTCTATTTGATAGTCTATTAAAAAGTATTTTTTTGCTTGGAGGTAGCAAAAAGAAGGTAATTAATTTATAATCTAGATTTTTATTTTTAATTTGATCTGCTCCTTGCCAATCAATATCAAACAAAACATTTTTTCCATTTTCTAAATTTTGTATTACTGGTGTTCTTGATGTGCCATAATAATTATTAAAAACTTTTGCATATTCTAAAAATTCATCATTCTTGATTAATCTTTTAAATTCGTCATCTTTAACGAAAAAGTAATCCTTGCCGCTTATTTCATTTGATCTGGGTTTTCTTGTTGTATGGGAAGTGGAAATAAAAAAGTTATTATTATTAGATAGGAGATTAACTAATGTAGTTTTACCAGCCCCAGACGGGGATGATAAAATTACCATTATCCCATCTTTTCTTTGAAGCATTAATTAAGATTAGTTACTTTTACCTTCTATAAATTTAACTGCATCACCTACTGTTAATATCTTTTCCGCCTCTGTATCTGAAATTTCTGAACCAAATTCTTCTTCAAAGGCCATGACCAATTCAACAGTATCTAGACTATCTGCACCAAGATCATCTATAAAACTAGACTCTTCTGTTACTTTAGCTTCATCAATACCTAAATGATCTGCAACTATCTTCTTAACTTTACTTGAAATATCTTCTGACATATTGATCCTTTTTGTTTTAAAATTCTTATTAGTTTAAATACTTGTTTTGTCAAGCCATATACATCCCTCCATTAACGTGCAATGTTTCTCCATTAATGTAGTCAGAAAGGCTTGAAGATAAGAAAAGAACAGCATTTGCGATATCCTCAGGCTCACCTAGCCTTGCTGAGGGAATTTTCGAAATTATTATTTCTTTAAATTTTTCATCTATTTTGTCTGTCATAGCAGTTTTTATAAAACCAGGTGAAACACAATTTATATTAATATTTTTCTTTGCGTACTCAATTGCAAGGCTTTTTGACATCGCAATTATTCCAGCCTTAGAGGCTGTGTAGTTTGCCTGACCTAAATTTCCTGTATGCCCAACAACAGAAGTGATATTTATTACTTTACCAGATTTATTTTTTAACATTTTTTTAATTGAAAATTTACTTAGTAAAAAAGTTGATGTTAAATTTATATCAATAACTTTTTTCCACTCGTCTAAACTCATTCTTATTCCAAGATTGTCTCGAGTTATACCAGCGTTATTAATAATACAATCTAATCTTCCATCAAGTTCATTTGTTGCATTATCAATAAATTCCTCTATCTTTTCATTATTAGAAATATCAAATTTAAATATTTTAATTTTTTTAAATTCAGATTTAAGTCCATTTAATTTTTCATCATTAGTTCCAGATGCTAAAATATTTGCACCATTTTCATATAATTTTTTTACTATTGAGTTACCTATCCCTCCTGAAGCTCCAGTAACAATAAAATTTTTACTTTTTAAATCATTCATATATTTAAACCTTTTATATCAATCTCATTATTAATTGTATTTATTTTTACATCTTTATTAATTCTTTTAATA
>CABXTO010000008.1 GCA_902515195.1 uncultured Pelagibacteraceae bacterium
TTCCTGCAGGTTTAGGTGCACCTATTTATTCAAAACTAGACTCTGATATTGCATCTGCAATGATGAGTATTAATGCAGTCAAAGGAGTAAACATTGGATCAGGTATGAATTCTGCTCAATTATCAGGTGAGGAAAATTCTGATGAAATTTCACTAAACAAAAAAAAAATGAATTTTAGTTCAAATAATGCAGGTGGGATACTTGGTGGTATATCTTCAGGACAAGAAATAATTGTTTCATTTGCTGTAAAACCTACATCTTCAATTTTAAAAAGTAGAAAAACGATAAATAAATATGGAAAAAATACAACTATATCTGTTACTGGTAGACATGATCCTTGCGTAGGTATTAGAGCAGTTCCGGTTGGTGAAGCAATGCTTTCATGTGTTTTATTAGACCATTATCTAATGAATAAAGCACAGTGTGATTAATTAAATTACTTTTGTTTTTGTAAAACAATATTAGAATTTAAAACATCCAAAACTTTCTCTTCAATTGAGCTAGAATCTAAATTTGCAATTTTATACATATTATCTGGCGTGTCTTGATCTATAAAAAAATCTGGAAGTATCATTGATCTAAATTTTAAATTAGAGTCCAATAAACCTTTTTTGGATAAAAAATTAACAACATGAGAGCCAAAACCACCAATGGAGCCTTCTTCAATAGTTATAATTGCTTCATGTGTTGTAGCTAATTGCCAAATCAAATTTTCATCTAGTGGTTTTGCAAATCTTGCATCTATGATTGTAATATTAATACCTTTTTTTTTTAAATTTTCAGCTGCTTTCAATGTTTCATTTAATCTTGCACCAAAATTTAAAATTGCTAATTTATTTCCTTCTTGAATTATTCTTGATTTACCTATTTCAATCTTTTCATTTATAGATGGTAAAACTGACCCAGGCCCAGTTCCTCTTGGATATCTAAATGCACAAGGTCGATCATTTATTTCTGTTGAAGTATTAATCATCCTTACCAATTCAGATTCATCACTAGCTGCCATTACTACAAAATTTGGTAATGTTGATAAATATGTTGTGTCAAAACTCCCAGCATGCGTTGGTCCATCAGCGCCAACTAAACCTGCTCTATCTATCGCGAATCTTACAGGTAAACTCTGAATTGCTACATCGTGTACTACTTGATCATATGCTCTTTGTAAAAATGTTGAATAAATCGCTGCATAAGGTTTGAAATTCTCAGTAGCTAAACCAGCTGCAAAAGTAACAGCATGTTGTTCTGCTATACCAACATCAAATGTTCTTTCTGGAAATTCTTTACGAAAAATATCCAGGCCTGTACCGTCTGGCATTGCGGCGGTAATAGCAACTATTTTGCTATCTTTTTTAGCATGTTGAACCAATGTATTAGCAAAAATTTTGGTATAAGACGGTAATTTACTTAAACTTTTAGATTGTTCACCTGTCTCAACATTAAATTTTGTAACCCCATGGTAGTTATCTTTTGCTTTTTCTGCAAATGAATAACCTTTTCCTTTTTTTGTCTTAATATGAATTAAAATTGGCCCATCATGTTTTGAGTCTCTTGCATTTTTCAAAATTGGTACCAAAGAATTTAAATCATGTCCATCTATAGGTCCAATATAATAAAAACCCAGAGAACTAAACAAAGTTCCACCTGTTACAGCAGACCTGAGTAAATCTTCTGCTTTACCTGCTTTTGCACTAAATCTTTTTGAAAATGCTGATGTAATGAGTTTAATAGTTTCTCTCAAACTAAAATAAATTTTACCTGAGAAAATTTTAGCTAAATATGTGCCCATCGCACCTACAGGTCTTGCAATTGACATATCGTTATCATTTAAAATCACAATCATTTTAGTTTTAGAAGCTCCAGCATTGTTCATAGCCTCATAAGCCATACCTGCACTAATTGCTCCATCTCCTATTACTGCAATAACATTATCTAATTTATTTGAAAGCTTATTAGCTTCAGCTATTCCTAAAGCTGATGAAATTGAGGTTGAGCTATGAGCTGCGCCAAAAGGATCGTATTCACTTTCTTTTCTTTTAGTAAAACCAGACAGACCTCCACCTTGTCTAAGTGTTCTAATTTTATCTTTTCTTCCAGTTAATATTTTATGGGGATAACATTGATGACCTACATCCCAAATTAATTTATCATTAGGTGTATTAAAAATATAATGAAGAGCAACTGTGAGCTCAACCACACCAAGACTTGCACCTAAATGCCCACCGGTAACTGACACAGCTTCAATCATTTCTTCTCTTAACTCATCAGCTACCTTCTGAAGATTTGACTCTGAAATTTTCTTTAAATCTGATGGAAAATTTATTTCATCTAAATATTTGTATTTTTTTTTCATTTATTTCTATTTAAAATATATTCCAATGTTTTAGACAAATTTTTTGATCTCGAGCCATACTTTTTAATTTTTTTATTTATTTTTAAAATTATACTATTGGCATATTTAATAGTATTTTTATGTCCTAGTAAACTAATTAGAGTCGCCTTTCCTTTAATCTTGTCTTTTCCAGTTTTCTTTCCAGCAACTGATAAGCTACCTCTGCTATCAATCAAATCATCAGCTACTTGGAATAATAATCCAATGTCCGCACCAATATTTTCAAATTTATCAATTTCTTGTTTGGATTTTTTTTTAATGATTAAAGGGGCTACACAACAAAAACTAAAAAGTTTTCCCGTTTTTTTAATTTCCATTTCAATAATTTTTTTTTTTGAAACTTTTTTGTGTTCAAAATTTAAATCTAAGTATTGTCCTCCAGCTATACCAAGATGTCCTGAACTCTCAGAAATCTTATTGATCAAATTAATCTTTATTTTTTCAGAGAAATTTAAATCTTTATGACTTAATATTTCAAAGGCCATAGTTAAAAGAGAGTTACCAGCAAGTACTGCTGTAGACTCTCCAAATTTAATATGTGTTGATGGTTTGCCTCTCCTAATTGAGTCATTATCCATACAAGGTAAATCATCATGTATTAAAGAATAAGCATGTATGCATTCAACAGCTGCACCTAAAATAATTAAAGATTTGTAATTAATTTTAAATATTGATCCAATATCAATCAAAATTTTTGATCTAATTTTTTTTCCACCTGAAAATAAACCATATTTCATTGGTATGATTAATTCTGATTTCTTTTGTCTTTTTACAAAATTTTTTAAAAATAAATTTGTATCTTGCGCAATTTTATTTAATTTTTTTTGCATCTTTTTTTAAAGTAATTTTTGAAATATTTTCTTTTGTTTTATCGTTAATATTCTTAACATCTTTTTGAAATTTTTTTTCAATGATATTATTAAGTTTTAGTAAATTTTGATAATTTTCTAGAGAATTTTCTAAATTTTTTTGACTTTCTAAATCCTTAATCATCTTATTGGCTTCTTTAGTTAGTTCCTCGAGGGACAAAGAATTATAATCATTTGGTAAATTTTTATCTTTCATATAATACTCTCAGATAATACATGAAAATTAATCTTGCAAATATTAAAAAAGCACAAAAACTCCTAAATAAAAGCGAGTGCGTGGCAATACCAACTGAAACTGTTTATGGTTTAGCTGGTAATGCCTACTCTGATATAGCTTGCAAAAAAATTTATAAACTTAAGAAAAGACCCAAAAATAATCCTTTAATAGTTCATTATTTAAATAATCAAATTTTAAAAAAAGATTGTAAATTTAATAGTGATTTTCTTAAACTATACAAAAAATTTTGTCCTGGTCCCATTACATTTATTTTAGATTTGAAAAAAAATTCAAAAATTTCTAAGATTGTTACTAACAAGAAAAATACTTTAGCAGTCAGATTTCCTAAGCACCCCATTACAAGAAATTTATTAAAAAATATTAATTTTCCTTTGGCAGCTCCTAGTGCCAACCTATCCTCAAAAGTAAGTTCAGTAAGTTCTGATGATGTTAGAGATGATTTTGGTAAAAAGGTAAAATATATACTTGAGGGTGGTAAATCATCAATTGGTCTTGAGTCCACCATAATTGATATCAGAAAAAAACCAAAAATATTAAGATTGGGAGGACTTGAAATTTCTGCAATTAAAAAAATTTTAAATAAAAAAATTAATATTCACAAAAATTCATCAAAAATTTCCTCGCCTGGTCAATTTAAACTTCATTATTCACCTGGAATACCAATAAGACTCAACGTAAAGCAAATTAAAAAAAAAGAGGCATATCTATCAATTAAAAAATTAAAACAAAATAAACAAAATTTCTATTTTTTATCTAAAAGTGGAAATTTAAAGGAAGCAGCAAAAAATTTGTATAGTACTTTGCGAAAAATAAAAAAAGATAAATATAAATCTATTGCTGTCTGTAAAATTCCTAATAAAGGATTAGGCAAAACTATTAATGATAGATTAAAAAGAGCATCTAAATTTTAATGGATACACAACTAGAAGTAATTGAATTATCAAAAATTTATAATAGCAAAGAAGCTGTAAAAAACATTTCTTTCAAAATTAATAAAAATGAAATAATTGGAATTCTAGGTCCTAATGGCTGTGGTAAAACTACTACTATTGGAATGATCTTAGGGTTATTAAAACCCACCAATGGAAAAGTTTTAATAAATGGGTATGAAATTGAAACTAAAAGAGTTGATTTATTAAATAATCTAAATTTTATTTCTCCATATATAGAATTGCCAAAAAAGTTAACTGTAAAACAAAATCTAGAAGTATATGGTAGACTGTACGATGTAAAAAATCTTACTTCAAAAGTTGATTACCTTATTGAAAAACTCAGACTCAATGAAATTATAAATAAGATTACTGGTGAGCTTTCCTCGGGTCAAAGAAATAGAGTGAGTCTTGCTAAATCAATTATTAATGATCCAACAGTGTTACTTCTAGATGAGCCAACTGCATCTCTTGATCCCGAAACTGGGGACTTTGTAAGAAGTTTTTTAGAAAATTATCAAAAAGAAAAAGGAGCTTCAATTTTACTTGCATCACATAACATGGCTGAAGTTGAGAGATTATGCTCATCGGTTCTTATGATGAAAAATGGATCTATAATTGATCAAGATAGTCCAAAAAAATTAATAAAAAAACACGGTAGAAAAAACTTAGAAGAAGTTTTTTTAAAACTTACAAGAGAAAAATATGAATTTTAATAAAATGTATGGCCTTTTTTTAAGGCACTTTTTTTTAATTAAAAGTTCATTACCAAGAATTTTAGATCTTATTTATTGGCCAACAATACAAATAATTCTTTGGGGTTTTATCTCAAAATTTTTTTCAATTTACAGTGATTATTATAATAATACTCTTGGTATAATTTTAACTTGTGCAATCCTTTACGATATTCTTTTTAGATCAAGCATAAGTTTTAATATGTTATTTTTAGAAGAAATATGGAGTAGAAATTTTACTAATTTATTCATAGCACCTATAAAACTAAAAGAAATAATTGTTGCTTTAATATTTACAGCTTTAATTAGAACGTTGATTGGACTAGTTCCAGCAATTATTTTAACTGCACCCTTGTTTGGTGTTTCTATATTAAAATTAGGTTTTCCCTTACTTCTATTATTTTTAAGTTTATATATTTTTGGAATAACATTAGGTTTATTTGTGAGTGCTGGACTTATTAGATTTGGCCCATCTTTTGAAAACATTGCTTGGTCATCTCTTTTTTTATTAGCTCCTTTGGGTTGTATATATTATCCAATAGAAATACTTCCTAATTTTTTTCAAATAATAGCTAAAGGTTTACCATTAGTTTATATCTTTGATGAAACAAGAAACATTCTTTTAAATGATTTCGTAAATTATGAAAATTTAAAACAGGCCTTTATGCTAAATATCATTTATCTATCGTTTGGAATTTTTTTATTTCATCGCTCGTTTCTTAAAGCTCGAGTTAAAGGTACTTTAATTAATATGGGAGAATAAATATTATTTATTTAAATTTAAAATAAGCTTTTTATAAATCTTTATACTTACATTGCCGTTCCCAAAAAAATTATTTTTTTTTATTTTCTTATTAAAAAATTTCTTCGTTGCATTAAAAATTTTCTTTGGATTATATCCTGTAACAATATTAGTTTTTTTAAGTACAGTGATTTGTCTCTCAGTGGTAGTTCTTAAAGTTATACAAGGCACTCCTACTATTGAGGCCTCTTCTTGAATTCCTCCTGAATCTGTAAAAATGATTCTTGCATCAATCATTAGTTTCATAAAATCAAGATATTCTAAAGGTTTATAAAATTTTACAAATTGCAAATTTTTATTCTTTATCTTATCTAATATTTTTTGCGTTCTTGGATGAACTGGGAAAATAAATTTTGTTTTATAAATGTTTCCAATTTTTTCAAAACACTTTAGCAATATTTCTAAATTATAGATATTATCAATACTTTCTGGTCTATGAGCTGTAACCAAAAAATATTTTTTTTTTTTTAATTTTAACTTTCTTAATATTTTATTTCTTTTAATTTGAGGCAAATATAATTTTATAATATCAGATATCGTATTTCCAACTTTGTAAACTTTTTTATTAAATAAATTTTCTCTCTTAATATTATTTACATCAATATAAGTAGGTGGAAATAAAATATTAGATAACTGATCTATGAGTCTTCGGTTGATTTCCTCAGGAATTTTTTCATCAAATGCTCTTAAACCTGCTTCTATATGGACTATCTTTATCTTTTTAATTTTATCAGAAAATTTTCTATTAAAAATTGAGGCAGCTAAACACCCTGCAAGAGAGGTATTTGTATCCCCTTGAACTATTAAATAATCTGGTTTCTCCTTAAAAAGAATCTTCTCAATTCCAAAGATAGCTTTAGAAAAAAAAGCTCCATGGGTCTTAGTTGTCGCCTTAATATTGTATTTTGGTTTGGGTATTTTAAAATGATCAAAGAAAACTTTGCTCATAATTTTTATATAATGTTGGTTTGTATTTACCAAAAAAAAATTTTTTTTCTTAGATTCAAGAATTTTGATAATAGGAGCTAATTTGATAATTTCTGGCCTGGTAGAAAGTACAATGCAAATTTTCATTCTCTATGATATCAAATTTTTTTAAATAATTTAATTAAATATAAGTAAGTTTTATTTATTATGGTTTTTTTTTATATGAGATGAAGTATATATCTTAATTATACTTATAAGACTAATATAAACTACAAAATATGTTTTTTTATAGATTAAAAATTTTTATTTTACGAATAGTAGGTTATGAGAAACCTTTGCGTGTTGCATTACTAAAGTATTTATCATTAAAATTTAAACAATTTAGACCTCATTATGAAACAATATTATTAGAAAGTTGTTTGGAGGCAAAAAAGTTGGGTTATGAAGAAGTAAGTATTTTGGAATTAGGTGTTGCGGGTGGCAATGGTATCATCTCATTAGAAAAATATAAAAAAAAAATAGAAAAAATTTATGACATAAAAATAAATATTTATGGCTTTGATACTGGAACAGGTTTGCCAAATCCAGACGATAAATATGATTTGCCATTTCACTGGAAAAAAGGTGATTTTAAAATAGATAAGAATAAATTGGAGAGAAAAATTTCTAGTAAAATTTTTTATGGAAATATAAGAGACAGTATTGATCTTTTTATTAAAGAAAATCCAAAAAATATTATTTCTATTTTTTTTGATATGGATTTTTATAGCTCAACCAAAAATTTTTTAGATCAATTAAATAAAATAGAAAATTTTTTATGTCCAAGAGTTTATTGTTATTTTGACGATATATTTAATCCAAACCATTGGATTAATGAACATGTGGGAGAAGAATTAGCAATTAAAGAATTCAATAAGTCAAATAGAGATTTAAAAATAGGTTTGTCATTAGATAATATCAATGACTTTAAATTTCCATTGGCAAAAGGTCATCTTTTTATGTTAAATAATTTTAATCATAAAGACTTTAAAAAATATATTGGTTTTGAAACTGAAGGCACTCTTAAAATAAATGATACCAAAATCAAAACTAAAATCTTCTAGTTAAATGAGTCTAGATAAAAAAAAAAACTTAATTTGTACAGTTCTTATATCAATTTCTTTTTTATCTTTTATATTTGGTTTTCTTAATAATGAGGATTTGTCTACTGGTGGCTCAAGTTGGGATTTTAATTTAATATGGCCAATCGTACAAGAGTATACCAATTTCAACTTTGAAAGTGAAAAGTCTCAAATTACTAGGCACGTTCCGTTTCATTATTTTATTTTATCAATCTTTAATTTTTTTTTTGAAGGTAAAAATTCTGTTAGATTTTTTTATTTTATATTTAGTTTTTTATTACCTATTTTTTTATACCTTAATTTAAATCAATTATATAAAGATAAAAAATTAAATATATTAATAATTAGTTTCGCGTTTCTCTTTTTGCCATTGTTTCGATCAAGTGCTATTTGGGCAAATGCCCATTTAACAGCCTTAATTTTTTTTTTGATTGGAAATTTTTTTTATTTAAAATCAAAAGAAAATAATGAATTTAGTTTAAAGCTATTAAACTTATTTTTTTTAAGTTTAGCTACATATTCAATACAATCTTATGTAATTTTGTATCTTTTTTATCTATATAGATATTTTATATCAGATAATTTTAAAAATTTTTTCTATCTATTTGTCTTAAGTTGTTTTTTGGGAATTCCAGGTCTTTATTTTATATATATTAACCCTCGGATAGCAAATTTACCGTTTACAAAAGATATTTTTTTTAATTTTTGTTTTAATTTTACAATAATATTTTTTTATTTTTTATTTTTTATTTTAAATAAAAAAAATATTATTATATTTTACGAAGAAATTTCTCAAATTAAAATTTTTCATCTTGTATTTTTACTATTGTTTTTTTTAGTTATTTTTTTCAACCTAAATTTTCAATTATTGGACTCATCACTTAAAGGTGGTGGTTTCTTTTTTAAAGTCTCACATTTTCTTTTCAAAAATAACAGTTTTTTCATTTTAATTTTTTTCTTTAGTTTAATATTAATATTTAATTTAATTAAAATCGAAAAGAATTTTTTAGAAATAATTTTGATAATAAATTTAATGTCAATAAATTTAGCTGTTTATCAGAAGTATTTTGAACCATCTTTCTTAATTTTAATATTTGTTATAAATAAAAATTTTTTAGTAAAAAATACATTATCAAGCTTAGGAAATTCTATAATATTTTATTTAATTATACTTTCATACTTTGTAGTATCTTATATTAATTATATTTATAAATTTTCATATGACTTGGTAATTTAAATAGGTTTTTTAATTAATAATTTAAGAGTTAATAAAATTGATTTAATTAATCTAATCTTACTTTGACCAATCTTATTATTATAACTAAGCTTAAATGAAATTTCAGATAATTTAAGTTCTTTTTTTTTCAATATCAGAAAAACAATAATTTTCGAGGTAATATTAAAATCTTCATTTTCAAAAAAACTTTTAATTTTTAAAATTTCTTTTATTAAAAAAAACTTATAACCTCTAAAGTTACAGGTATAATCTTTCAAATTTTTATGTGGATAAAAAATTTTGAATAAAAATCTTGCTCCAAAACTCATAACAGACCTAAATAAAGTAACTCCAACAACTTTTGAGCCATTAACAAATCTTGAAGCTACAACTAAATCTTTTTTTTCTAATTCTTTATTTAGTTTATCAATTAAATTTATTGGATGCGTATTATCACTATCTAAAGTAATCACTTTATCATTTGCTTTAGCTATTTTTTTAATTCTTTTAAAACCAGATTCAAGAGTTAAACTTAATCCTTTATTAAATTTATGTTTAATGTAAATCAAATTAAAATTATATTTTGAATTAATTAAATCTGCAGTTCTATCAGTTGAACAGTCATCAACTAAAACAACTTTAAATTTTAATTTTTTGCATAATTTGTTTAATTTTATAAATATTTTTTCTAAATTTTTTTTTTCATTATAAGCTGGTAGTAAAATATACATCATAATATAATATCTTTGGTGCGCCTGGAAGGACTTGAACCCTCAACCTCCTGATCCGAAGTCAGGCGCTCTATCCAATTGAGCTACAAGCGCACATGATAAATGTGTAATATAAATCGTAAAATATTGCATCAAATTATTAACACAGTTAAATATGATAATTGTAAAAATTATGCTAGTTAATCTTATATTAAAATGTTTAAAAATTTAGATAAAATTGAATACAAGAAGAAAATCAATCAAATAAAATTAGATTCATTAAATATTAAGAAGGGCTTAAATTTAACTGATGAATTTATAATTTTTAAAGATAAAGAAATATCTATTTACGATAGAATTTGTGATCATAATAGTGGTAAACTTATAACAAGAAATAACAAAACTTTTTGCCCTATGCATAATTGGGAATTTATTCCCGAAAAAGGAAAATATACTAATGGTTTGATCAAAAAGAAAAAGGAATTTAAAATTATTAGAAATAAAGTACTAATAGATGATGTATTATTAGAACCTAAAATAAAGTGTTCAAAAAAAAATTCTAGCGTTAAAATTAAATATATTAACCATGCCTTCTTAATAATAGAAACTGAAGATTTCAAATTTGCAACTGATCCATGGGCATTAGGGCCAGCATTTAACACAGGTTGGTGGTTAAAACATAAAACTATAATAAATTGGAAAGATGAACTTAATAGTTGTGATTTTATTTATGTAAGTCATAATCATCCAGATCATTGCCATGAACTTACACTGTCATTTGTAGATAAGAATGTTCCAATAATAGTCCCAAATTTTAGATCTGATTCTGTGGGTGTCTTATTAGAAGATTTTGGATTTAAAAACATTCATAGATTAGATTTTGAAATTCAATATCAATATAAAAAAACTAATTTAATTTTAACAATTTTTAAGTCTGGTGATCTAAGAGAAGATTCAGGTTTATATTTCAGTATTGGATCATTTACTGCACTTTTAACTGTCGACACTAATAATCTTAATTTTTTAAAACTTCCAAGTAAAGTTGATTTTTTTGCTTCTAGTTTTGGTGGTGGAGCTCATGGTTATCCATTAAATTGTGAAAATTACGAATTAAAAGATAGAATAAAGATGCTATCGACTGATAGAAATTTTATTAAAAATACAAAAATTAAGTATTTAAAAAAAATTAAACCATTATTTTTTTTACCTTATGCAAGTTTTTTTGAAGAAAGATTAAAAAGAGATAAGATGTATATCGATCATAATATAAAACACTCTTCTAAAGTATATAATAAAGTTTGTGAAAGTTTGAAAATAAAAATATTAGATGTAAATATTAATGATATTTTTGAATTCAATAAAAAAAAGATTTCTAAAAAAAAATATAAGGGTAAATATTTCAAAGATTTAGATGAAAATAGTTATGTAGATTATTTTAAACAAAAATATAGAAAAATTGACAAAGACTTTATTCAAAAATATTTTATTAACTCAAAATTTAATGATGGATCAAAACTTTTCATAAATCTTACGGATGACCAATTTCTTAATTCTAAATTTTTATTTATGGTAAAATTTGATGAAGAAGTTTCTTTTGAAGAAATATCAATTGATAGTTTAAATTCTCAATTAAAAAATGAGAATAATTATTTATATATGAAGATAAGAAAAGAGGCTTTTTTAAATACAATTTACAACAAAAGATCTTGGGAGGATATTTCAATAGGTTTTCAAAATAAACAATTTAGAAAACCTAATATTTATAATTCAAAATTTTGGTTTCACTTTACAAATACATATGTAAGTAAAAAATTTGTAAAATCTATTACAGATTGTTCAAATTGTGATATTTTAAATCAAGATATTCATAATATTTTGTATAGTAACAGAGCACAATTACACACTTCTAAGTAATTACTTAATGACTAAAAAATTTGATTTAATAATTAAGTCAGAGGATGACAGAAATAGAGTAGATATTGTAATTAAAAAACATAATCCTTTAATAAGCAGAAATAAAATTAAAAATTTAATTTTAAAATCTAAATTAAAAATAAATAGTAAAATAAATACAGATCCTGCTAAAAAAATTTTAATAAATGATAAAATCTCTTTAGAGATTTCAGAAACGAAATTATCTTTGATCAAACCATATAACTATAAATTAGATGTAATTTTTGAAGATGAAGATATAATAGTTATTAATAAACCAGCAGGCATTATAATGCACCCAGGGGCTGGGAATTATGATAATACACTTGTAAATGCTTTAATCTTTTACAATAAAAATTTGCTATCTGATATTGGTGGAAAAACAAGACCTGGCATAGTTCATAGAATTGATAAGAATACCTCAGGTTTGGTCGTGATTGCTAAGAACAACCAGACCCATGAGCATTTATCTAATCAATTTAGTAAACACTCTATAACTAGAATTTATCAATTACTTATTTGGGGTAAGGTAAGGCCTGCTAAAGGAAAAATAGAAACCTTTATAAAAAGAAGCTCTAGAAATAGACAAATGATGGAAGCTAATAATATTAAAGGTAAGAAAGCAATTACAAATTATAAAACAATTGAAATATTTGAAAATAAAAATACACCAACTTTAAGTTTATTAGAGTGTAAATTAGAAACTGGTAGAACACATCAAATAAGAGTTCACATGAATTATTTAGGTCATAGCATAGTAGGGGATGATAAATATAAAAAAAAATTTAAAAAAATTAAAGACATAGATAAGTCTTTAGAAAACTCTTTAAATAATCTTAAAAGACAATTTCTGCACGCAAAAACTCTTGGTTTCATACATCCTAAGAAGAATAAGGAAATGCTTTTTAACTCAATTTTACCATATGAGCTTGAAAATATTATTAAAATGCTGAAAAATACCAACAAATTACATGTTGAAAAAAAATAAAAATTAATTAGATACACTTACCTATGAGTATGACTATAAACAATAATCTTCCAGTTTTAAGTAATGAGGGTGGTCTATCAGCTTATCTTGAACAAATAAAAAAATTTCCAATGTTAGATGCTGAGGAAGAATATATGCTAGCAAAAAATTGGAAAACCACCGGTAATATAAAATCTGCAGAAAAATTAGTTACAAGTCACTTAAGATTAGTAGCAAAAATTGCAATGGGTTACAAAGGTTATGGTTTGCCCGTAAATGAAATGATTTCTGAGGGAAATATTGGTTTAATGCAAGCAGTAAAAAAGTTTGAACCTGAAAAAGGCTTTAGATTAGCAACATATGCAATGTGGTGGATAAAAGCATCAATACAAGAATATATTTTAAGATCATGGAGTTTGGTTAAAATTGGAACAACAGCGGCACAAAAAAAGTTATTTTTTAATCTCAAAAAGTTAAAAAACCAAATAGCACCACAATCAGATGGTGATTTAAGAAATGAACACATTGATGAAATAGCTCATAAGTTAAATGTAAAAAAAGAAGAAGTTATATCAATGAATCGCAGATTATCAGGTAAAGAATTTTCTTTAAATGCTCAAGTAGGTGAGGATGGAGATGAATGGCAAGATTGGTTGGTTGATAAAGAGTTAGATCATGACCTTAAATTTGCTCATCAAGAAGAAATGGAACAAAGAAAAGATTTATTAAAAAATTCAATAAATGTTTTAAATGATAGGGAAAAAGAAATTTTATACTCAAGAAGGTTAACAGATGATCCTGCAACATTAGAAGATTTAAGCAAGAAATATAAAATTAGTCGTGAAAGAATAAGACAAATTGAAAATAAGGCCTTTGAAAAGTTACAAAAACATATGTTGCTTTTAGCTAAATCTAAAAATCTTTTGCCTATTAATTAAATATCAAAAGGGTTTTCAATTAGTATTGTATCGTCTCTCTCTGGACTAGTAGATATACTAGATATTTTAGTACCAATAAAATCTTCAACAGCATAAATATAATTTTTTGCATTTTCTGGCAATTCTTCAATATTTTTTATCCCATTAGTAGAAACTTTCCATCCTGGAAAAGTTTTATAGATAGGTTTAATTTTCAATTGATCTTCTACAGCTGCAGGAAAATAATTAATTTTTTTTCCATCTAGATTGTAATGAATACACATTTTAATTTCGTCAAGTTCATCTAGAACATCTAATTTTGTTAATGCAACACCATCAATTCCTGAAATTTTGATAGTTTGTCTTACTAAAACACCATCAAACCATCCGCACCTTCTTTTACGGCTTGTGACAGTTCCAAATTCTTTACCTCTAGAACCTAATAATTGACCAATATCATCATCAAGTTCGGTTGGAAAAGGGCCTTCACCTACTCTAGTGGTGTATGCTTTTGTAATTCCAAGCACGTAATTTATTGAATTAGGTCCACAACCTGTTCCTGTTGCTGCGCTCGATGCTACAGTGTTAGATGATGTTACAAATGGATATGTACCATGATCAACATCTAGCAAAATACCCTGAGCTCCTTCAAATAAAATTTTTTTTTTTTGTCTTTTAAATTGGTCTATTTTTAACCATACTGGTTGTGAAAATTTAAGTATTTCAGGAGCGATTTTAAGCAAATCCTCTTTTAATTTTTCTTTTTTAAAAATTTTTTTACCAAGACCTTTTCTAATAGCATTATGATGAGATAAAACTGATTCTAGTCTTTGATCCAAATTTTTTTCTGATCTTAAATCCATAACCCTTATTGATCGTCTTCCCACTTTATCTTCATAAGCGGGGCCTATTCCTCTTCTTGTTGTGCCTATCTTTCCTTTGCCTGCTGCATCTTCCCTAATTTCATCCATTTCTCTATGAAATGGTAAAATTAAATTTGCTGATTCTGAAATGATAAAATTATTAATATCAACAGAAACGCCCTTTGACCTAATTTCGTCAATTTCTTCAAGTAAAGCCCATGGATCAACCACAACTCCATTGCCAATTATTGAAATCTTATCCTTTCTAACAATTCCTGATGGAAGTAATCTAAGTTTATATGTAATTCCATCAATTACTAAAGTGTGTCCAGCATTATGTCCGCCCTGAAATCTTATTACAACATCAGCCTGTTCAGAAAGCCAATCAACTATTTTACCTTTTCCTTCGTCTCCCCATTGAGAGCCTACGACTACCACATTTTTCATTAGTTAAATTTTTTATTAATTTTCATTGAATTCAAATGATTAATTGGACCATGACCTTTTCCGTAATTTGGATTTGTTAATATAGCGGAATTTACATATTTAATTGCTAGGTCACAAGCTTTCTTAATAGGTTTTCCACATGAATATAAAGTTGTAATTGCACTTGATAATGTGCAACCAGTACCATGGGTATTTTTTGTTTTGTGTCTAAAGTTTGTAAAAATTTTTAAGTCATTTTTATTTAAAAAAATATCTTTGACCAATTTTGATTTCAAATGTCCACCTTTAATTAATACATTTTTTGCTCCTAAATTTAATAATTCATTTGCAGCGAGTATCATGTCATTTTCATTTTTAATTTTTATTCCTGTAAGAACTTCTGCCTCTGGAATATTTGGAGTAATTAAAATAACTTCTTTAATAAGTCTTTTTTTAAGAATTTTTATAGCATCCTCGTTTATCAGTTTTGCACCACCTTTTGCAATCATCACTGGATCTAATACTATCTTTTTTATTTTAATTTTTTTTAGAGCTTCTAATACTTTTTTGATAACAAGTGTTGAGTGAAGCATTCCAATTTTAATAGAATCTGGTTTAATATCTTTGGCTGTATGAATAATTTGATTTTTAATTTCATTTGCAGGTATAGGTATAACTGATTTTACTCCATTCGTATTTTGAACTGTTATAGCTGTTACTGCAGTCATGGCGTAAGAACCCAAGCTTGTAACTGTTTTTATATCTGCTTGAATACCTGCTCCACCAGAGCAGTCTGAGCCAGCAATAATTAGAACTTTAGATTTTGGTTTCAAATTATTTTATTGAATTAGTAATTATTTTTAAACATTTTTTTAATAAAGCTTTATTTTTACTTTCTCCCATAACTCTTATTTTTGGTTCAGTGCCAGACTTCCTAACAAGTATTCTTCCTTCTCCTTTAATTAATTTTTTTGATATTTTAATTGCTTTTTTTACTGAAACCTTTTTTAGTATATTATTGTCTTTGATTTTTATATTTTCTAAAATTTGAGGAGTTTTTAAAAAAACATTAAAAAATTTACTTGCTTTTACTTTTTTATTCAGAGCTTGGATAACTTCTAGAGCAACCAAAAGTCCATCACCAGTTGTTGCAAATTTACCTAATATTATATGTCCAGACTGTTCTCCTCCTAAATTAAATTTATTCTTTTGCATAATTTCTTTAACATAGCGGTCTCCAACCTTTGCTCTTATAAATTTTATCTTTTGACTTTTTAAAAATTTTTCAAGACCATAATTTGACATTAATGTACCAACAACACCGCCTTTAAGAATTCTTCTTTTTTTCCATTGAACTGCTAATGCTGCTATAATTTGATCACCATCAATTATTGAACCTTTCTCATCACACATTATTATTCTATCTGCATCTCCATCTAGAGAGATGCCTAAATTAGCTTTATATTTTTTTACATATTTTTGAATTTTATTTGGAAATGTAGATCCATAATTTTTGTTAATATTAAAACCATTTGGATTATTTCCAATTACAATTAATTTTGCTCCAAGAGATTTTATCATTTTAGGTGCTGATTTGTATCCAGCTCCATTTGCACAATCTAAAACTATTTTAAAATTCTTTAATTTAAAATTTTTTGGTATTTTTTTTTTAAGAATATCAATATAATCACTTGTACCAGATTCCAATCTTTTTACTCTTCCCAAAAGTTTTGGTTTAGATAAATGATTTTGAACTTTTTTATCGATAAGATTTTCAATTTTTTTTTGAATTTTATCTGATAATTTTAATCCATCTGGTCCAAATAATTTTAAACCATTATCATTAAATAAATTGTGTGATGCTGTAATCATAATTCCTAGGTTTGCATTCATCAATTTTGTAAGCATAGCAAGTCCATTTGTTGGTAATGGGCCTAATGTATAGACATGCATACCAGCTGATGCTAAACCAGAGACAAGAGCAGGTTCAAGAGCATATCCTGATAGTCTGGTATCTTTAGCTATAATAGCAGTTTGTTTTTTTTTTTTTAAATTTGTAAAGTATTTACCTGCCGCTAAACCAAATTTAAAAAACATATCTCCATTAATATTTTTACTATTAACTTGACCTCTTATTCCATCTGTTCCAAAATATTTCATGATTATTTAATTAATTCTTTAAACACTTTTATACTCTGTTTTATTTCGTTTACATCGTGCACTCTTAAAATTTGAACACCTTGCATCATAGCAAATATACAAGAACTAACTGTCCCTCCTGTTCTAGATATGCTATCATTTATACCAGATACTTCTTTTATAAATTTTTTTCTAGATACCCCAAGTAATATAGGCAATCCTAAAGAATGGTAAATTGATATGTTTTTAATTAATGTAATATTATGTTTCAAATTTTTTCCAAAACCTATTCCTGGATCTAAAATAATATTTTTATGATTGATACCACTTTTTTTTAAAAAATTGATTTTTTTTTCAAAAAAATCGTAAATATCTAGTGTCACATTTTTATATTTTGGATTATTTTGCATTGTTTCAGGCTTTCCAAGTGAGTGTTGTAACACAAATGGAGTTTTGTATTTTAACAAAATATTGACTGAATTTTTATCGTAGTTCAAACCTGAAACATCATTGACTAATTTTATTCCAAGTTTGATGCCTCTTTCTATGATTTCAGATTTTCTAGAGTCAAGAGAGATAAATTTATTTTTATCTATTTTTTTAATTATATTTTTTATTCTATTCCATTCAACTTTTGAACTTACAGAATTTGAGCCTGGTCTTGTAGATTCACCACCTATATCAACTAAATCAGCCCCACTTTTAAAAAGATACTCCATATGTTTTTTGGCAGATATACTGTTATTATACTTACCACCATCTGAAAAGCTATCAGGTGTAACATTTAATACACCCATAATTTTTGGTGTATCATTTAAATTAAGTTTTTTAATTTTTTTTTGTTTAGTTATAATTTTTAAATCTTCTTTTATTTTTTTTTTTAATCGATCCGATAGATTATTAATTTGATTTATTGAAATTTTTTTTTTTGACTTTCTAGATATTATTTCAATTTGATCAAATGAGATTTTTTTATTACCATTTAAAGGTAATGTTTTTTTTTTTAAAACTAGATTTTCTGACTTTGTTCCGTAATAGAAATTACACACTCTAGTGTAAAATCTTAACATTTATATTAATGAACAATTTTTGGTTTAAGACCTAAGGCACTTAAAGCAGAGCCTTTATCGTCATCAACTTTTAGATCTTGTTTATCTGCTGGATAAATATTTTTGTTAATTAAATTTTCGATTTCCTCACCAGATAAGGTTTCGTAAGTTAATAAAGCTTTGGCTAATTTATGCAGATCATCAATTTTATCTGTTAAAACTTTTCTAGCTCTTTCATAACCTTTATCTACAATTTTTCTTATTTCAGTATCAACTTTTTTTGCTGTTTCTTCTGACATATTTTGTTGTCTAGCTACTGATCTTCCCAAAAATACTTCTTCTTCATTTTCACCATAGGCAACTGGACCTAATTCTTTACTTAACCCTGCTCGCATTACCATTGCTCTAGCTCTTTTAGTTGCCTGCTCAATATCACTAGCAGCTCCTGTGGTAACTTTATCCTCCCCAAATATGATTTCTTCAGCAACCCTTCCTCCCATAGCTATAGCTAACTGAGCATGTAATTGTTCTCTTGTTTGAGATAATTCATCTCTTTCTGGTAATTGCATAACCATACCTAAGGCTCTACCTCTAGGTATAATTGTTGCTTTATGTATTGGATAAGCAGCACTCTCATTTATAGTTACTATGGCATGACCAGCCTCATGATAAGCAGTCAAAGTTTTCTCCTCTTCCGTCATGACCATAGATCTTCTTTCAGATCCCATCATTACTTTATCTTTTGCATCCTCAAATTCGTTTAAAGTTACTATTCTTTTATTTTTTCTAGCGGCTAATAATGCAGCCTCATTTACCAAGTTGGCTAAATCAGCACCAGAAAATCCTGGTGTACCTCTCGCAACTGTTCTTAAATTTACATCTGGAGCCATCTTTATTTTTTTAACATGCACTTTTAAAATTTTTTCCCTTCCAATTATATCTGGATTTGAAACTACTACTTGCCTATCAAATCTACCTGGTCTTAATAATGCTGGATCTAAGACATCTGGTCTGTTTGTTGCAGCAATAATTATTACTCCTTCATTTGTGTCAAAACCATCCATTTCAACTAGAAGCTGGTTAAGTGTTTGTTCTCTCTCATCATTTCCACCTCCTAAACCTGCGCCTCTACTTCTGCCAACTGCATCGATTTCATCAATAAAAATTATACAAGGAGAATTTTTTTTTCCTTGTTCGAACATATCTCTTACTCTAGAAGCCCCAACCCCTACAAACATTTCAACAAAATCAGATCCTGAGATAGTGAAAAATGGAACGCCAGCTTCTCCAGCAATAGCTCTAGCTAATAAAGTTTTTCCTGTACCAGGAGGACCAACCAACAATGCGCCTCTTGGAATTTTTCCACCTAATCTACTAAATTTTTTTGGATCTTTTAAAAATTCAACTATTTCCTCTACTTCCTCTTTTGCTTCTTCCACTCCAGCTACATCATTGAAGGTAACTTTACCTTTTAGTTCATTCATCATTTTAGCTTTTGATCTTCCAAAGCCCATTGCTCCACCTTTGCCACCTTGCATCTGTCTCATAAAGAAAATCCAAACAGCTATTAGCAATAACATAGGAAACCAGGATAATAAAACACCGAACAATGATGGCATTTTTTCTTCGATGGGTGCTGCTGAAATGCTCACTCCATTATCAGAAAGTTTTTCAATTAAATTTGGATCGTTGGGAGAATAAGTTATAAAACTATCACCGTTTGAATAAACACCTTTAATGTTATTGCCTTGTATCTCTACTTTTAAAACTTCACCATTTTCTACAGAAGTTAAGAATTCTGAAAATATAACTTGATTATTACTTCTTATATTTGACTGGGGTCCTTTGAACATATTATAAAGACCAATTGTTAAAAAAACAATTATTGCCCACATTGCTAAATTTTTTATATTCATACCTTTAAAATAAGAATTATTCTAAATTTAACAAGTGGCAATTTGTATTATCTAGCAAAAAAATTTAGTGTTCTTTTGAGATTATTACCGTTTGACTAACTTTTTTTATGATACAACCCCCAAGGGTCGCTTTATAGAACGTTCCACTTACAATCTGATTGATTATTCTGTCTAATTTTTTTCCTCTAGTAGCGTAGTATTTTTTTCCAATTATTCTAATTGTATCTGAAAAAGCTCGAAAAGTAATTTCATAAGGTT
Organism: uncultured Pelagibacteraceae bacterium; assembly: GCA_902515195.1. Classification (GTDB taxonomy): domain Bacteria; phylum Pseudomonadota; class Alphaproteobacteria; order Pelagibacterales; family Pelagibacteraceae; genus Pelagibacter. The sequence goes on from CABXTO010000008.1 coordinate 20,403, forward strand.
GTTTGAAAAAATTACCATTTAAGATGATCTGATTCCTTTTTTCTGAATACAGGGTATTATTTCTCAAATTTTCTATTACATAAAAATTTACCACATTATCTGATTGTTTTAAATTTTTAATAGTTTTAGATAATTTTTTTTTATCTAAGCCATTTTTTTGTAGCTCATTTAGCAAATTTCTAATTTTTATTCTTTGAAATTTTTCATTATCATTTGATGGATCTTTCACATAATAATTAAACACATGTTTTGAAATATAAATTAAGTCCTCCTTATTTACATCTAATAAAGGTCTTAATAAATTCTTACCATTAATTTTATTTTTTTTATCTAATGATATTAGTCCTTTCAATCCACTTCCTCTTAAAAGCCTAATAAAGAAATTTTCAAATAAATCATCTTGGTGGTGTCCTAAAAGAACGTGACTTATTTCAAATTTATCACATTCATCAAATAATAATTCATATCTTTTTTTTCGTGCTAAAGATTGAATGTTTTTTATAGGTTTTTTTCCTTTCCATACTAGAATTTTTGCATCGATTGAGAATTTTTTTAAAATTTTTTTTACAAAATATGCTTCTTTAGAGGACTCAGGCCTTAGTTTATGATCTACAATTAAAAACTTTACCTTTAGCTTTTTTTTGATTGAGTAGACTTTTGCTAAGAAAGCTAATGATAAACTATCTGGTCCTCCAGAAACAGCCACAGCAAAGTCGTCTTGGATATTTAGAGATTTCTCAAATTTTTTATATATCTCAAAAATTTTATTATTATTTAACTTATTTCTAAAAAGTTTAGGATTTTTTATTATTGCACTCGAATTTTTGAGACTCATATTTAGCTTTTTGTAATATAGATTGATTGGCATCTGGGTATTGCTTTTCTACACCATTAATCATTTTGCAACCTTGATCTTTTTCTCCAATCTGAACCATTGATACACCGAGCTTTAATAAATTTACAGGAGCTTTTTCACCCTTAGGATATTTTTGATAACCTTCCAAGTACGCAGATGCTGCATCAGTATAAAGCTGTCTTATTCTAAATGTTTCAGCATACCAGTACTGAGCATTGCCTGCTAATTTATGTTCTGGATTAGTTGTCACGAATTCTCTAAAAGCTCTTTCAGCTGTTGAGTAATCCCCAATCTTTAAAAAACTAGTCGCGAATTCATACTGTTTGTCTGGAGACTCCTTCGGAAGAATTTTATCTTCAGCTTGAAAAGTCTCAGTAACGATTGTTGCAGTAGTTTCAATTGACTGAATTTGTTGTGATGTTTCATTTGTTTCTGTATCTTTATAAGAAATGGAACCCAAATCTTGAGGTTCAGAACTTCCAGGTAAAATTTCGTCTGTAATATCTTTTTTATCTTTTGTTTTTTTACTAAGCTTTTTACTATCATCATTTGATGAAAAAACATTTTCTAAATCTTGAAATCTAATTTGATTATCTGCTTGAACTTTTGACATTCTGTTTGATAGTTTGTCTAATTTAAAATTTATTTCTTCAAATCTATTTGTAAGTTGTTGAAATTGATTTTCAATTTCTGAGAGTTTCAGTAAGTGTCTTGTTAATACATCTTCATTATTATTATCTCCATTCAAATTAGAACTACCAAGATTTTTATCATTGAATTCAACAGAGTTTGAATAAACAGCTTTCTCTAAAGTTTTCAAATCTTTTTGAAGTTGAATAAGAGTTTCATTTATATTGATGTCTTCTGAAAAAGAATTTGTTAATATTAAAAATTGGAATAATAAAATAAATTTTACTATAATAATCTTAGATAAAATTTTCATTACTCAGCTTAAGTTTAAAATCATGGCAAAAAAAAGACCCTTAAACAAATAAATGCTAAGGGTCTTTAAAGTTTAGAAACTAATTTGCTTTAACAGTAACAGATCTTCTGTTTTTTGACCAAGCTAATGGATTTGATCCTGAATCTACAGGTCTTTCTTTTCCATAACTTAAAACCTGAATTCTGTTAGAGGATATCCCGTAAGTCATAAGGTAATCTTTAGCTGCGTTAGCTCTTCTTTCACCTAATGCTAAATTGTATTCTCTTGTTCCTCTTTCATCAGCATGACCTTCTAAAACAACTGTAATTTTAGAATTCTTTCTTAACCATGCAGCTTGTTTTCTTAATGTCTCTCTCGAAGCAGTTGTTAAAACTGACTCGTTTGTTGCAAAGAAAACTCTATCAGGTACACCTGATGCTAAATATTCAACAGTATCTTTTCCTGTATAAACGTCACCTTGCATTTGTCCTGTTTTTTTAGATACGGCACAAGCAGATAACACAAAGCTGGCAACGATTACTAAAAAAGCGTTTTTTAGAATTTTGTTTAATTTCATTATTGCTCCTTGATCAATATTTCTTATTCTTAAACTTTTTCACAACTAAATAGATCTTTCAAGTTAAAAAATCAAGAGAATATTGGTTAATTACTTAATAAAGATGACCATGATGGGTCTGATGCATCAGTTGGGGTATTTACTTGTCTCTCATTATAACCTGTTAAATCAATCGACCATAATTTAGCGGTAAATCCCTCTCCTTTTTCATCTGTTTCAGTTTCTCTATAAAAGATTAATACCCTACCGTTTGGAGACCATGATGGAGCCTCTTGGTAAAAATTTTCAGTTAATAATCTTTCACCACTTCCATCTGTTCTCATTACGCCAATATAAAATTTTCCTTTATGTAATTTTGTAAATGCAATTAAATCTCCTCTTGGGGACCAAACTGGTGTCCCATACAATCCTTTTCCAAACGAAATTCTTTTTACATTACTGCCATCACTTTTCATTATATAAATTTGTTGGTAACCACTCCTATCTGAATTAAAACAAATATATTTACCATCAGGTGAATATGATGGAGATGTATCAATAGAGGGATGATTTGTTATTTTCTCGACAATTCTATTTTCTAAATCCATTGTATAGATATCTGAATTTCCATCTTTAGCAAAACTCATTATTATTTTTTTTCCATCAGGAGAAAATCTTGGTGCAAAAGTCATCCCAGGGAAATCACCCACTACTTCTTGCATTCCTGTTTCAATATCTAAAAGATAGACTCGTGGTAAATTTCTAAAATATGATAAATATGTTACCATTTGATTAGTTGGATTAAATCTTGGTGTCAAAACAAGTTCATTTCCTAAAGTTAAAAATTTATTATTAGCACCATCTTGATCCATAATTGCTAATTTTTTTACTCTTTTAGTTTTAGGACCTTCCTCTGCAACATATATAATTCTTGTATCGAAATATCCTTTCTCACCAGTTAGTCTTTCATATACTTTGTCTGTAATTATATGTCCAACTCTTCTCCAATTACTTGGAACAGTAGTGAAAGCAAGTGCCATCATTTCTTTACCTGCAAGAACATCCCACAACCTAAACTCTACCCTTAATTTCTCATCTACGAATTTTACTTTACCTGTTATTAAAGCTTGGGCTTTAATTAAATTCCAATCTTCAAATCGAGGTTTTAAATTTGCAATATCAGGTGCCTGAAGAAAAGCATCTTTACTTAAAGGATTAAATAAACCTGAGGTTTTCAAATTTTTTTCTACTATCTGAGAAATCTCTGATCCTAAATTATTTTTTTTTGTTATTTTTTCAAAATTTTTTTTTGAATTTTCATCAATGGATAATGGTGATACTGCTATAGGCAATGGATTAAGATTACCTCTAGTAATATCAACTTCAATTAAAGCGAAGGCATTAATTGGTATTATAAAAATTAAACTGAATAATATCTTTTTAATCATAATTATACTTTACCCTTCTAACATCTCTCTTGCATCAAAATTAAGTTGTAGTTCTTTCCATCTTTCATACCCTGTTGTAGGTACTCTAAGAGGTTGACACAGTTTTACTGCTCTCAAAGCACTTTCAGCCAGAACTTTATAAAATCCCTGACCAGGCTTATTCATTCTAGCATGATCTAATATTTCAGATTGTGAAACAGTCCCATCTGGGTTTAGTTGAAGTTTAATTCTGACTAATAAATTTTCATTATATGGCAATCCAAGAGGTATACTCCAACATCCAAATATTTGAGCTTTTAAAGCATCTTCTTCACTTAAAGATAAACCAGATAAGTCAATATTTTTTTGCTGATCTTGAGTTACTTTACTTGTTTTGTTTAAAGTTTCAGCGGTCTCAACTTTAGATTTATCAATTAATGCTGCTATATTATCAGGATCAAATAATTCTTTTTTCTCAAATTCAGAAACTTGTTT
>CABXTO010000009.1 GCA_902515195.1 uncultured Pelagibacteraceae bacterium
AGAATTTTTACGAAATAAAAAAGATTTTATTTATTTTCTAAAAGAAATGAAATCAGAGAAAAAAATTAAGAATATAGGATTTTCGATATACTCAATATTAGATTTAAAAAAAATTTTAAAATATATAATTCCAGATGTAATTCAATTTCCCTTCAATTTATTTAATCAAGAATTTGATGATAAATTCATTTATAAAATTAAAAAAAAATATAATATAAAATTGTATGCAAGAAGCATATTTTTGCAAGGAATGCTCTTAGATCCAAATTTGTTAAAAAAAAAATTTTATGCAAAAAACAAAGTGTTAATCAAGAAATATGAGCTATTTTTAAAAGAAAAAAATCTAACAAGTTTAGAAGCTTCTTTGTTTTTAGCTTTTCAAAAGAAATTTGATAAAATAATTATTGGAATTGAAAAATTAGAACATTTAAATCAAATTTTAGATATTATCAAACAAAAGAAAAATATTAATGTCAATTTTTCTAAACTAAAAAGTAATGAAAAAAAAATTACAGATATAAGAAAATGGTCAAAAAATTAAATTATAAGAATCATAAAATTTGGCAAAAAGCAAAACGTTTAATTCCTGGTGGTAATATGCTGATATCTAAAAGACCAGAATTAATGTTACCTATTTTTTGGCCAACTTATTACTCTAAAGCAAAAGATTGTTTTGTTTGGGATTTAGATAATAAAAAATATATTGATTTTTCTTTAATGGGTGTTGGTACAAATATTCTTGGGTATAGCAATAAGCAAATTAATAATAAAATTATAGAAACAGTAAAAAAAGGAAATATGTCCTCATTGAATTGTCCAGAAGAGATTGAATTGTCCAAAATGTTATTAAGTTTAAATAAATGGGCAGACATGGTAAAATTTGCTAGATCAGGTGGTGAGGCTAATGCTATATCGATTAGAATAGCTAGAGCAGCATCTAAAAAAGATCATATTGCAGTATGTGGGTATCATGGATGGCATGATTGGTATCTAGCGGCAAATTTAAACAAAAAAAATAAATTAGATAAATATTTGTTGAAAGGTTTGAAAACCAAAGGTGTCCCCAAAAACTTGGAGAATTCAATACACACTTTTTTATATAATGATTTAGATGGACTTAAAAAATTAATTAATAAAAATCCAAAAATTGGGATTATTAAAATGGAAGTAATAAGAAATTTTCCTCCGAAAGATGATTTTTTAAAAAAAGTAAGACAACTATGTAACAAAAAAAATATAATTCTTATTTTTGATGAGTGCACCTCAGGTTTTAGGGAAACATTTGGAGGTATACATAAAAAATATGGAGTAAACCCTGATATTGCAATTTATGGAAAAGCTTTGGGTAATGGATTTGCAATTACTGCAATTGTAGGTAAAGCAAAAATTATGAAAAATGCAAAAGAGACCTTTATTAGCAGTACATTTTGGTCAGAGAGAATTGGTTTTGTAGCAGCTATCGAGACACTAAAATTTATGAAAAAAAAAAGAACTTGGTTAAAAATTTCAAAAGTAGGAGATCAAATAAAAAGGGCTTGGGCTCAAATTTTTAAAAAATATGGTTATGATGTTTCAATATCAGGAATCAGATCGATTCCTAGTTTCAGTTTTAATGAAAAAAATAAAGAAAGATCGACTTTTTTTACTCAAGAAATGTTAAAAAAGGGATATCTAGCTGGTAACTTAATATTTGTCAGTATTGCTCATAAAAAAGACATGGTTGAAAAGTACTTAAAGGAATTTGATCAAACAATTTTTAAAATGCACGAAATTGAAAAAAAAATAAGTTTAAAGAAAAAAATTTTAGGACCTTTGAAATTTGATGTTTTTAGAAGATTAAATTAATTAAAAATTATTATTCAATATATGTCTAATCTAAATTTAAAAAAAAATATTAATAGAGTTATAAGTTTTAATAATAAATATTTTAAAAAAATAAATCGCAAAAATGAAAAAATAATTTTATGTGAATTTACAAATAACTGCTCTACTCAAATATCATTTTCATTATTAATTGATAGTTTAAAAAAAGAGTATAATTGTAAGTGTATTGCATATTTTAATCCATTTAATTTTAATTTTTTTCAAAGGATTAAATTGATTGTTCAAAAATTCCTTAATTTTGGAATATTTTCAATTTATAGATCATTTCAAACAGATGACTTTTTGATCCCTGCTTATCTAAACAAATCAAATAAGCACTCTCAAAAAAAAATAAAATATCTCTTATCAAAATTAAGAAAAAAAGAGGACTTACTTAATCTTAAAATTGAAGGTGTTTTGGTAGGTGATTACATATATGACTCTTACTTAAAAAAATATGAGGTGCCTACCATAGATAATTTTTATGATAAAAATTTTATAAAATATTTTACAATACAAGTACAAAATTTTTATTACTGGTGGGAATATTTTAAAAGAAATAAAATTCTCACAGTTATTGTTTCACACACCGTTTATACAGATGCAATGATTATAAGAATTGCGTCAAGATTAAACCTTATTTCTTTTCAATGTAATTTTCATAATGTTCATAAGATAAGTAAAAAAAGATTGAACGCATACACCGAATTTCAAACTTTTAAAAAAGATTTTAAAAAATTCAAACTAACCGAAAGAAAAAAAAGCAATTAGATATGCCAATAAAGAGATGAATAATAGATTAAATGCTGGTTATGGTTTTGAAACTTTACATCTAAAAAAATCACCATTTCATAAAGATTTTTCATCAAAAAGGATTTTAGATAAAAATAATAAAAAGAAAATATTAATTGCATCCCACTGTTTTCTAGATGCTCCTCATGCTCATGGCATAGAAGGTGACCTGTTTAATGATTTTTATGAGTGGTTAATTTTTTTAGGAAAGATATCGAAAAAAACTGATTATATTTGGTATATCAAACCACACCCAAGTCAGTTGAATGGATCTATTAAAATTTTAGAAAATTTTTTATCAAAAAACAAACATTTTAAATTTTTAAACCCTAGTGTTTCTAATTTTCAATTAATAAAAGAGGGGATAGATTGTGTATTAACTGTAAATGGTTCAGTTGGTTGGGAGTTTGCTTTTTTTAAAATTCCTGTAATTTATGCATCAACAAATAATCCAACAATAAATTATGATTTTAATTTGCATCCAAAAAACTTAAATCAATTCGAGAAAATGATCTTAAATTTTGATAAGTTAAAATTAAATTTTGATAAATCTAAAATAAAAGAATTTTATTTTATGAGAAATATTTTTACCAATAGTGATTGGATGATTGAAGATATCCCAAAAGTAATGAAATCAATAGGTGGTTATCCAAATTTAGCAAATTATGAATTTTATGAATATTGGATGAAAAATTTTGACGATAAAAAATTTAAAAAGATAAGTTCTATTTTGAAAAATCATCTTAGGTCAAAGAATAATTATATAGGTAATTATAGCTTTATAAGAAAAGATAAAAAAAATACTTGATGAAATAATGAATTTTAAATAAGTAGTTATCTTTAAAACTTAATTAAATGTTTAAAAACAAATCAATTTTAATCACAGGTGGCACAGGTTCTTTTGGGAAGAGTCTGTTAAACTATTTTATAGAAAATAAAAAAGATTTTAATTTTAAAAAAATTATAATTTTTAGTAGAGATGAGCTTAAGCAACATGAGATGAGAAGTGTTAAAAATTTTGATGATAAAATAAACACTAATCTAAGATACTATATTGGAGATATAAGAGATAAAGATAGACTTAAACAAGCATTTCAAGATGTCGACTTCATTATTCATGCAGCGGCTTTAAAACAAGTTCCTACTGGAGAATATAATCCTTTTGAAACTTTAAAAACAAATGTAATTGGTTCACAAAATATAATAGATGCTAGCATGTCCTCAAAAAAAGTCTCAAAAGTAATTGCTTTATCAACTGATAAAGCAGTTTCACCAATCAACCTTTATGGTGCATCTAAATTGTGTTCAGATAAACTATTTATTACCTCGAATTATGTAAAAGGGGATCGAGATATATCTTTAAGTGTTGTGCGATATGGAAATGTAATGGGAAGTAGAGGTTCAGTGTTGCCTGTTTTTTTAGAACAAAATAAAAATCAAAACTTTTTTACAATTACAGATAATGAAATGACAAGATTTAATATTTCATTAAAAGAAGCAGTAGAAATGGTTATTTGGAGTTTAAAAAATTGTGTTGGCGGTGAAATAGTAATTCCAAAAACGAAGGCTTTTAGAGTTATTGATCTAGCGAAAGCTATTAATGATAAAAAAAAACATAAAATTATAGGTGTAAGATATGGAGAGAAAATCCATGAAGAACTAGTCAGTGAAGCTGACAGTTTAAGTACATACGATATAAAAAAATATTACTTATTACTTCCAAATATAAAAAAAACAATGCAATATTACAAAAAAAAATATAAAGCAAATTTAGTTAGTAAAAATTTTAAATATAATTCCAATACAATTGGAAAATTTATAAAAATTAATGAGCTTAAAAATCTTGTAAATAATTATTTAAAATTTGATTATAATAATAAAAATTTTTAGACTTTTTTAATTTTTATCAAAAAAACTCTTCTTGAAAAAATAAAAGTTAATTTTTATTGATGAATAGTAAATAGATAATTTTTCTATAAAAGAAATTTCCTTTGAAAAAATTGTTTTAAAAAAGAGATTTTTCATTAACTCATAAAAAGGTAATAAAATATAAATTTTTTTAGATTGATAAATTTTTCTTTTAATAAAATTTTTTTGTCTAGACATCCCATTTGTTCCGTAAATTACATTTCCTTGATTTATGGTATTAAATTTTCCTTGTATAAGTAAATCTAAATCTAACATCCAATCAACAGCCCAATAATCTTTTGAAATATCTATTGTTTTATACAGGCTTTCTTTTCTGATTAGACTAAAAAGAATATTATGTGCATTGTGTCTATATTTGAAAAATTTTTTTAGTCTAGAGTATAAATTCCCATCTAAACAAAATGAATTTTCCTCATTTGGATTTTCCTCATAATAAAATTTACATGATGACGCTACATAATCTGTATTTTTTTCTAAAAATTCAAAATTTTTTTCAATAAAATCTGTTGAAATCATATCATCCGCAGCATTCCATTTGAAATATTTTCCTTTTGATTTATTTAAGACAAAATTAAAATTTTCTGCCCAGGATATTTCTTCTTTCTGATTATATAACTTTATTCTATTATCTGTGTTTTTAATCTTATTTAGATAAGATGTGGTTTCATCTGTAGAACAATTATTTGAAATAATTATTTCAATATTTTTATAGCTTTGATTTATTAATGCATTCAAAGCACTTGAAATATTTAGAGACTTACCCGAAGTATTTAAAAATCCGTTTTTTACTGGTAGACCAATACTTATTAAAGTTTCCATTTTAGTATTTTCCTTAACTTTTTATTATCTCCCCAAAATTTTTTTGGTTCAAAGTTATTTGGATTTTTGCCATTCATATTTATTAATTTTAAGTTATTTTTATTCTTTATGTTAAGTTTAACAAATTCTTTAACAGAAATTCCTTTTCCAGTACAAACATTTAAAATCCCAAAATTATTATTTAATTTTATAATTTTGAGAATTACTTTACATAAGAAGCTAACAGGAATGAAGTCTCTAACTAAACTTCCACATACTTTTACTTTTGATAGGCTCTCTTTATTTGAACTTCTAATAAGTGTAAATAAAGTTTTTCTTTTCTCATTATTTCCATAAACAAAAAAAGGTCTTAGCCAAGTAAAATTAAAATTATCATTTTTTTTTTTTAATTGTAAACTTTTTAACAATTTTAGTTTTGAAATTGCATAAGGAACAACAGGATTTGTTTTTATATTTTCTGATAATTTTCCAGATTTTTTTCCATACTCATAACAAGTTCCTATTACGATTAAATTTTTAAGACCATTTTCAATTAAATTATAACTAAATTTTTTTTGATTTAAAAAAGTTTTAAAATGTTTATTGGTTTTATAATTGGGAATATCTGGCCAAGATAAATTTATTACGATGTCAGGATTATTAAAATATTTATAATAATTTTTTTTCTTATCTTCTAAGCTAAATTTTTTCCATTTAATTTTCCGAAACTTAGATTTAATTGATGAATTCCTATTATAGGTAGAGATTATATCATATTTTTTATTCGATAAATGATTTAGTAAAATTTGACCAATAAAACTAGATCCACCAATTATTGCAATTTTCATATCAAATTAATTTTTAAAATAATTAATACTTACACCTGAATAGTTTTTAAATTTTTTTTTATCTAATATACGTCTGGAGTCATAAATAAATGTTTGAAATTTTTGATTATAGTATTTCAAGATTTTAATGTTTTGGTAAGATTTATTATTTATTATTATTGCATCAAATTTTTGTTTAAAATTTAACTTATCCCAATATTTTATTTTTGAATTGAATATTTTTTTCATTTTAAAAAAGTCTTTTTTAGAGAAGATCGGATCATATGCATATACATCAAAATTATATTTAGCTAATATATTCATTAATTTTATTGAGGTTGAATTTCTTATATCATCAGTATTTTCCTTGAAGGTAATTCCTAAAATCAAAATTTTTTTTAATCTTTTTTTTTTGAATTCCTTTAGAATATGATCAGCAATCTTTGAAGGTTGATTTAAATTAATCTTATCTACATTTTCTAAAATTGTAAGATTATTTTTTTGTTTTTTTGAAAAATTAACAAACGTTTTAACATCTTTTGGAAAGCAACTTCCACCATATCCAATCCCTGGTTTTAAATAATTAATCATATCAGGTAAATTTTTTTTTTTGGATTTAAGTCTATTATCAAGTTTAAATGCATTTAATACATCTATAAAGTCTATGTTAAGTTTTTGAGAAAGATTGGATATCTCATTACTATATGAAATTAAAAGACTAAAAAAAGAATTAGAAAAATATTTAATAAATTCTGAAGTTTTAATATCAACATATATAATTTTAGCCTTTTTTCTGTATTTAGAATAAATATTATTCATTATTTTTTTTGAAGATATATTGTTTATTCCTACAACTATACGATCTGGATTTTCAAAATCATAGACTGCATTTCCTTCTCTTAAAAATTCAGGATTTGAAATAATTTTTATATGATCATTTAATTTTTTTTTTAATTTTTTTTGTAAAATAGGAATACAAAAATTTTCAATTGTTTTTGGCGGTATTGTACTTTTATAAATTAATGCATGTTTTTTTTTATAATGTAATATTTTTGTAAAATCTTGAGTTACACTTTTAATTTGATTAAGATTAATTTTTTTGTTTCTTAGTGGAGTACCAACACAAATGAATGAGGCGTCACTATTATTAACAGCTTCATATAAATCTTTAGTAATAAAAATTTTACCTTTTTTTTTTGCAGAGGAAAACTTTTGATTTAAACCTTTCTCAAAAATAATCTTTTCTCCCGCTATAAATCTCTTCAATTTTTCTCTATCTTTGTCAAAAAAATAAACTTTATGACCTTTGTCTGCTAAACAAACACCAGTCACGATACCCACATACCCACAGCCAATTATTGAAATATTCACTTTTTAAACTTTAAATAATATATTAATTGTTTATACAATCCCTCTTTTAAACTAATTTTAGCTTTAAAGTTTAAATATTTTTCACTTTTTTTCATATTAGGACAACGTCTATTAGGATTATCTATTAAATAATTCTTTTCAGTATTTTTTTTAAAAATTATTCTTTTATCGTAATCAATCAATTTTTTGGCTATCTTAAGGGTTTCTTTTGATAAAGAATAAATTGATATTTCTGGTCCTTCAGAACCTATATTATAAGCTTCAGAGTTAATACCCAATCTTAATGCCTTAAGATAACCTATGATTGCATCTGAGATATAACAGAATGTTCTTGTTGGTGAACCATCTGAAAAAATATTAATATTTTTATTCTTTATAATATTTTTCATCATGTCAGGTAATACCCTTTTATCATCTAAATTCATTCCTGGGCCGTAATTATTAAATGGTCTTACGATTATTGATTTAAATTTATAAAGTCTTGAGTAGTTTATTATAAGGGTTTCACCAAACCTTTTTGACTCATCGTAACACGCTCTTGGCCCAGTAAAAGAGACGTTACCATGAAAATTTTCGGCAGTAGGTATGTTATTTTTATCTGGATCACCGTAGACTTCACTGCTCGAAAAGAAAAACAAAATTTTTTTCTTCTTATTTTTTTTTAAATTTTCTAAAATTTTCCATAAACCAAGTATATTTGCTTTCATTGTGTTAATTGGATACTTTCTATAGAAAGATGGAGACGCTATTGAGGCACCGTGAATAATTACATCATATTTATCAAAAAAATTTACTTTAACATTATTTATGTTTTGTCTTATAAATTTACATTCTTTCTTATTTAACCATTTTGGTATTTTTTTAGTATTATCTAAAATTGTGTAGTCAATTTTTTTTTTTAACTTTTTATTCCAGAAACAAATTACATTATAAAAATAAAAACCGATAAATCCGCAGCCCCCAGTGAATAAAACTTTTTTTCCAGTTAAAAATTTTAATTCTTTTTCTGCCTTGGCAATTATATAGTTTATATCTTTTTTTAGTTCCTTATCCCACAGCTTATTAAAATCATTTTTCATATTTAAAATTTTAACCAAGGTAATTTTTTCTTTTTAGTCAATTGGTTCAAATATTCCTTATCTCTTGGTGTATCCATACATTTCCAAAAACCTAAGTGTTTATAAGCAGAAAGTTCTTTTTTTTTTGAAATTGAAGTTAATATATCTTTTTCTAAGATTATTTTATTTTTATTTTTGTATTTTTTAAAAAAATCAAAAAATTTTTTATTCAACACAAAAAAGCCACCATTAATCCAACCTTCATTCAATTGATTCTTTTCCTCAAATTTGGTGACAAGATTTTTCTTTATTGTAACATGACCCCACCTAGCAGGTGGTCTAACAATAGTAATTGTTGCAATTTTCTTTTTTTTTTTATGAAACTTGAGCAATTTATTTATATCTATATTGGCAAGACCATCGCCATATGTAAGCATAAATAGATCATCATTTATATATTTTTTAAGCTTGTATACTCTACCTCCAGTTAAACAATTATTTCCTGTGTCAATTACTTTTATATTCAGACCATGCAGTTTTTTTTTCTTAAAGAAATTTTGTATGAAGTTGTGCTTATATCCTCCAGCAATAATAAAATCTCTAATTTTGAAACATTCATATATTTTCATTATATGCTGAATAATCGGCAAATTACCAATCTTAACCATTGGTTTAGGCTTAAGCTTTGTTTCATTTCCAAGTCTTGTACCAAGACCACCAGCCAAAATAATTACTTTCATATATAAATAAATTTAATGTATATCTTAAATTGTTTACTTCGAAACTAAAAATTTAACTAAAATTTTTTAATCATTATAATTAGCATAAATCATTAATTAATGTTTAATTTTTGACTTATTTTGATAAGAAAATTTTTTTTAATTTAGATAAAAATCCTTTAGAACTTTTTCCATTTGATATAAAATTTAAAAAGAGATAAATATTTATCATGATATTGAGTACTGTTATAAATTGTCTATTTTCAATAGCGAGTGGTTTACTTATATATTTTGTTTTAATTATTATTAAACAAAATTGGGTTAATACTATTTATTATTTTATTACTTTTTTATTATTACCGCCTGTAGCGTTCGTTATAACAAATGTTATTTCAAATAATTTAGCTTTGTCATTAGGTATGATAGGTGCTCTTTCAATTGTCAGATTTAGAAATCCAGTTAAAAATCCATTAGAGCTCGTTATTTATTTCTCCTTAATTACTCTAGGAATAGCATATGGAGTTAATCCTAATTGGGGATTTTTATTAACTGCAATTGTTTTTTCTATATTAATTATTTCAAGAATTTTTCAGCAAATTGTAAAAAAGAAAAATTATTTTAATTTATTCAAATATTCATTTGCTACCAATGATGGTGTTCTTAAAAATTTGATTGAAATAGAGGCTAAATCTAGAATAGATATTTTAGAAAATCACGAAAATTTAATCTATTATTCATCGAATAATAAAGACAAATTTTTGTATAGAATTTCTTCAGATAAAAAACTTCAAATTGATGAACTCAAAAAAAAACTAGATTCTTTATCAAACATTGTAAATGTTGAAGTTCGATATGGTGATTAAGATATTTTTATTTCTAATTTTCTTAACTTCAAACTTATTTGCGGAATGTACAAAAATAAATCAATTTGGAGATGCAAACACATTTAAAAATTTGGAATATATACATATTAAATTAGTAGATAAGGATAAATTTTTTAAAAGAGCTTCAAGATATTATATTTCAGTAAATAGTCCTGGAAAAAATAGAGTTAAAAATGCTAATAAATTCCAAAAAAATTACAAAAAAAAAATGAAATCTTTAACTAGTTTTAAGTTTAAAGATGGAACAGTCTGTAATCACAATTCAACAATAAGGGGGCATGGCGATGTAAAAGCTCACATTGAAATGATAGACGGAGTGCCAATCTCAAGTTATAGAATTAAACTTGAAGACGGTAACATAAATAATATTACGAGATTTATATTATTTAGGCCTAAGGTAAAATATTTTGATAATGAAATTTTTGTCACTACTTTATTAAAAGAGTTTGGATTTTTAACACCCAGAACATATAAGGTTAAAGTAAAAATTAACAATGTAACAACTGATTTTATATTTCAAGAAAATTTAAAAAAAGAGTTTTTAGAACATAATAAAAAAATAGAGGGACCCATTCTAGAAGCAGATGAGGACTTTTTAAAGTTTAATAAACTTACAGCAGCAAGAATTTCAAACAAAGAGTGGATTAAAAATAAAAATCAAAATTATATAATAAGTTTAAATGCATTGAAAAATTTAAATTTTCATAGATTTAATGGATATTCATTTAGAGCTCAAAGTTTAAATTATAAAATAAGCGAAGGACTTGCAATTAATGAGACTTTAAGATTTGATAAAAAAAACTTGGAAAGAAATGAATACAAAAAAATTGGCTCTTATCAGGCATTAATTTTTGCTCTTGATGCATCTCATGGATTAAGCTTTGATGACCAAAGATTTTACTATGATCCAATCTATTCAACACTAGAACCAATCTATTATGATGGAGATCCTAAGATTTTGTCTATTATTAACTATGACTTTACAGATGGAAAATTCAAAAAAAAGTTAGCTAATTGGAAAAAATTAAATGAGGTAAACTTAAATTTTGACAGTTTTGAAAATAAAGATTTTAGGTATAATCTTAAAAGTCAAGTTGTAACTTTATTAGCTAAAGAAAATTCAATTGAAATATTAAATAAATTAAGAAGTCTAAATCGGAAAGATTTATTAAAAAAACTTCAAGATAACGGAATTGAAAAATTAGATATCGTAAAATTAAATGTATTGTTAAATGCTATCGAGGAGAGATTGCTTAAAATTTCAAAATCAAAAGTACAAGAAAATCTTGTTATGGAAAATAATATTTATAAAAAATTCGAAGAGGAAATGGGAATTGAAAAAAATCTTAAGTTGATATTTTTTGATGATTTTGTTGAATTTGATAAAGGAAAGAAAGTGTCAATAGAAATTTGTGATTATAAATTACTTGAATGTGAAAAAAAAATAATAAGTGAAAAGGAAATTTTAAAATTGTTGGAGCAGAAAAATATATTTGGCAAAAATAATATTTTTGTATCAATGACTAAAAAGGAATATACAAATGAATTCAACAATAAATTTATACCTGAATTTGATGATAACTTTGAGTCATTTAAAATCTCAAAAGATTTTAATTTTTTAGTAAATGATGGAGTAAAAACAAATATAGACGAAACTTCTAAAAATATATTGATTGAATTTACTAAAAATTCCGGAAAGATAGTAATATTCAATTCAATTTTAGATTCATGGAAAATATTTATGACCAATAAAACTGATTTGAAGAGAAAAATTGATACTAATACAAAAAGATTAACTGGATGTCTTTCAGTAATTGATAGCCAACTTAAAGATATTGAAATTTACGCAGATAATTTCTTTTGTGAGGATAGTGTAAATATTATAAGAAGTAATGGATCTATAAAAAAAATTGACATTTCCAATGCTTTTAGTGATGCATTAGACCTAGATTTTTCTAATGTTTCAATCCTCAATTTAAATATATTGAATGCAAAAAATGATTGTGCAGATCTATCTTTTGGAAATTACAATCTGATATTAGCAGTAGTGCAAGATTGTGGGGATAAATCAATTTCTGTTGGAGAAAAGTCTACTGTTATTATTGATGAAATTAAATCAGAAAACTCAAATATTGGATTAGCTTCAAAAGACAGCTCTAATGTACTTGTTAAAAAATCTTTTTTTAAAAACCAAAAAATTTGTCTGGCTGCGTATAAAAAAAAACAAGAATTTCAAGGGGCATCAATTGAACTTATAAATAATAAATGTGAAAAATTTAATAAATTTTCATACATAGACAAAAAATCAAAAATAAGCATTAACAACAAAATAGTAGCAAGATAAAAAATGTGAATAATTTTAGAATAGAAAATAAATATAAAATAGAAATTACCAAATTGGATGAAGTTTATAAATATCTTGGTGAAAATTCCGCAAAAACTCTTTATCCAAAAAGATTTATTAAATCAATTTATTTTGATAATCCAAATTTTTCTATTTACAATGAATCTATAGAGGGGATCGTACCTAGAAAAAAAATTAGAATAAGAACTTATTCCAATAGTAATATTTATGACAAAAAAAATCAATTTAATTTAGAATACAAAATTAACTCTGTTGAGGGCAGATATAAAACTGTTGAACAAAATGTCGAATATATAAAATTAATTAAAAATGGAATGTTTGATAATGAGTATGGTCTTATCTTTCCTATTGTTGAAATTTCTTATAATAGAGAATATTACTCAATATTTAATTTAAGAATTACTTTAGATACAAAAATAAATTATAAATTATTTAAAGATAGACATATGTCCCTATCAGATGAAGAATGTATTTTGGAAGTAAAATCCAACAATCTTGCAAATATAAATTTTATTGATCAAAATTTCAGTTTTATGAAAACAAGATTTTCAAAATATTGTAATGCCATAGAAAAATTGAATATTATATAAATTTTAACTTTGATAAAAGTTGTTACATAATCTTTATTAATCAAAATACCTTTTCATAATAATCTCTACTATTTGCTTTTTAGAGAGCTGATTACCAGATGACTTAAGTTTTTGATTGATATACTTTTCATAATAATTTGTAATGGATAAATTCATGACTTTGTTGGCTTCAACTAAATCTATATCAATATCATTATCAATATTTACGCTAAATAAATTTAGAGATTTTTGATATCTTTGAGTTAAATCATTTAAATAATCACCCATTGTTTTAGAATTAATTGAAATTAATTTTTTTTTAAACATCACAGCATTACTAATTAAACTTGAATGAGTAACTATTATGATTTCAGCATTAGGTACTAAATCCATACTTCTTTTACTTGTAATTTCAAATTCAGAGAAAAAAGAGGTTTCATTTTTTTTATTAGATGGATGCATTGCAATTAAAATTTTAGTATTAAATATCTTTGAAAAATATTTTAATGTTTTTGTTAAATTTGAATAAAATTCATTAATTATTTTTTCTTCAACTTTACCTTCTCTTAAAATTCTATCAGGGTGCCTTATAGGTACATCAATATACAAAATATACTTTTCTTCCTTCTCTTCTTTATTAACGGTATGGTTCATATATTGATCGTAAGAAATACTATTTATTAATTCTGTATTCCGAAAATATGAAATTTTAAAAAATGGAAATTTATTCTCAAATTTTCTACTCAAACCATTATTTACTGCTTTAATGTTTTCGACGTTACTATCTAAAAGTAAATCAATTTTTGGAAAAATATTAATAATAGTTAATATTCTGAATAGATAATAAAAACCTTTGTCATAATAGTGTTTGAATGCAAAAATATTTTTTTTATTGAAGGATGGAGTAATTTTATTACCAAAAATTCCAAGGTTCATTATCATAATGTTTTTTATTTTTGCTAATTTTATTAAGAAAAAAATTCTATAAAAATCAGGATTCTTACTTAGATATTGTATGCCAATAAATTCTAAGTCCTTAAAATACGCTAAAAATTCTCTCGAATTTTGAAACGTAATATGCCTAAAATTTTTTGGAAATTTAGAAAAATTTTTTATTTCACCATTTTGATTTCTTAGTTTGAAGTTTGATAAATTTATAACACTAATTTTTTTAAATGATGCTGAAAGTTCATCTATTAACTCCTTATTCAGTTTATGAAATAGCAAATAATCTTTAACTGCCAAAATTAGGCCAAATTCTTTTTTTTTCATGCTAACAACATAGTTTAATTTAAATTATTTTGTAAATTTTTAAATTCAATATATAAGCATCAACAATTAAATATATATTAAATTTCTTATAATTTACTAAAATATCAATTTACTTTAAATTAAATATATTATTAACAATACAAAATGTTCTCAAGTAATTTAATTAAAAAAGCATTTTTCCCGATTGAAAAAAAGGAATATAATAAAATTTTATTATTGTTATTTTTAACTTTATTAACCTCAATTATGGAAATATTAAGTGTTGGGATAATTATCCCAATTTTAAATTTTTTTGTTGGCAATGATTATTTAAAGTATTCTACATATTTTCAATTCTTTAAGCTTGAAGATAAAAATGATTTTTTAATTTTAACATTATCTCTATTCTTTTTAGCACATGTAATTAAGTTTTTTTTTAATCGTTATTTAATAATTCTTCAAAACAGTTTTACCCATGATTTATACGTAAAAATTGCAAAAATATTATTTCAAGACTATTTAAATAAAGATTATAATTTTCATATTAATAAAAATTCTGCTGAATTAATTAGAAATGTTATTACTGAAGGAAATCTGTTTTCTTTTGGAGTAATTTTTAATTTAGTTAGATTAATATCAGAATTTATAATATTTACGTCACTTGCAATTCTTTTAATTTATATTAATTACAAAGTATCAATTATAATTATAAGTTTTTTTTCAATATCAAGTTTTATTTTCTACAAAATTCACAGCTCTACACTAAAGAAACTTGGAGAAAAAAGACAGTTTCACTCTACGATCGTATTAAAACAATTACAAGAAAGTTTTAATGGTTTTAGAGAACTTATTTTAAACAAACTTCAACCAATCTTTTTTAAAAATTTTTCAATTCATACAAGAGAGAACGCTAATATTGGTATTAAAAAAGATATTATAGTTCAAATGCCAAGATTGATCCTTGAACTTATAACAATATCTTCACTTATTTTAATTGTAATTTTTTTAATTTATGACGGTTACTTAATTGAAGAAATATTTATAATTTTAGGAATTTTTCTTTATACAACCATGAGAATATTACCGTCAGTTTCAAAAATCGTACAATCTATTAATTCGATAAGATATAATTTACCAGTAGTTGATTTAATTTATAATCAGATTAAAAATATAAAAATAAATCAAAGAAGTGATGAAAAAAACAAAAATAGTGAAAAATTTGAATTTAAAGAAATTAGTTTAAAAAATATTGAGTTTTATTTTAAAGAAAATAATTTTATTTTTAAAAACTTAAGTTTAGATGTAAAAAATGGTAGTAAAATTGGATTAATTGGAAAATCTGGATCAGGTAAATCAACATTAATTAATCTATTGTGTGGACTTTTAAAACCATCAAGTGGGGATATAGAGATCGATAAACAAAATATTAGTGAAAATATTAAAAATTTCCAAGGAGAAATAGGCTATGTACCACAGAATGTTACTATTTTTGATGAAAGTATTATCTTCAACATAGCATTAGAATTTGATGTTTCTAAAATCGATTTTAAAAAAATTGATGAAATTCTTAAAGAGCTAGATTTATATGACGATTTTATTAAACTTCCAAATAAGCTGAATGAAAAAGTTGGAGAAAGAGGTTCTAAGCTGTCTGGAGGTCAATGCCAAAGATTAGGAATAGCTAGAGTTTTATATAACAAACCAAGTATAATTTTTTTAGATGAAGCTACTAGCGCTCTTGACTCAGTAGTAGAAAATAAAATTTTAAGTTCATTATTTCATAATTATAAAGAATGTACTTTTGTTGTAAGCACTCATAGAAAAAAACCTTTAGAATATTGTGATATAGTTTATGAAATTAATGATAAAAAACTAAAAAAAATTAACAATGAATAATAAGTCAAAATTATTATTGAAAAAATGATTTTTTTTTTAAAAAAAATTAAAACTCTATTTGAAATATTATTTTTAAAAAAATTTCTCAATCGTCCTGATTTTTCAGAGAAAAAGATATTTATTCAAGCAAAGATTATTGAAAATAGTAATTCAAAAAAAAAAAAAATTAATGATTTTAGTGATGTTGAGTTTTCAGCATTTTCTCAATTTGGGGAAGATGGAATCATAAGTTGGTTGACTGGGCAAATACCCAATATTAAAAGAACGTTTTTAGAAATTGGAACTGAAGACTATTGGGAGTCAAATACCAGATATCTTTTGAAATCTCAATCATGGAAAGGTTTTATAATTGAAGGATCAAAAGATCACGTAAACGAAATTAAAAAACAAAAAATTTATTGGCAAAATGAATTAACTGCATTAAATGAATTTGTAAACTTAGAAAATATAAATCAAATAATTAACGATAAGATTAGGCAGACAGAACTAGGCTTATTGAGTATTGATATAGACGGAAATGATTATTGGATTCTTCAGGAGATAAATTTAGAATGTGATTTAATTGTTGCAGAATATAATCCAATATTTGGAGATATTCATAAAATTACTATACCTTACCACAAAAATTTTTCTAGAAGCAAAGAACATTTTTCAAATCTATATTTTGGTTGCTCTATAAATGCTTTAATAGATTTAATGAAAAAAAAAAATTATTTATTTATTGGAACAAACACCCAAGGTATGAATGCATTTTTCATAAACAAAAAAAAATATGATTTTGTAAAAGAGAAAATTTCAAACATTATAATTTTCCCTCCAAAGACCAGGGAGGGAAGAAACTTCGATGGTAATTTAAATTTTAATAATTTAAAAAAAAATTTGAATATGATAAAAGACCTCGAAGTTTACGATATTGATAAAAAAATAAATTTAAAATTATCAGAGTATAAAGATTTATATTCAGAAAAATGGAATAATTATTTTACATGAAAGTATTAATAACAGGAGTAGCTGGTTTTATTGGATTTAGTTTAGCAAAAAAATTTTTAGAGGAGGGTTACAGCATTTATGGTCTAGATAATTATGATTCTTACTACAGTGTTAAATTAAAGAAGATGAGAGTTAATAAGTTAAAAAAATTTAAAAAATTTAAGTTTTATAATTTGGATATTTCAAATTTTAAAAAATTAGATCAACAGATAAAGAAAATTAATTTTCATTATGTTTATCATTTTGCAGCGCAGCCAGGGGTTAGATATTCATTAATAAATCCAAAAAAATATATAACAGTTAATATTTTTGGTTTTCAAAACTTGCTTAGAGTTTTAGAAAAAAAAAAAATTAAAGCAATTATTTATGCTTCTTCAAGTTCAGTGTATGGTGATCAAAAAAAGTTTCCTGTATCTGAAAAAAGTTCTCTCAAAGCTAAAAATCCATACGGTTTAAGCAAAATAATGAATGAAGAGATGGCAGAAATATATTCAAAAATTTTAAAAATACCAATCATTGGATTAAGACTTTTTACAGTTTATGGAGAATGGGGACGTCCAGATATGTATATAATAAAACTTTTAAATTGTATTTACAAAAAGAAAGTGTTTGAGCTAAATAATGCAGGGAATCATTATAGAGATTTTACCCATATTTCAGATGTAGTTAATGTATGTCAAAATTTTTTAATTTGTAAAAATAAAAATAAGCACGAAATTTTTAATGTGTGTTCTGGAAAAACTATTAATTTAAATTTATTAACAAATAAAATTAAAAAAATTTACCCACAAGCTAAAATTAAAAATATTAGTGCGAATAATGCAGATGTTTATAAGACCTATGGTGATAAAAGTTTTTTACTAAGCAGGTATAAGATAAAAAAATTTAAGGATATAAAATATGGATTAAAAAAAACAGTTGAGTGGTTTGAAGAAAAAAAAATAAATAAATTTTTATAAAGTTTTTAAAAACTTTTTTATAATAGCATTTAAATATATAAGAAAAACAAATATTACATTTTGACCATTATCTAATCTAATTTTAGCCTCTTCTTTTAAGTGACCAAAAAATCCTATACTACTTGAAAAACCACCTTTTTGAACTATTCCTACCATTTCACTTTTTTTAGTTGAGCCACCCAAAATTTTTTCTCTAATTATTAATCTGTAATAAAGATCATAATCAGCAGAACATTTGTATTTTGTATTAAATAATCCAAATTTCTTGAACATCTTTTTTTTTAAAAAGAAACCTGTCGAATGAGCTGTTGCAAAATCAAAATTATAAAAAAGTCTTTTTGGTCTGACACCATGCTTGATAATAGTATCTTCAGTATAGTGTCTTTTAACGGTGCCAAAAACGTATTGAAAATCTTTATTTTTTGAAAATGTATTATTTACAATTTTTAGTGAATTTTTCATAAGTAAATCACCACTATTAACAAAAACTATTATTTCACCTTTTGCATATTTAATTGCTTTATTCATTGCAAAATAAATACCATGATCTTTTTCGCTTAATAATAAATTAATATTTTTTTTAAATTTTTTTATTTGGTGCAAAGTTTTATCAGTTGACTTTCCATCAATAATTAAAAACTCAAAATTCTTATATGATTGATTTATAATACTTTTAATCGTGTAAGATATTTTTTTTTCATCATTTTTTACAACAGTTATTATCGAAAATTTTGGTTTTTTTTTAATTTTATTAATAAAAAATTTTTTTTTCTGTCTCATCTATAAAATAAACATTTTTAAATTTCGGCCATTTTTTTAAAAAGATAAATATTAAAAAAAATGGTTTTTTTTCATTTTAATTAATGTGATTGATTCTTTATTTATATTAATATAAGTAAAAAATTAATTGATCAATAAAATTATTAAGTAAATAAAATTTAAAAGTGAAATACACAATTGGATTAACAGGAGCAACAGGAAGTTTAGGAAAAATTTTAATTAAGAATAATAAAGATAATCAAATAAATATTTTTAAAGGCGATATTACAAATAAAAATGATGTTTTTGATTGGATAAAAAAAAATAAGTTAAATGTAATTTTTCATTTAGCTGCAGTAGTTCCAATTATTAAAGTAAATAAAGATCGGAAGTATGCAAATAAAGTAAACTTCAAAGGAACTAAAAATATTGTAGATGCTATTTTAAAAACAGGAAAAATTGATTGGTTTTTTTTTTCATCAACATCACATGTTTATAGCTCAAAAAATAAAAAAATTTCTGAAAAAAATCCAAAAAAACCAATTTCATTTTATGGAAAAAGTAAATTAAAAGCAGAGACTTATATAATTAAAAATTTGACTAACTCAAAAATAAATTATTGTATTGGTAGGATTTTTAGTACAACGAATAAAGATCAAAAAAAAAATTACCTTGTTCCAGATTTAAAACTAAAAATAAAAAGGGCAAAAAAAAGGATTGTTTTAAAAAATTTGAATCATTATAGAGACTTTATTTCTATGGAAATAATATCAAAAATAATTTTTGTTTTGATGAAGAAAAAATACCAAGGAATATTAAATTTTGGAACAGGGAAGAAAATTTATTTGAAAGACATAGCTTATGTTATCAATAAAAGATATAAAAAAGAACTAATTTTTATTGATAGTAAAAAAGATACATCACTTGTTGCGAATAATAATAAATTGAAAAAAATTATAAAATTTTCGTTATTTAAAAGAATAGAGAAATTGATATTTTAAAATATGATAAAAATAGTTTTTGAAGGAAGCATTTTTCTTCATCAAAAAGTTGGAGGCATTTCAAAATATATTAATAACTTAAATTATGGCTTATTAAATAATTCAATTAAATCCAAAATATTTTCTCCAATTGTTATTAATGAGGATTTAAAAAAAAAAAATTCCAATACAATTTTCTTTTTAAGAATAAAAAAAATTCCGCGTTTTTTTACTAAGTTTATTTATTTTATAAATAATTTTTTGACAATTTTTTATATTAAAATTAATAAACCTGATTTATTACATTTTTCTTATTATAATAATTCTTTATTAAATTTTATTGATATTCCTTACATATTGACTGTTTATGATCTAATACATGAAAAGTTAAAATCTACGCAGAATAAGTTTAAAAAGTCAGAACTAGTTGAAAATGCCTCTCATATTATTTGTATATCCCATCAGACGAAAAAAGAATTAATCAAATATTATAAGGTTAAAAAGAAAAAAATAAGTGTAATTCACTTAGGTGTAGAACAAAAAATTTACTTAAGAGAAAAAAAAAAAAATATTATATTATTTGTAGGTTCAAGAAGAGGTTATAAAAATTTTCATAGTTTTGTTAAAGCTTATGGTACCTCAAAATATTTAGTTGCGAATTTTAGGGTAGTCTGTTTTGGAGATAAAAAATTTGATACTGCAGAGTTAAAATTATTTAAAGATTTAAATATTGAGAATAAAATTAAATTTGTGTCAGGAAATGATAAAAAATTGAATAATTATTACAAAATTTCTAATTTATTTGTTACAACGAGTTTTCATGAGGGATTTGGTCTTACACCTCTAGAGGCTATGCGCATGTCTTGTCCAGTTATTTGCAGTAATCTTCCAGTTTTTAAAGAAACTCTAAAAAATGCATGTTTATATGTAAATCCTCATAATCAAAAAAATATAAAATTAAAAATGGAGCATTTATTAAAATCAAAAAAAAAACAGAAAATTCTTATTAAAAAGGGTTATCAGATTGTAGAAAATTTCAAATGGAACAATTGTTGTTATAAAACAGCAGAAATATATAAACATGTTTTAAATGAAAGATAAATTTTTACTAGGTTTAAGTCTTACTTTTTAATAAAAATTATTTTAAATGATTTATCTATACTTTTATTTGATATCCTTTTCATTAATTGGATACGGTTTAATATTAAAAAAGATAATTAAAATAGAAACCTCAAATTTTGGATTATTAGGTTTATTAGGTTTAACTTTTTTGAGTTTAATTTCTTATACCTCATCACCCTTTTTTAAACATGGGATTTTATTTAATTCATTTTTTTTTATTCTTGGGATTTTTTTACTTTTTATAAATTTAAAAAAAATTGAAAAACTGAAAAAAGAATTTTTGTTACATTTTTTAATTTTTTTTATTTTACTAATTTTTATATCTGTAGCAAAAAATCATGATGATTTTCCTTATTATCATTTTCCATATACAATACTCTTAAGTGAATATTCTCACCCAATAGCTTTGGGACACTTAAATAATGGTTTTAGAAGTCCCTCATCAATCTTTTTTTTGAGTTCGATGTTTTATTTACCAAAAATAAGTTTCTATTTATTTCATATTACACCTGCTCTAATACTTGGTTTTTCAAATATAATTTTAATAAAAAAAATTTTTGATAAAAAAATATTTGATAAGGATAAAATTATAAATTTTTTAAGTTTATTTTGCTTTGTTTTTATAAATATTTTTTTTTATAGGTTAGCAGAACACGGAACAGATAGATCTGGAATGATCTTAATTATGTTGTCAATAATATACTTAACATCATTAATAAAAGATATTGAAATAAATAATAAAAATAACAATTTATCAAAATTAAAAATTTTTTCACTTTTGATATGTTTTGCAATTTCTCTTAAACCTTATTATTTAATCTATTTACCAATATTTAGCATTTTATTATTTTACCAAAACACAAGAAAAAATTTTTTAAAATTATGGTTTTCCCCAATATTTTTTTATTGTTTATTATTTTTAATTTTTTCAACTTTTTACACTTTTATAAATTCAAGCTGTTTTGTATTTCCATTGACATTTACTTGTATAGAAAATTTGTCATGGTCTATTGATAAGAAATTTATTTATGAAACAAAAATATGGTTTGAGTTATGGTCAAAAGGGGGAGCTAACCCAAATTATGTTGTAGAAAATAGAATAAATTATATTCAAGGACTAAATTGGTTATCAAATTGGTTGAACATTTATTTTTTTAATAAGGTTTCAGATTTTCTTTTAAGTTTAACTTTATTATTACTTATTTTTTATTTTGTTTTTAGAACAAAATTATCTTTAATAAATTATGAAAAAAATCAATTAATTTTGATATATCTTTTTTTAATAATTATTTTTATTGAATGGTTTCTAAAGCATCCCACACTAAGATATGGTGGGTACCATATTATTGCATTACTATTTTTTATCCCAATGAGTTTTTTCTTAAGTAAATTTATAATTGAGTTTAAAAGTTTTAAAAAAAAATCAATCATCTTAATATTAATTGCATTATCAATATTTATAGCAAGAAACATTAACAGATTACATAATGAATATGAGCAGTATCAATATAATGTTTTTGTGAGTCCAAAATACAAATTTATTGGCGCCGATAAAAAGTCTTATTTTAGATATAATGATCAAATAAGAGATAATATTGAAAATTATAACACAATAAACATACTTGGTAAAAATTTTTTAATCACAACTTTAAAAAAAAAATAAGATGAAAAAAATATATTATTGGGCCCCATGTCTAAATAAAGTTGGAACATATAAATCAACAATTAATTCAGCAATATCTCTTGCTAAATATTCTAAGGGAGAAATCAAAATAAATATTATTAATACATGTGGGGAATGGAATGAAACAAAAAAATTATTTGAAGAAAATGAAGTTGAAATATTAAGTTTGGGATATGACTATTTTAAATACTTACCAAAAAATGGTTTTTGGGGAAGTAGATTTTCATATTTTGTTATAATTTTAACATCAATAATTCCACTGTTCAAATTACTTAAAAAAGAAAATCCAGACTTTATTATAGTGCATTTATTAACTTCACTACCTTTACTTTTGCTGAAGATATTTAATTTTAGAACTAAATTTATATTAAGAATATCTGGATATCCTAAATTAAATAATCTTAGAAAATACATATGGAAAGGAGTATCAAAAAAAATATTCAGGGTTACTTGTCCATCTATTGATTTATTAAAACAGCTTAAAGATCAAAGAATCTTTATGGAAAATAAATTGTCTTTTTTACCAGATCCAATTCTTAATATAAGGCAATTTATTAAAATGAAAAATGAAAAAAATATTGTTGAAAATAATTTTTTA
>CABXTO010000010.1 GCA_902515195.1 uncultured Pelagibacteraceae bacterium
ATTGTTATAGGACCTAATATTTGAGCACCTGATCCAACAACGACATTATCTTCTAAAGTTGGATGTCTTTTCATGTTTCTTTGATCATTAGAATTTATACTTGGAGCAATCCCTCCCAATGTTACATTATGATAAATGGTAACATTATTTCCAATCTCAGAAGTTTCACCAATTACAACTCCCATACCATGATCTATAAATAAATTTTTTCCAATTTTAGCTTTTGGATGTATTTCTATACCAGTTAAAAATCTTGCGAGTTGTGAAATGATTCTTGCAATTAAATCAAATTTTGCGATAGCAAAAAAATTAGCTATTTTATAAAAAAAAATTGCTTTAACCCCTGGGTAAGTAAGTACTAAACTTAACTTAGATTTTGCCGCAGGATCTCTGTCAATTATAGATTGTAAGTATTCGTTCATAAAAATTTGTTGGCTTGATATAAGATTCTGTAGGATATATAGTAGTTATATTGAGAATTTAAAGGAGATATTATGTACAGAAATACTAATTGTTTTCATCTAGCGATACCTTGTGGTGATCTAGAAACAGCAAAAAAGTTTTATAATGAAACATTAGGATGTAGGTTGGATAATTCTGCTCAGGAATGGGCTGATGTAGATTTTTGGGGAAATGAATTGACTCTTCATGCCAGTGAACACAAGCTAGATAATGAAAGGCACGATGTTGATATGGGAAATGTTTCAGTTCCACATTTTGGAGTCCATTTATCTAGAAAAGACTTTGATGCTTTAAAGAATAGATTGAAAAAAAATGGTCACAAATATTACGATGAACCTTATCTAAGATTTAAAGGTACTAAATATGAGCAAGAAACGTTTTTTATAAAAGACCCAAATGAAAACGTATTAGAGATTAAGACTTTAACAGCTAATTCAGAATAACCTAACTTAAATGGAATACCTGGTATTAGGTTTTCTTACTGGGTTAAGTTTAATATTAGCTATCGGTGCTCAAAATATATTTGTAATAGAACAGGGACTAAAAAAACAATATGTATTTTTAGTTTGTATAATTTGCTCTTTGTCAGATTTATTATTAATATTTTTAGGTATAATTCTATTTCATTTATTTCATCAATATTTTAATTTGTTTGTAGAATTAACTTTAAATATTTTATTAATAATCTTTTTAATTTATTTTATCTATTTAAAAATTAAATCTATAAGAAGAAATATAAGTTTTGATAGTGAAGTAAGAAACACATCTAAAATAGAAATATCAATTAAGACGCTTAGTTTTACTTATCTTAATGCACATGTATATTCTGATACTGTTTTCTTTTTAGGAAATTTTTCAAAAAATTTTTTACTAGATGAAAAAATATATTTTGGTATTGGAGCATCTGTAGCATCTTTAATCTTCTTTTTTTTACTGGGATATTTATCAACTTATTTTTCAAAATATGCTCAAAGTGATAAAGTTTGGAAACTGATAAATCTTTTTATTATCGGCTTTATGTCTTTACTAACAATTTATATTATTAAAGAGACAGTCTATTTTCTTTGATAAATAACATTTTTAAGTGTCAAATTTGGCACATGTAAAAATTTCATTTTATTACTATTTTAAATTCATGATCGAACTGAAAAAACATTTTGAACCAAAAAATTTTAGTGACAAAGTTGCTTTGTCTTTTACAAAATTTCTAAGATTTCTAGCTGACACTTTCTTTAAAAAAAGATACGGTCATAGAGCTGTTGTTCTTGAGACAGTTGCTGCAGTTCCAGGCATGGTTGCTGGAATGTTAATTCATCTTAAATCATTGAGAAAAATTGAGGATGACAAAGGTTGGATCAAAACTCTATTAGAAGAAGCTGAAAATGAAAGAATGCACTTAATGACTTTCATTCATATTGCAAAACCTACTGCTATTGAAAGATTTATAATAATGATCGCTCAGTTTATTTTCATTTTTACTTATGGATTGATCTATCTAATTTCTCAAAGAACAGCTCATAGAATTGTGGGATATTTTGAGGAGGAAGCTGTAGTAAGTTATACAGAATATTTAAATGAACTTGAAGCTGGAACTATACCTGATCAACCAGCTCCAGAAATTGCAATCAATTATTGGAATTTACCTTTGCATGCTACATTAAAAGATGTGGTTAGAGTTATAAGAGATGATGAGGCAGGACATCGAGATGTGAATCATACTTTTGCAGATCTTATAAATATGAGGAAAAAAAAAGAGACTATAAATAAAAAAAATAAAGTTAAAAAAGAAGATGGAGAAGAAGTTATAAATTAGATTTTAGTTTGAAAATCCATATTTTCTAAGCCTGACATCGCCTGTTCTTGCATGTGCTTCCATACCTTCATATCTTGATATTCTTGCACAAGCAGCACCCACAGATTTAGTAGATTCTTTGGTCATTCTTTGAAAGCTTAAAGTTTTAATAAATTTACCGACAAATAAACCACCCGTATATCTTCCAGCACCTTTTGTAGGTAAAATATGATTTGTGCCTGAACATTTATCTCCATAAGCAACAGTAGTTTCTTCGCCAATAAATAATGATCCATAGTTTTTTAATCTTTTATGAAACCATTCAAGATTTTGCGTTTGAACTTCTAAATGTTCTGGAGCATATTCATCACTTATAGTTGCCATTTCTTCATCTGTATCACAAAGAATAACTTCACCATAATCTCTCCAGGCAGCTTCAGCACTTGTTCTAGGAACTTCAGGTAATTCAGCAATTAACTCTGGAACTCTTTTCATTACTTCCTCTGCAAGTCTTTTGCTTGTTGTGTATAACCAAGCAGGAGAGTTGTAACCGTGTTCTGCTTGACCAACTAAGTCTACAGCAACCATTTCAGAATCAGCTTTGTCGTCTGCAATTACAGCAATTTCAGTTGGGCCTGCAAATAGATCAATACCAACTTTTCCAAATAATATTCTTTTAGCTTCAGCTACAAATTGATTTCCTGGTCCAACCAAAATATCTGCAGGAGGGTTTTTAAATAAACCATTTGTCATAGCAGCTATTCCAGGAACGCCACCTAAATTTAATATTACATCTGCACCACATAAGTCAGCAGTATATATTATTGCTGGATGAGCACCCAAACCTTCTTTCGGTGGACTACATGCAATTATATTTTTTACTCCAGCTACCTTTGCTGTCGTTACACTCATTACCGCTGATGCTATATGAGCATATCTTCCACCTGGAATGTAACATCCCGCTGTATTAACAGGTATTAATTTTTGACCTGCAAATAATCCTGGTGAAAGCTCAACTTCAAAATCTTGACCATAGTTTTTTAATTGTGCCTCTGCAAACTTCCTTACTCTTTCAT
The DNA here is from genome assembly GCA_902515195.1 of uncultured Pelagibacteraceae bacterium. GTDB lineage: Bacteria > Pseudomonadota > Alphaproteobacteria > Pelagibacterales > Pelagibacteraceae > Pelagibacter. The sequence goes on from CABXTO010000010.1 coordinate 3,331, forward strand.
GAGAAAATTGAATATCATCTTTTGTTTTTTGATCTAATTCTTTTTTAATTTTTTCAATTCTTTCTTTTGAAACAATTATTTCACCATCATATTTATCGAATTTTTTTGTTAAATTAATACATGCCTCTTCTTTTGAAATTTCAATCTCTTTAAGAAGATTTTTAACTATTTCTGTAGTTTTGGAGTCATCTGTAGATGGAGTTTTAGGTGATTTTTTTAGGTATTGTATAGCCATTGATTGTTTTTTTGATTTGCTGAGATGTATTTAAAGTATAAGTTCTTTTTTTTCAATGAAGAATTTATAAAAACTTCTGGTTATTACTTAAAATCAATCTAAAGCCACTACCGCAGCGGCAATAGAGGCTACTCTCGCTTGGGCTTCATCTGATCGACTAGTAATTACTACTGGAACTTTACCTCCAACAACAACACCAGCAGCACAAGCACCAGAAAAGTAGATCAACATTTTTACTAAACCATTTCCCGTTTCTACACTTGGAACTAACAATACATCAGCCATACCAGCAACATCATTTTTTATACCTTTAATTGCTGCTGATTTTTTTGAAATGCTATTATCAAAAGCAAGAGGACCAAATACATCTGCATTCAAATTTTCTTTTTTAGCAAGTTTTGTTAATTCCTCAGCATCTTTTGAACTTGGAACACTGTCTAAAACCTCTTCAGTAGCCGAAAGAATAGCTACTTTAGGTCTATCTATTCCAATTCTATTAGAAAAATTTATTACATTTTTCAAAATATGCATCTTTGTTTTTACATTAGGTAAAACATTTAAAGCTCCATCAGTAATAATTAATGGTTTATCCTCTTTGTCTACTGTCATATGCCAAATATGACTTAATCGAGTTTTTCCTAACAAATCATATTCTCTTTTTAAAACTTCTTTCATTAAAACATCTGTATGAATATGCCCTTTAACAATAATTCTAATTTTTTTTTTACTAGCCAATTTAGCTGCAATAGCTGCTGTATTATTTTCAACTGGCTCATGAATAATTTCAAATTTTGATATATCCCATTTTAAATCCTCAGCACATTTTACTATTTCTTTTTCATCTCCAATAAAAATTGGTTCAATTAAATTTTCATTAACTGCATCCTGAACAGATAACATTGGCAAAGGTTTACCTGCATTTACTATGCCAGCTTTAACACCTTTTTTTTTGTGGGCCACATTCAATAAATTATTAGGACAAACAATTTCTTTATTAGAGAGCATAGAGATTATTTCTGAAGAATTTTTAAATCTTTTTGGACAACTTTAGATATATTTATTTCTTTTTTTAAGTTCATTTTTAATCTTTTATACTTATTTTGACCAGGATACATTATTTCTTTTACTCCACTTATTTTTGGTAACCTTTTAATTGTCTTTATATTATTCTTAATTCTACTATTAAAATTATTTACAAATAAATTTGTTTTAAATGTGATGAACAAATGACCAATATTTTGCGGTCCAGAAAAATCATCAAAAGGGTCTTTAACTCTTCCTGCGTGATTTCCACCTGTTAACACACCACTTAAAATGTCAACCATCCATGCTAAACCAGATCCTCTAAAACCAGCTATAGGTAATTGAACACCTTGGAGAGCTTTTTTTGCATTAGTAGTAGGTTTACCAAATTTGTCTAGTGCAACACCCTCAGGAATTTTTTGATTATTTCTTGCAGCAACTCTAATCTTTCCTCTATTGATTATTGAGATTGATGTATCTAAAATAAAAGGAATTTTAGATCCTGTTGGAGTGCCAAAACAAATTGGATTAGTTCCAAATAAACTTTTTAAAGCCCCAAAAGGTGCAACAGCAGGTGGTGCATTTGTGTAAATCATAGTGACTAAATTTTTTTTCACAGCCTGTTCTGCATAATATCCTGAAAGACCGTAGTGCCCACTATTTTTTACAGCAACCATTCCAATACCAGTTTTTTTTGCATTTTGAATCGCAGTCTTAATTGCAACATCAGCAGCAACAAATCCAATGCTATTATTTGCATCTATATGGGAAATTGATTGAGAAATTTTTCGGATTTTTATTTTAGGTTTAGGATTGATAACTTTCTTTTCAATCCTATCACAATACATTTTTAATCGTGACAAACCATGACCATAAGCACCAACTAACTCAGCATTAATTAAAGCATTGGCTGAAATTATGGCATGATTATTACTTAAACCAAATTTTTTGAAAATATTGATAATTTCTCTTTTGAGAATATTTGTTTTCAATTTAACCTTTTCCACGCCATGGAATGTATTTATCTATAAGTTTCCTTAAGGTAATATCAAACAACAAACCAAGCATTCCCATAATAAAAATTGTGATCCATATTACTTCGTATTGAAAATATTTTTTTGCAACGTTTTCAACAAAACCTATTCCTGTAGTTCCAGCTAAAAATTCTGCAGCAACTAAAGTTCCCCAGCACATACCTACAGCCACTCTTATACCAGTAAGTATCTCTGGTAACGAATTAGGAAAAATTACATATCTAAGAATTTGTTTTTTAGAAGCTCCTAGTGAGTGAGCGGCGTGAATTTTTGAAAGTTGAGTTCCTGACGCACCAGCTCTTGCTGAAATAATCATAATTGAAAGCGAAACCATAAATAATAGGAATACTTTTCCTGTATTATCAATACCTAATACTGAAATAATTAGTGGTGCCCAAGCTAGAGGAGGAACAGGTCTATATAGTTCAATTAAAGGGTCAAAAAATCCTTTTGCAAATCTATTTAATCCCATAAATAATCCCAATGGAACACCAATAAGTATTCCAAAAACTAATCCTAAGAATACTCTCAAAAAAGAGTCCCAAATATGTCCGTGAGGAACAGGTATTTTTAATAAATTAAAATCACCTGTAGCAATTTTAAGAACAATGCCTTTAAAATTTTGTTTTACTATTCCATCTTTGTTATGAACAGGATATTCACCTGGTAAAATGTCAGCAATCCAATCAGGTATAATAAAACCAACTACGTTACTTATATCAACCATTTTTATCCATAGAAGGGGCACATCTTTGTATCCAACACTTGGTTTTGACATTGAGATGAATTTATTAAAAGTATCTGATGGTTTTGGAAGCCATCTACCAGAACCTTGTTCTGAGCAATTTGCTCCACTAGCAACAATTGTTCCAGCAGGAAATAAAAAAATATCTATAAATCTTAATCCACCTTGAGCTTGTATTACCGCATTATCAAACTTGATAAGTGCAACTTGCATTTTGTTTAATGCGTTAGGTGGATATATACTTGCAAATTCTATTCTTCTTGCGATTTTGACAATGTTTTTAGCGTATGTAGATGCTACTTCTTCACTATCATTTAAGTCTTTTCTAAAAGCTTTAACATCATCTTTAATTTCTTTTATTCTATTTTTAAATTGCGGGTTATGATTTCGTAATTTAAAAAAATCCTCACTTATTAGATTTAACTCTTGAGCAGCAGCATGAAACTTTAGACCTCTGCTAGTTGCTGGAACTAAAGGAACTTCTAATGTATTTTCTATAGATCCACTTCCAGCGTTTACTTTTGTTATTCCCCAACCACCTTCCTCACTTACAGCTTTAAGTCTATCATTAAGTTCTTGTTCAGTTTCAAATGGATAATCAGATTTTTGAAAATTTTCAGTTAATAGATTTATTCTACCAGTAATATCAATTATTTTTTGTTTAGTTTCATTTTCAAGTAAATCTTCATTAGTTAATAATGGTATTAATTGATTAGTCTTATTAACGAAATTAATTAGAATTGACTTATGTTGATTATTAATTTCATCAGAAATTTGTATCTCATTAGAGATTAGTTGAAGATTTTTATTCTCTTGTTTTATTTGTGACGTACTTTTTAATTCTCTTTCCTCTATAGGGAATTGATATTTAAGTCCAAGCAAAGAGTCATTAACTTTAGCTACTTGGCAAAGTTCATTTGCAGATTGAGGATAAAATCCTTTTGCAATATCCCAAGAATAATAAAGCCAAACAAAAATAAGAAAACTACTTCCTACAATTACCCAGTGTGTACCACCTAACGCTCTTTCTGGGTTACCAAAAACTGCATCAACTTTTTCTGTTCTAATTAATCGCCTTCCGTAAAGGATACATCCAACAATAGCAAATAATATTATGAAAGTGACAAATTGAGTAAGCATTTAAACTTCTTTCCCCATAATTTCTTCTTCCATATTCCAAATCATTTCCAATATTTCTTCTCTTTTTTCGGAAAAATCCTTATTTTTTTTTATTTCTCTCAAATCCTCTTTAAGGCCCATTGAAGCAAAAGGCAGTTTATATTCTTTATGTATACGACCTGGTCTAGGAGCCATAACATAGAGTCTTTCACCAAGTAGCAAAGCTTCCTCAACTGAGTGAGTAATTAAAATAATTGTTTTACCAGTTTCTTTCCAAATTTTTAAAACTAAAGACTGCATTTTTTCTCTTGTTAATGCATCAAGAGCTCCTAATGGTTCATCCATTAAAATCAAATCAGGATCATTTATAAGACATCTTGCAAGAGCAACTCTTTGCTGCATACCACCAGACAATTGATATGTTGGAGTATTTCCAAAACCTTTAAGACCAACAATTTCTAACCATTCATCAACTTTTTTTTGAGTTTCTGCTGGATCTTTTTTTTTCATTCTTAATCCAAAGTTCACGTTTTCTGCAACTGTCAACCACTCAAACAAAGCACCTTGTTGAAAAACCATTCCTCGTTCAACTCCTGGCCCGTCGATTTCATTATTATTTAAAGTAATGCTTCCAGAAGTTGGTCTAATAAATCCAGCTGTAATGTTTAATAAAGTTGTTTTACCACATCCTGATGGTCCAAGGACTGTTAAAAGCTCTCCTTTTTTTAAAGTAAAATTTAAATCTTTTAATGCATGAACTGTTTCTCCTTTAGGAGTTTTAAAAATCATATTTAGATCGTGAGAAACCAAATCACTCATAAATAACTTTACAATAGAATTTTATTAAAAAAATAGGCACCAATTTATTCAATTGGCGCCTATAAATTATTTTTCTCTATAAAAATTATAGAGGTAAGAAACTTGTATCTACGTTTCCTCTAGGTGTACCCATACCCTCTAGGAATTTATGTAGATTTCCGCTCTTCATTGACTCTTTAGTTTCTTCAGGAGTTAAGAATTTCATTCCTGATAAAGTTTCTTTTAAGTCAGCAACTTTCATTTCAGAAGCTTTAGACAATGCATTTACATCGTGTTTACCTGCATGGTATCTTGCATTAGCTTCATGTGTAACTTCTACGAAAGTTCTAAGCATTCCTGGGTTTTCTTTCATAAACTTTGTAGTTACTGAAGTAATATCTATACCTAAGATACCTGCGTCTCTAGCTTCTTTAACTGTAAGTAATCTAGTTCCTACTGCAGTTGCAGATTTAATTGAGTTACCACCAAATAAACATGCCATAACAACATCACCACTAACTAGAGCAGCTGCGCCTTCAGGGGGATCCATTTGAATGATATCCATTTTATTTCTGTCCGCTCCAACAACTTTCATACTTTCATCGAAAACATACTCAGCCATTGTTCCTAGTGGAACAGCAACTTTTTTACCTTCTAATTCAGTAGCGTTAGCTTTTGTAATACCTGAAGCATTAGAAGTAACACAAGTTGTTCCTCCCATTCCGTATTCCATAGCAACATCAACTAATTTAATTGGTGCTTTAGATTTTACAGCGTTGATAAATGGTACTAATCCTTGTGAGTAAGAAATATCAATATCCCCTGCTAACATAGCATCAGTCATTGCTCCACCATTAGAGAAAGTTGTCCATTTAACTGGAACTCCTAATGCTTTTGCATAATCCTTTTTAACCATGGCTTCAAGATTTGGACTTGGCCATTCTAAAAAGTAAGCAACTCTAACTTCTTTAGCTGCTGAATTAGCAACTGAAATACTTAAGCCAAGAGCTACAAAACTTCCTAAAATAAAACTAATTATTTTTTTCATTTATTCCTCTCCTTTTGATTTATAATAACAATAGTTAAAATTAATTTGACTTAGATGTAAAACAAAAAAGTGTCTATTTTTGATACAACTTTAAGTTGCGTCAATTATTTTGGTGGTTAATTATACCTATTTAGTCTAAAGAATCTTTTAATTAAGATATAATATATTAAAATTTAAAGAAAGATTCTATGAGCTCAGAAAATCGCACTTCAGTTCCAAATTCATTAAATGAACATTGGATGCCATTTACATCCAATAAAGATTTTAAACAAAATCCTAGATTAATTACAGAAGCAAAAGGAGTTTATTTAAAAACTCACCACGGTAAAACACAAATTGATGCTAGCTCAGGATTATTTTGCAACCCTTTAGGTCATGGAAGAAAAGAAATTACCGAAGCCGTTACAAAACAATTAGATACTTTAGATTATGCTCAACCATTTCAACAAGGTTTTGGTGGTTCATTTGAACTAGCAACAAGAATTTCAAAACATACTCCAGGCAATCTTAATAAAATGTTTTATACAATTTGTGGCTCAACTGCTGTTGAGACAGCAATTAAAATTGCTGTTGCTTATCACAGAGCAAAAGGAAACGCTCAAAGATTTAGATTTGTTGGCAGAGAACGTGGTTATCATGGAATGAATATAGGATGTGTTTCAGTCGGTGGAATGATTAATAATGTCAAAACTTTTGCAAGTATTTTAATGCCTGGTGTTCAACACATGAGACATACTCATTTACCTGAACATAAATTTGTGAGTGGTCAACCTGAAACAGGTGGGGACTTAGCAAATGATTTAGAGAGAATAGCAATAAATTTTGGTCCAGAAAATATTGCAGCATGTATTGTTGAGCCAATTGCTGGGTCAACTGGGACTTTAGTTCCACCAAAAGGTTATTTACAAAAATTGAGAGAAATTTGTGACAAGCATGGAATACTTTTAATTTTTGATGAAGTAATTACTGGATGGGGAAGAACAGGCTCATCGTTTGCTGGACATGAGTTTGGTGTTACTCCAGACATAATGACCATGGCAAAAGCTACCACTAACGGTGTTGTACCTATGGGTGTTGTTGCATGTAAAGATGAAATTTATGATGCTGTTATGGATGCTTCACCAATGGGATCAGTTGAATTATTTCATGGTTACACTTATTCTGGAATTCCAGTTGCTGTTGCTGCCGCATTAGCTGTTCAAGATATTTTTGAAAAAGACGATATTTTTAGTAGAGCAAAAAATTTAGCTCCATATTTCCAAAAAGGTTTATTTTCTCTTCAAGATTTGGAGTCAGTAGATAATATTAGAGGATATGGAATGATGGGTGGAATTGATATGAAGATGAAAGGCAAGCCTGGTAAAGCTGGGTACGAATGTTTCAAAGCATGTTATGAAGCAGGTGTTAATTTTAAAGCAACAGGAGATTGTTTAATTATTGCACCTCAATTTATATGTGAAGAAAAACATATTGATGAGATTATTGATAAGTTAAGAACAGGTATCACTAATTATCAAAAAAACCAAAAAAACTAGCTACTTAATATCTTTATATCTATAATTAATTATGAAGAGGGACAATGCGAATAGGCGTACCTAGAGAAATTAAACCTCAAGAAAATAGAATAGGGTTAACCCCCGAAAGTGTAAAAACCCTAGTGTCCCAAGGGCATGAAGTTTTAATCGAAAATAATGGTGGCTTTGAAGCTGGTTTTGAAAATGATCAATATACAAATGCCGGCGCAAAGATTGTCGATAAAGCATCTGATATTTTTAATGATGCTGAAATAATTGTTAAAGTAAAAGAGCCTCAAAAAGTTGAAGTAGATATGATTAGAGAAAATCAAATTGTTTATACTTATCTCCATTTAGCTGCCGCAAAAGATTTAACAGAGGGATTAATTAAATCAAAAAGTATTAATATTGCATATGAAACAGTAACGGATGATAATGGTAGACTTCCTTTATTAGCTCCTATGAGCGCAGTTGCTGGTCGTATGTCTGTTCAGGCTGGAGCACATTGTTTAGAAAAAAATCAAAAAGGTAGAGGAGTTCTTTTAGGGGGAGCACCAGGAGGTGAGCCAGCAAACGTGTTAATCCTTGGAGGTGGAGTAGTAGGAGAAAATGCTGCAATAATAGCAACTGGTATGCAGGCTAAAGTTCATATTGTTGATAAATCTGAGACAAGGTTAAAACAATTAGTTGAGATATTTGGAGATAAAATTATTCCAGAACAAAGTGATAAAATAGATATGAATAAACTTGTGTCAGAAGCAGACTTAGTCGTTGGAGGTGTTTTAATTCCAGGGGCAGAAGCACCAAAATTGGTATCTAAAGATATGTTAAAATTAATGAAAAGAGGTTCGGTAATTGTTGATGTTGCAATCGATCAAGGAGGATGTGTTGAAACAAGTAAACCAACAACTCATGGCGATCCGACTTATATAGTTGATGATGTTGTTCACTACTGTGTCGCAAACATGCCTGGAGGCGTGCCAAGAACTTCTACTTTTGCATTAAATCAAGCAACACTGCCTTATTTAGTAAAACTTGCAAACAAAGGTTATCAAAAAGCATTAAGTGAGGATAAAAATTTTTTAGCAGGACTTAATGTTCACAAAGGACATGTCACATATAAAGCTGTTGCTGAAGTATTTGGACATGAATATGTAGAACCTTTATCAATACTTTGATAAAAAATGGAAAATATCTATCATTCAGATATTTATAAATTTGAAAAACCTGTAAACAGTTATTGGGAAGATACTACAAACGAAAATTTTAATTTAGCTAAATTAACCAAAGATATAAAATCTGAAGTAGCTGTAATTGGTGGAGGCTACACAGGTTTGTTGTGTGCTATCAATTTAATTGAAAATTATAATCTTGATGTAATTTTACTTGAGGCTGGTAAAGTAGGTTGGGGAGCCTCATCTCGTAATGGGGGATTTTGTGCATTTCCACCAATAAAAACATCTTTTAAAAATTTACAAAAAATTTATGGAAAAGAAGAAACAAAAAAATTTTTTAAAAATTCAGTAGACGGGTCAAATTATACGAAAGATTTAATATTTAATTACAATATTGACTGTGATGTAACAGGAGATTCTAATTTTATCTTAGCCCATCATCCAAATAAATTTAAACAAATTAAAGAACAAGCTGAAGCATATAAAAATGAGTTTGGCATTGAAGCTCAAATTTATTCCAAAGAAGAGTTTGATAAAATTGGTCATGGTGGGACTGAACAATTCGGAGCTCTTTCATATAAACCTGGTTTTGCAATTAATCCTTTAAAATTTATTAATGGCATTGCAAAGTATGCCTTATCTAAAAAATTAAAGATATTTGAACATTCACTTGTAAATAAAATCCATAAAAATAATGGTTCTTATATTTTGAAAACAAAAGAAGGATCCGTGAATACAAAAAAAATTGTTGTCGCAACTAACGGATTTTACCAAGAGGGATTAGTGCCTCAAATGAATTCAAGAATTTTGCCTGTAATATCAAATATAATTGTCACAAGAAAGTTAACAAAAAATGAAATTGATTTGCATAACTTTAAAACTTTTTCACCAATAGCAAATACAAAAAATCTTCTATATTATTATCGAAAATTACCAGATAATCGAATTTTATTTGGTACTAGAGGAGATTTTATAGGAAGTGATAAATCAAACTTAGATAGAGCAAAAATAATGGAAAAATTTTTAAAAGACATATTTCCAGCTTGGTCAAATATTTCTATTGATTATAATTGGCGAGGATTAATTGCTATGTCACAAAAACTAACCCCTTCAATTGGAAAAATTGATAATGAGGAAATTTATTACGGTTTTGGTTATCATGGTGTCGGCGTAAGTTCAGCTCCCTGGACTGGAAAAGAGTTATCAAAAATTGTTTTTTCATCAAATAGTAAAGATTTGAATATTTCAAAAATATATAAGGGTCTACCAAAAAAATTTATTTTTCCAAAATTAAGAATTTTTTATTTTAGACTGGCTGTTTTATTTTATAATATTAAAGATAAGTTAAATATTTAAAATAATGAGAAAAGAAATCCCAAAATCAACAAAAGTAGTTGTTATAGGTGGTGGAGTAGTTGGTTGTTCTGTTGCTTATCATTTAGCAAAGTTTGGATGGAAAGATACAATCCTTTTAGAAAGAGATCAGTTGACATCTGGTACAACTTGGCATGCTGCAGGTCTTGTAAGTCAACTAGGTCCTTCTGCAGCAATAACTAAAATTAGAAAATATACTTTAGATTTATATAAAGAACTTGAGAAGAAAGTTGATCATTCAGCTGGATTAAGATTAAACGGTGCACTTTCAATTGCTGAAACTAAAGGAAGATGGCAAGAATTACAAAGACAAGCAACAACAGCACAACTTTACAATGTTGATGTGAAAATTTTAGATAAAAAGCAAATAAAAAAAGATTATCCAATAATAAACACTGATGATGTTATAGGTGGAATTCTAATGCCAGGAGATGGTGCTGCTGATCCCTCAGGGGTAACACATATGTTAGCGAAAGCTGCGAGACAAGAAGGGGCAAAAATTTTTGAAAAATCACCAGTTGAAGAAATTTTAACAAAGGATGGAAAAATTTCTGGTGTAAAAGTAAATGGTCAAAAAATTGATTGTGAATATATTGTTTTAGCTTCTGGTATGTGGTCAAGACAAATAGGGGAAAAGGCTGGAGTAAGTATTCCTCTTTATCCTGCAGAACATTTTTATATAATTACTGAGCCAATAGAAAATCTTTCAAAAACATTACCAACTATTAGGGATTTTGACAATCGAACTTATATTAAAGAAGATGCTGGAAAAATATTAGTTGGAATATTCGAAGGAAACTCTATTCCTGCCTGGGATAAAACTAACAAGGTGCCAGAAGATTTCTCTTTCGGTGAATTTCAAGAAAATTTTGAGCATTTTGAACCATATTTGGCATCTGCTATTAAAAGATTTCCAGTTTTGGAGACTGCAGGTATTAGAAAGTTTTTTTCAGGCCCTGAGTCATTTACACCAGATACAAATACTTTATTGGGTGAGGTGCCTGAAATTAAAAACTTTTTTGTATGCTGTGGATTAAATAGTATTGGAATAGGGAGTGGAGGAGGTGTTGGTAAAGTTACAGCAGAATGGCTAATGACAGGTCATATTAATGAAGATATTTTTAGTTACGATATAAAAAGATTTCAAAAATTTCACTCAGAATTAGGATTTATAAAAAAAAGAATTACCGAGTCTCTAGGAGATTTATATGGAATGCACTGGCCATTTAAACAACACAAAACTTCTAGAAATGTAAAAACTCTCCCTCATCACGATAATTTAAGAAGTTTTGGTGCATGCTTTGGTGTTTCAGGTGGTTATGAAAGACCAATGTGGTTTGCTTTAGATGGAGAAAAAGCTGAATATGAATATAGCTATAATTATCAAAGTTGGTATCCTTCTGCAGAATATGAGACTAGTAATACTATAAAAAACGTTGGATTATATGATTTAACACCTTTTTCTAAGTTTGAAATAAAATCAGATAAAGCCCACCAAGAGCTTCAAAAAATATGTACTGCTAATATTAAAAATGAACCAGGTAAATGTGTTTATACTCACATGCTTAATCCTGATGGTGGAATAGAAGCAGATTTAACTGTTGTTTGTGTTGAGAACAATCATTTTAGAATAATAAGCTCAGCTGCAACAAGAGAAAGAGATAAATTTCATATAAAAAAATATCTTTCAAAAGATATTGAATTAAAAGATATTACAGATGATTTATGTGTGTTTGGATTATTTGGTCCAAAAAGTAGAGATTTAATGAAGGCATTATCAAAAGATAATTTTGATAATGATAATTTTAAATTTGGTACAGCACAATATATCACAATTGAAGGTGTGAAGATTTGGGCTCAACGATTATCGTATGTTGGTGAATTAGGTTATGAATTATATGTAGAATTAAAAGATGCTAAAAAAATTTACGAAATAATTATTGACAAAGGTAAAAATTTCAATCTTTCAAATTGTGGAATGCATGCAATGGATATTATGCGAATGGAGAGTGGATTTTTACACTGGGGTCATGATATTTCTCCTGAGGAAAACCAATATCAAGCTGGATTGTCTTTCACTATTAGTAAAAAAAAGGATGTTGATTTTATAGGAAAAAAAGCAATCGAAAAAATCAAAAAAGAAAAGATAAAAACTAGATTTGTAATGTTTACTCTTAAAGAAAGTGAACCAGGTAAGCCTTTGTTGCTACATGATGAGCCTATTTATATTGATGATAGAATTATAGGAAGATCAACTTCAGGAAATTACTCATTTAATTTCAAAAAGAACTTAGTTTTTGGTTATATTGAAAACGATTTATCTAATGAAGAACTTAAATCTAAAAACTTATTCATTGAAGTAGAAAAAATTAAATATCCAATATCAATTCAATTAGGGGCCCTAAAACGAACAGATTATAAAAATTGTTAATTAAGTTTGTCTTCTTAATATAAGAACAAAAATTACTGAAGTAATCATCATGATTAATGCATAAGCTGCAGTTGGAACCATATAAGTCATATTAGTACCAAATAATTGTAATCCCACAAAAACTGCCAAAGTTCCATTTTGGAGTCCAGCTTCCAAAGATATACATCTTCTTTGAGCAACTCCAGTAGTAAAAAATTTAGCTATATAAAAAGCTACAACCATCATTGTAACATTTAAAGCTAAAGCAATTGCCCCAGCTTTAGTTAAAAACATCACAATGCTGTCCCATTCTTCGATATAGATAGCAATAAAAACAATACAGAATAAACCAATTGATACTTTATTGATAATTTTCATATTGTTTACAATAGTATTACCCAAGAGCTTTCTAATAATCATTCCAATTATTACTGGAACTGTTACTACAAAAAACATCTTCAAAGATATACTAAGCATTGAAACTTCTTTTTTGACGTATGTAATGTCAAATAATTCAATTGATAAAAAAACAACATAAGGAACAGATACAATACTAATCAAACTAGTTATTGCTGTTAAAGATATCGAAAGAGCCACATCTCCATTAGCAAATTTTGTTAAAACGTTTGAAGTCACACCACCAGGTGCTGCTGCAATTAACATTACACCCAAAGCTAATTCTATTGGAGTTCTTAAAATAATTATTAATAAATATGCAATAATAGGAAGTAATACAAGCTGACAAAACATTCCAATAAAAAAATCTTTAGGACTTTGAGCTACTCTTGTAAAATCTTTGACAGTTAAAGATGCTCCCAATCCTAACATTATTAGTGCTAATGCAATTGGTGCTATCGTTGTTACTATACCCATGACCCCTCTGTGTAATATTAACTGGTATAACTTAGAAGATTTTTACAATTAAATAAAGAAGTTTAAGAAATAGTTAAAAGATTGAGGGTCTTTCGCAAAAATTTTGCTTTATTTCTAAAAATTTTTCTTTGATAAGGGAGTACTTTATCAATATTCATTCCAGTCATTAAATATTGTTTTTTATCATTGAGCTTCAAATAACCATGGTTCATTAAATATCTACATTTTCTAATTACTGTTGCTCTTGGAATATCTGTCATATCAGATAAAGACATTGCACTTACGCCAGATGTTTTATCATTTTCTTGGTCTAAGACAATACCTTTGTTAAATGTCATATAGTCTGGAGTTAAAGAGTGTATGTTTGACTCACTCATATTTTTTTTATAATTAAAAGCTTGGTTCATTACAACAGTACCCCAAAGATGAAAAGTTGCTATATCCTCAAACATTTCATGGTAACCAATGACCATAGGAATTTGCATTCTATAAAACCATCTCCAACACAAACCAAAGTTTTTTCTAATTATATTTTCAATATATTTGGCATCAATCCTTTTTGAATAAATTCCATCTCTAATAAAAATTTCAGAAATTAAATAAATATATTTGGATGTTAATTTTATTTGCCTTTCAGGTTTCACTTGAGAAAAAACAGAACGATCAATTATTATTTGTTTTTTAATTCTTCTTAAAACACCCAATTTTTCAAGTTCTAAAACTTTTCGTCTAACAGTTTCTTTAGGTAACTGAAGTTTTTCGCATAGTTCTGTAATACTAAATTTTTCTATTTGAAAATTTGATTTTGAGTAAAATTGATCATATGTATGCTGAATATTCATTTGATCATAAAATTGTAAAGTTTTTTCAACTAAAGAAATGACAATCAAATATTTATAATGATCTTTAAAAGCTTGATAAACATTATTCATCCAGCTCCATTGATGAACAATCCAATCTCTTCCTAACTGATCATAGCTTCTCATCATATGATCATAAACTTGATCATCTGTTAAAACTTTTGAAAAATCTACTTGTCTTAAGCTCATAGTTGTAAAAACGTGATATGAAACCCAAAATGAACATGTGTCAACCAAATAGTGACCCACATTGAACTTTTACTAAATTGATAGGCCATTAATGTTATGGTTAACTTAGAATATGAATACTAAAGGCTTTGCAGATAATCAAACTAACATCGAGACCCCAAATGATGTTACTAATGCTGAAAAGCCTTTAAAATCTGAGAAAACAATCAAGAGAAGAGTAGACATTAATGTCTTAAAGTCAAAACTTCAAGAAACTGAAAGTAAAGAGTTTAAAAAAAATCTTTATATTCTTTCATCTTTAATTTTGGGACTAGGCGTTTTGGGAGTTTACCTTTCTCTATGAGCAAATTTGCAAATAAAGAAAATTCGTGCTTTAATTGAAATATGAGAAATACAGGATTATCAGTAAGAGATAAATTAGTTGAAAAATATCTAGATAAAGAACCCGAGGAAAAAAAAGTTAAAAGTACCAATATAAATATCTTACTAAATCGAATTAAAACAAATAAGAAGAATGAATCTCGAAAAAAACTTTATTTTTCAGCAGCAGTTTCTACAGGTTTATTATTATTTGGTGCGCTAATATTTTAGTAAAATCTATTTTTTATAATTAATCCCTTTATCATCTAATACTTTTTTAAGCTCACCATTTTCGTACATTTCTTTAACAATATCACATCCACCAATAAACTCTTTTTTAACATAAAGTTGTGGAATGGTTGGCCAGTCGCTAAAACTCTTAATTCCTTCTCTTAAAGATTGATCTTCTAATACATTTATTCCTTTAAAGTTTATTTCTAATATCTTAAGCATATTTGAAACAGCCATCGAGAAACCACATTGAGGCGCATCAGGTGTACCTTTCATAAACAAACATACTTCATTATTTTCAATAAAATTTGTTATTGTATTTTTTACCTTTTCATCCATTATTTTTCCTTTGTTTTAATTGCTAGAGCATGTAACTCATTGCCCATTTTCCCTTTTAAAGAATTATAAACCATTTTATGCTGTTCTATTTTGCTTTTACCTATGAATTGAGAAGAAGTTACAGTTGCGGAATAATGATTTCCATCACCAGCTAAATCTTGAATAAGAATTGATGCATCAGGCATCGCTTCTTTAATATACTTCTCAATTTCTTTTAAATCCATTGCCATTATTTACTCATAAATTCTTTTAGCCAATTAGTATAACAAGTTTTTAATTCGTCAATTGTAACTTTTGTCTTTTCCTCAATTATCATATCTTTTTCAATAATAACACCTAGCTCATCATAATGAACAGAATTTTTATCTAATATTTTAACAACATCTTTCAAATTTTCAGGGTTAATTTCTACAATATATCTACCTTGATCCTCTGAAAAAAAGTATTCAATTTCACTCATTAAAACTTTTGGTTTTTTTAAGTTAATTCCTTTATTGCCACTAATACACATTTTGCTAAGCGCAGTTATTATTCCTCCTAACGATACATCATGGGCACTTTTAATAAAATCTTTTTCAATTAATTTTAGCAAAGTTTCACCATTATTTTTTTCATTAAAAAGATTTATTTCAGGAGGTGGTCCATTTTTTTCATCTAAAATGGTTCTAGCAAATAAACTTTGATCAATATGGCCTTCAGTCTTTCCTATTACTAAAATTAAATTATTAACTTCTTTTAAATCCATACTAATCATTTTTTTATAATCTTTAATTAAACCAACACCTCCAATGGAAGGAGTAGGCTTGATTCCAATTTCTTTTGTTTGATTGTAAAAAGATACATTTCCTGAAACAACAGGGAAGTTTAAGTATTTACTTGCTTCGCCTATACCTTGAACACATTCTACAAATTCACCCATGTTATCTTCATTTTCTGGACTTCCAAAGTTCAAACAATTAGTTATAGCTATTGGAGTTGCTCCTACAGAAATTAAATTTCTCCAACTTTCAGCAACAACTTGTTTACCTCCTGTTAATGGATGAGCCCAACAGTAAACTGCAGATGAGTCGACGGATGCAGCAACTGCCTTTTCAGTTCCATGAACTCTAACAACACCTGAGTCTCCACCAGGTTTTTGAATAGTATCACCCATAACAGTGTGATCATATTGTTGCCAAATCCATTCTTTACTACAAACATTTTGATTAGATAAAATTTTTTTTAAAACATCTTTTATTTTAAGTTTACTAAACACATCTTTTTTAATCTTATTTTTTTTTGGTAATTTTGCTTTTTTCCATTTTCGATCGTACATTGGTGAATTTTCAACTAGTGTATTAACTGGTATATTTGCCACTTGTTCATTATCAAAAAATAATTCAATATTTTTTGTACTTGTTGTTTTTCCAATTACTGCAAAATCTAAGTTCCATTTATCAAATATTTTTTTTGCCATATCTTCTTTTCCATTTTCTAAAACTATCAGCATTCTCTCTTGGCTTTCTGAAAGCATAATTTCATATGGGGTCATTTTAGTCTCTCTGCAGGGAACTTTGTTTAGATTTATTTCTATTCCTAAATTTCCTTTAGAAGCCATTTCAATACTAGAAGATGTTAGACCAGCAGCTCCCATATCTTGAATGGCTATAATCGAGTCTCCTGCCATCAATTCTAAACATGCTTCTAATAAAAGTTTTTCCGTAAAAGGATCACCTACTTGGACAGTAGGTTTTTTTTCTTCAATTTTTTCATCAAAACTTGCAGACGCCATACTCGCACCATGGATTCCGTCTCTTCCTGTTTTTGAACCCACATAAATAACTGGCTTATTTAAACCAGCAGCCTTAGAATAAAAAATCTTATTTTTTTTTACTAAGCCCAAAGTCATAGCATTTACTAAAATATTTCCATTATATGAGCTATCAAATGAAGTTTGACCTGCTATAGTTGGAACACCCATGCAGTTACCATAACCACCAATGCCATGCACTACTCCTCTTAATAGATTTTTTGTTTTTTTATGCTGTGGAGAACCAAAATGTATTGAATTTAAATTGGCAATTGGCCTTGCTCCCATTGTAAATACATCTCTCATTATTCCACCAACACCTGTTGCGGCTCCTTGGTAGGGTTCAATAAATGATGGGTGATTATGACTTTCAATTTTGAAAACGATTGCATCACCATCCTCTATATCTATTATACCTGCATTTTCTCCTGGACCTTGAATTACTTTTTTTCCCTTCGTTGGAAGTTTTTTTAAGTGAAGTCTCGATGATTTATAAGAGCAATGCTCATTCCACATCGCTGAAAATATACCAAGTTCAGTAATATTAGGAGTTCTTTCTAATAATTCACAAATTTTTTTATATTCATTTGATTTTAGACCATGATCGATAGCTACTTTTTCGTTAACTAGCATTATTTGATATTATTTATTAAGTTTTTAAAAAACAAAGAGCCATCTTCACCAGATAAACTTTGATCAATCATTCTTTCAGGATGAGGCATCATACCTAAAACATTTTTTTCTTTATTGAAGATACCAGCAATATTATTTGTTGAACCGTTAGGATTGTGGTTTTTATCAGTCAAACCACTTTCATTACAATAATATATAGCAACTTGGTTGTTATCTTCAATTTCTTTGAGCTGATCATTTGTACAAAAATAATTTCCTTCATTATGAGCAATATGGAATTCCAATATATTTTTCTCTAAATTTTTAAAGTATGGATTATCTTTATTGTTTATTTTTAAAAAAACATTTTTACAAATAAATTCTAAATACTTATTTCTTAAAAGAACACCAGGAACCAAACCTGTTTCAACTAATATTTGAAAACCATTACAAATTCCCATTACTAATCCACCTGATTTTGCAAAATTTATGACTGAGTTCATAATTTTAGATTTTGATGCCATGCTCCCACATCGAAGATAATCACCATATGAAAAACCACCTGGCAAAACAACCAAATCACTTTTTGGTAATTCAACATCATCATGCCAAACCATTTTATTTTTAAATCCAAATTTTTTTAAAGCTACATCAATATCTCTATCACAATTTGAACCAGGAAAGGTTATTACAGATGATTTCATTAATTATTGTGTCTCAATAATTTTATAATTTTCAATTACAAGGTTAGCTAAAAGTTTTTTGCACATATCTTCAACAATATTTTTAGCTTTAATAGGATCGTTCTCCTTAACATCTACTTCAAAATACTTGCCTTGTCTTACTTCATTAATATCTTTAAATCCCATACCATCCAATGTTTGATGAATAACTTTACCTTGTGGGTCTAAAACATCTTTTTTTAATGTTATAATTGCTGAAACTTTCATTTATTCTTTTTTTTAACAGAAGATAATTTAGTAATATTATTTACAGCCGATACATTTGATTGTTCATGTAGAATTCCTAATCTTTTTGCAACCTCAGTATAAGCTGGTATTAAATCTCCTAAATCTTTTCTAAATCTATCTTTATCAAGTTTTTTATCAGTAATGGAGTCCCACAATCTACATGTATCAGGACTTATTTCATCAGCAAGAATTACCTCATTTTTTCCATTAATCTTTAATCTTCCAAATTCTAATTTAAAATCGATTAGCTTTATTCCAATACCCCTAAACATACCAATCATAAAGTCGTTAATTCTTAAAATCATTTTTTTTACTTTTTCAATTTCTTTTTTATTTGCCCATTCAAAAGCATAAATATGTTCTTCAGCTATTAAAGGGTCTCCAAGTTTGTCGTCTTTTAAGCAATACTCAATTAATGGCTCTTTAAGAACAGTTCCATCTTCAATTCCTAATCTTTTAGTCAAAGACCCTGTGGCAACATTTCTAACAATAAATTCAATTGGAATAATCTCTACTAATTTAATTATCTGTTCTCTCATATTTAATCTTTTAACTAAATGATTTTCAATACCTATTTGAGACAAGTTAGAAAGTATATGTTCTGAAATTCTATTGTTTAAAACTCCCTTGCCTTCAATGGTAGTTTTTTTTTGATTATTAAATGCAGTTGCATCATCTTTAAAATATTGGATAACCAAATCTTTATCCTGGGTGGCGTAAATTATTTTTGCTTTTCCCTCATATAATTTTTTGCCTTTTTTCATTATTTGAATACTCTTCTAAAGATTAAATTTACATTTTTGAAATGCTTAGAATAGCTAAAAATTGATCTTAATCTTTTTGATGAAATATTAGTCATTATGTATTTGTCAGTTTGAATGACATTAAACAAATCCAAATTTTCAGCAAAACATTTTTTTGCGTAACTTTGAACCATTTTGTATGATTTTTCTCTACTTAAACCAGTTTTGGTTAATTCTAGCATCAACTCTTGAGAGAAAATTAATCCTTTAGTCATGTTTAAATTTTCTAACATTTTTTTTGGGTAAACAATCATATTTTCTAAAATATTAGTTAATCTTACTAAAGCAAAATCTAAAGTTATATTTGCATCTGGACCTATATTCCTTTCAACACTTGAGTG
>CABXTO010000011.1 GCA_902515195.1 uncultured Pelagibacteraceae bacterium
GATGTTTTTACAGTTAAAAATATAGAAACAGGAACAATAATGTCTAGAGCTTTCAAACCGATGCCAGTAATACTTAATTTGATAAAAGAAAATTTTAACAAATATAAGAATATAATTTTTTTTATGGGAAACACAGGAAGAAAAACATTGAATGAAACACTAAAGGAATGGGATTTGGATTACGAAGAAAAAAAAAGTTTAACAAATGAAAACTCATTTATTTTAAATATTAAAAAAATTAGAAAAAAAATATCGTGAAAATAATATCGATAATTAATCAAAAGGGTGGAGTAGGTAAAACGACTACTGTAATTAATTTAGCTTCAGCTTTATCTCAACAACAAAAAAAAATTTTGGTTATTGATCTTGATCCTCAAGGTAATGCTACCACAGGTTTGGGCTTATCTAATACAGATCAATCTGATCAAACAATTTATGGAATTCTCAATGGTACTTCATCAATTTCAAATGTAATTAAAAAAACAAAATTTCAAAATTTGGATTTGATTACATCAAATGTTGACTTATCAGGTTTAGAAGTTGAAACAGCTGGTGATAATGATAGAGCCTTTATTTTAAAGGCTAAATTAACCGCATATTTAAAAGATTCTGGACAGTCTTATGATTATATTTTGATAGATTGCCCTCCCTCATTAAGTTTATTAACTGTAATGGCATTAGTATCATCAAATTCCTTATTGGTACCTCTTCAGACAGAATTTTTTGCCTTAGAGGGTTTAACACAACTTATGAAAACTATTGAAAGAATTAAAGTAAATTTAAACCCGAGTTTAGAGATACAAGGGATCCTGTTAACAATGTACGACAGAAGAAATAAATTATCTTCTCAAGTTGAACAAGAAGCAAGAGATTACTTTAAAGAGAAGGTATATCAAACTGTTATACCAAGAAATGTAAGACTATCAGAAGCACCATCTCATGGAGTTCCAGTGCTTATATATGATAAAAATTGTCCAGGAAGTAAATCTTACTATAGTTTTACAGACGAATTTATTGTTAGGGAAGATAATATAGGGAGTGCTGCCTAGTGAATTCAAAAATAAGAAAAGGTTTGGGCCGTGGACTATCATCTCTAATTGGTGAAACGAAGGTTGAAACTAAAATAAACAAATTATTAATAAGTGAAATAGTTCCAAATAAGTTTCAACCGAGAAAAAATTTTGATGATGATAGTTTACAAGATTTAACTAACTCAATTAAAGAGAGAGGGGTTATTCAACCTATTATAGTAAGGCAATCTGAACAAAAGGATTCTAAATATGAAATTATTGCAGGTGAGAGAAGGTGGTTGGCTGCTACTAAAGCTGGTCTTCATGATATTCCTGTTGTAGTTACAGAAGCAGATGATTTGAAATCTTTAGAATTTGCTATAGTTGAAAATGTTCAAAGATATGATTTAAATCCGCTTGAAGAAGCGCAAGGTTATAAAAGATTAATCGATCAATTTTCTTATGATCAAGACAAAGTTTCTAAGTTTATTGGCAAAAGTAGAAGCTATATATCGAATTCATTAAGATTATTAACCCTTCCAGAGGAAGTTTTAAAAATGATAGAAGATAAAAAGTTGTCTTCTGGACACGCTAAAATCTTAGTTGGTCTTGATAATGCTGCATATGTTGCAAGCAAAATTATCGAAAAAAAACTTTCTGTAAGACAATCTGAAAAATTCGTAAACATTTTTAAAAAGAAAAAATCTTTTTTTAATAAAAATCGAGACTCAAATATTGAAAGTTTGGAAAAATCTATTTCAGACAAAATTGGATTAAATGTTGTTATTAAAAATGATAAAAAAAATAAAGGAACTATTACTTTCTCGTATAATGATTTATCTCAGTTAAACAAAATAATTGATATTATTAAATCGAATTATTAAATTTCTTCACATTTTTAAAAATGAAATTGTTTAAAATATAAATAGATAATTCAGGAGTTTTTTTTAATAAAATCTCAATTTTATTAATTTGATTTATCAAATCTTGAATTTTGTCATATGACCATATTTTCATTTGAGTTTTAACAATTTCTTTTTCTTTCCAAAAAATTGAAGGTTTAAAAGAAGAGATAACATTTTCTAAATTTTCGCTTCCATTTAAATTTTTATTTAATTTTAATAATCTTTTAGCTTTTGATAGAAAAATTCTTATAATTAAAATAGCATCTTCATTTCTAAAATTGTTTTCATTTATAAATTTTATCACTCTTACCTTATTTTTCGCTAAACAATGATCAACTAATTCAGAAATCTTATATTCATTTCCTAAATTAGTTAGTTTCATAATATCTTTTAATTCTATTTTCTTTCTAGTCATGCTCAAATTTTTTATTTTTTGTAATTCTGTATATAAGTGTTCTCGGCTTCCATTAGCTCTATCAATTAGAACATTTATAGATTCACGAGATAAACTTATATTATTTTCTTTTAAATATTTACTCATTATAATTTCAATTGTTTTGTTATTATCAGGATAAAAAGGAATACAAGTTAAATTTTTTTCTTTTTCAAAAATTGATCTTAACTTTGATTTTTTATCAAGTATATCAGCATCGAATATAACTATTATATCTTCATAATTTTTTTCAAACATTACCTCAAAAATTTTCAAAATTTTATTCGTTACTTTTTTAATAATGATAATTTTTTCATCATTAAAAAATGATTTTGATGAAATTGTATTATAAAGATTTTCAGGATTTGAAATAATATCATTCTCAAAATATTTATAAACATTATCAATTTTTTTATTTGTCAATAAATCAATCAATTCATCTTTAGCACCCTGATTGTCTCCATAAGCTAAAAAAAATTTATTTTCCTTTAAGTTTATTTTATTTAATTCAAAGCTTTTAATAATCATTTAAATTGTTTGTAAATTAAGTATTATTTTTTGAAAAATTCTATCTGATAAGTTTTTTTTAAGATTTTCTTTATATTGAGATAATTCAAATTTATTCGATCGATTGTTAAAACTAAAACTTTCTTTAAATTTTGTAATTCTCTCTTTTTCTTTGTTAATAATTTTTAATTCAACCAATATATTTAGTTCATATACAAGGGGGTCTCCTTTTGAGTCCCTGGTAATAACATTTTCATTCATTTCTGATTTTATTTCTAATCTTATTTCTTTTTTACCGTTATCTTTTTGAAAGGGGGTTAGATTTTTAATTATTTGTCTTGAGATATTGTCGTTGTTAATATTTATTATTTCAGAAATATAGTAGTCAAAACTTTCACTTGAAAATATAGGCTTGTATCCAGAACAACTGTTTATAAAAATTAATAAAATTGTTAAATAAATTTTTTTCATTTTACCAAGAAATTTATTATTTTATTTTGAACATATATATTTTTTAGTATCTCTTTTTCTTTTAAATATTTTTCAATATCTTTATTTTCTTTAACCTTTTGGATTATATCTTTTTCTAAAATATCTTTTTTACAATCTATAATACCTCTTTTTTTTCCATTAATTTGTACAACAATTTTAACAAATTTTTGTTGTAAGTATTTTGTATCTAAATTTGGCCAATCAAATATTTGTTTTTCATTGAATTTTGTCAAGCACTCAGTTGTTAAATGTGGAAGCACAGGCTGCATTACCTTTAATATTTTAATAAAATTAGTTTTCAAATCCTCATTACCTAGTTCATTACTTAATAATTTTTTACTAAAAAAGTTATAGATTTCATGAAAATTTGCAATTATCACATTATAATGAAAGTTTTCTAAATTATACGTTATTTTTCTTATAACTTCATTTGTGTAAATGTTTACTTCATCATTATTATTTTCTTTTTTATTTTTGTCCTTTTTTGAAATTTTTTCTAAAATTTGTGAACTTAGCCCCCAAAATTTTTGAATAAATTTATACGAGGCTAACATTCCTTGTTCTGACCACTGAACATCTTTCTCAGGTGGACTATCAGACAATATAAAAAATCTTACTGCGTCAGCTCCATAATTTTCAATCATAGTCTCAGGATCAATAGTATTTTTTTTAGATTTTGACATGGATTCTGAAGGGCCAACTATTACTTTTTTAGTAGGATTTTTTTTTGAAAAATAATCTTTACCGTTTTCAGAGATTACTTCATCTGGACTTAACCATAGATTATCAATTTTATAAGTTTCGTGGCAAACCATACCTTGAGTAAATAAACCGTTAAATGGTTCCAATATTTTAAAATCATTATTTCTATAAGCTAAAGCTTTAGTAAAAAATCTGGAATATAAGAGATGTAAAATTGCATGTTCAACACCACCAATATATTGATCTACTGGCATCCAATAATTTATATCTTCGATACTAAAACCATCATCATTATTTTTAGGTGAACAAAATCTTAAATAATACCAAGATGAATCAACAAAGGTATCTAAAGTATCTGTTTCTAACGTACACTGTTCTCCGTTAATTGTTATTTTTTTCCACTCATTTTGGTGATCAAGTGGATTTCCATTTACATTTAAGTTTATATTTTCAGGTAACTTAATAGGTAATAAATTATTAGGAACTTTTCTAATTTCATTTTTTGAATTGTAAGCAATAGGAATAGGACATCCCCAGTATCTTTGCCTAGATACTCCCCAATCTTTGAGACGGAAATTAATTTTTTTCTTTCCAATTTTTTTTTTTTCTAATATTTCTATAGTTTTATTTATAGATTGTCCTGGAGCTTCAAGATTATTTAAAAAACTTGAATTAAAAATAATACCAGGACCAGTATAAGCTTCATTGGTAATTACAAAATCTTCATTTTTTTCTTTAGGTTTAACTACTGGTTTCACTTTTAAATCATATTTCAGAGCAAAATCTAAATCTCGTTGATCATGGGCTGGACAACCAAAAACAGCACCAAACCCGTAATCCATTAAAACAAAATTTGCAAAATAAACTGGAACTAACTGTGATTCATCGAGTGGGTTGGAAGCTAATAAATTTGTTTTAAAACCAAGTTTTTCTGCTTGGGCAATTGACTCTTCAGTTGTGCCAGTCTTAGAACACTCAGATTTAAATTTTTCAAAACTTTTATCATCTTTGTAATGTTGCGAGATAGGGTGGTCTACTGATACAGCTAAAAATGAAATTCCAAATAAAGTGTCAGGTCTTGTAGTAAAACACTTAATTTCTTTTATATTGGGATTTCCTTTAATTTTGAAACTAAGCTCACAACCAAAAGATTTCCCGATCCAATTTTTTTGCATTGTCTTAACTTTGAGCGGCCAATTATCTAATTCTTCTAGACTACTTAATAGATCATTTGAAAATTTGTTTATATTAAAAAACCACTGATTCAGTTTTTTCCTTTCTACGGTTGCACCCGATCTCCAACCTTTTCCATTTATGACTTGTTCGTTTGCTAAAACAGTTTTGTCAACTGGGTCCCAATTGACATAATTTTCTTTTCTGTAAACTAGTCCTTTTTCGAAAAGTTCTAAAAAAAATTTTTGTTGATGTTTATAATAATCTGGAGAACATGTCGAAATTTCTCTATCCCAATCTATGGATAAACCTAGTTTTTTTAACTGTGATTTCATATTAGAAATATTTTTTTCTGTCCAAGATTTAGGGTCTAGATTATTTTGTTTTGCTGCATTTTCAGCAGGCATACCGAATGAGTCCCATCCCATAGGATGTAGAACGTTAAAATTATTTTGTTTTTTGTATCTAGATAGAACATCCCCAAGCACATAATTTCTTACATGACCCATATGAATTTTTCCAGATGGATATGGGAACATTTCAAGACAATAAAATTTTTTTTTTTTTAAATTTATTTCAGATTTAAAAGTTTTTGATTCTTTCCAATGTTTCTGCCACTTATCTTCTACAATTTTGAAATTATATTTTTCCATAAATCTTAGAAAGATTTAAAATTGTTCGTTATCGCCTTTAAAAACTTTTTTTGGTCTACTTTTAGCTTTTCTTTCTTTTTGTTCTTTGTGATATATTGCAGCTTTTTTCAATATTTTGTTTTTAATTTCAGCGTTTAGATCGCTTTCAATTCTTTTAACAATACATTTATTGTCGTTGCAACTTTTTTTTCTTATATCTATATTTAATCCATCAGCTCTAATTTCATTCGATAAAAATTTAATTACAATTTTTATAGATTCATCAGGATTACCTTCGCTGTACCAATCTGTAATAATTAGGCCACCAGCATAATCAACACTAGATAGACTCATAAAATCAATTATATCAAGAGATGCTCTCCACAAAGGATTTGATGATGCGAACGTAAAATTTGTCTCTTTGGTGCCTGTACCAAAGCCAAAATTAAACCCTTTCCCTTCTCTAACATTCTGTTGAGCTCTTTTTTTCCCATCAGGTTCAGCAGTTTTAGACCAATCGGGTTTTAAAAATCCACCACAAGAGTGTAAAAAGATCACTAAAGTGCTTATAAACAGTATTTTTTTCATCAATAATAATTTATCGCGCATAACTTATAAGAAGATGGTTTATCGGAATATATGGCGATTTCAAAAGATAATTTTGTTGTAAAAATACAACACTTGAAGGAAATATACAATTTTTGTCTATTTTTCGATGAAAAAGAGCATGACAGATAGTAATTAAGCGTATTCATAAATTCAAAAAAAAGGAGATATATGAATAACTTTAAAAAAATCGGATTATCTGCACTTGCAGGTTCTCTAGCTATGACTGCTGCAAATGCAGCTGAATATAGCATGTCAGGTGATGCAATAATTAAATATTCATCAGTTGACGCTCCAGCTTCAGCGCAAAGTATAAATGGTAAAGGTATCGGTGTTGACACTGACTTAGCCTTCACTGGATCTGGTGAATTGGACAACGGTTTTACAGTAACTTTTTTCCAATCTTTAGATACGCACGGTACTGTTGCAAACTCATCTTCACAAGTTACAATTGGAATGGGTTCAATGGGTACTCTTGCAATTAACAACATTTCAGGTTCTGCAGCTAACGGTATTGACGATGTAATGCCTGCAGCTTACAACGAAACTTGGGATGGTTTGGCTCTAACAACTGATAACGGATCATTCTTCGGAGCTTCTACAACTAATGGTTCTATCGACTACAGAATCCCAGCTCAAGAAATGATGGGTGTAACTGTTAACGCAGCTGTTACTATAGACCCGAACGCAGACGAAAGTGCTCCAACAGCTGGTGGTGTAACTACTACAAGTGTTAGTGGTATAGCTTACACAGCTTCACTTGCACACGAAAGTGGTTTAACAGTTGGTGGTGGTGTTGAAACTATCGATAATGCTACTGATTCAACAGGTACTGACGAAGAAAACGTTACTGTTTATGCTAAGTTTGCTACTGGACCAATTTCAGTTGGTTACCAAGAAGCACACCAAGACTCAGCTAACGATGGTCAAGATAACTACTTCGAAGCTATGGGTATTGCTTACACAGCAGGTGATATATCTGTATCATATGGTGAGTCAAAAATGGCTCCTAAAGCTACTGCAGCTACTGCATCTCCAGTTGAGAAAAGCTTGGACTCAGTCCAAATTTCTTACACAATGGGTGCAATGACTCTTGCAGGTGCTTTGGCTGAAACTAGTAATGCAGGTGGTATCACAGGTAACACTTACGAAGAAACAGAACTTTCAGTTTCTTTCGCATTCTAATTTAAGTTAGAATATTATTTTAAAAACCGGCCTAAATTTTTAGGCCGGTTTTTTTTTATCCAACTTATCGACGCAAATCCTTTTGAATTAGTAAGATTAATTTTTTTAAAATTTCTCTTATTTATACCACCTAGTGCAATAATTTTTTTTTGATTAGAAAGATTAATTTTATTGAATTTACAAATACCTAAAAATTTTTTATTTTTTGTTGTTTTAAATATAGATGAAATAAATATTTCTTCACAATTTTGATTTTTTTTAACTATTATTTCTCGTTCATTATGTGCTGACCCTATAAACTTAAACCTTTTTCTTAAATTAAGATTCTTGTAACTAGTTAATTTATTAAATGAGGGTAAATAAAGACCATCTAATTGGTATTTTTTCGCAAGTTTAATATTATTTGAAATAAATAGTTTACGATTATTTTTTTTACAAAAAAGACTTAAATCTCTAATAATTTTTTCTTCATTCAATAATTTATAGTTCCTAAATATAAGATTAATTTTTTTGTCTAAACCAAGAATTTCTTTACTATCAAATTTATCAATAAAATAGTAAATATTATGTTTATGGAACATTCATTAATAAATAATCTAAATTTAATAAAGAATGAAGTAGAATTAAACAATTCTGATGCAGAAATTATAGCAGTTTCAAAAACTTTTTCAGTATCAAAGATTAAACCCTTAATAAATCATGGTCATCTCCACTTTGGAGAAAATAAAATTCAGGAAGCTTTGGAAAAATGGCCAGAAATGAAAAAAGAAAATAAAAATGTTAAATTACATTTTGTTGGAAAACTCCAAACTAATAAAGTTAAGTATGCCTTACCATTATTTGATTATATTCATTCGTTAGATAATCTCAAACTGGCAGAAAAAATTTCAGCCTTTCAAAAAAAAATTAGTTTTTACCCAAAAATCTTTATTCAGATTAACATAGGAAATGAAAATCAAAAAAGTGGTATTGATATAAATGATTTGGGAGATTTTTTAAAAATTTGTAGATCTACACTTGATTTAAATATTATTGGACTAATGTGTATTCCGCCAAATGACGATAATACTGAAAAATACTTTGCTTTGATGAAAAAATTAAAAAATGATTTTAATTTTACTGATTTAAGTATGGGTATGTCCGCTGATTATTTGTTAGCAATTAATTATGAGTCTACCTTTATAAGGGTAGGTTCTAAAATATTTGGCGCAAGAAGTTAGCAAATTTTTATTTTTGTTTTTTTGTTAATTAATTTTAATAATATTAACATATCCTTTTTTTTTATTGCTATACATCCAAGAGTTTTTTTAAAATTTCTTGTTAAATGTAAAAATATAGCACTTCCTTTATTTTGTTTTGTATTATGACAATTATAATTTATGGGTATTAATAAATCGTAGTGATTACTGTTTCTGTATAATTTTTCATGCCTAACTTTTTGTTTAATATTTATAAGTTTATTATAGAATGAACTTTTAACATCATCACACCAACCCATATCTTTTTTTATTTCAATTTTTTTTAATTTAGTAAGAATTTCACTATTTCTTTCTGGTCTATAATATAATGGCCCTAATGAAAAAGTACCTCTAGGTGTTTTTTGATCTCCCTCAATTTTTTTTTTAGTAAGACCTTTTTTTCCCACACAACACTTAAATGTAAAATCATCATATAAAAGTGTTTCTTTATTTTTGAGAATAATTCGCATATTTTCTTATTATATGAATTCTAAAATTTTAATTATATACGAAAATTCAATTTTATACGAGATTTTAACTGAAATAGAAGAATTTCTAAATTTTCAAATATTAAATGCAAATAAAACTAATATTTCAAAACTCAAATTTAATATTAATGATAATTATCTTTTTGTTTCCTCAAAAAAAAGTGATGAAGTTGTAAATTGTATAATTATAGATAGTAAACCAATAAAAATAAAAAAATTTGTCGAATTTATAAATATTAATTTCTTAAAGAATAAGTATGCAAATCAATCAGAAATAAAAATTGGAAAGTATAAACTTAATATGAATTCTAGAGAAATTAGTAATGAGCATAAAAAATTAAGTCTCACCGAAAGAGAAGCAGAGGTAATTCTTTACATTAAATCTAAAAAAAATGTTACAATTCAAGAATTACAGAATGTTGTTTGGAGTTATGTGTCTGATCTAGAGACGCATACAGTCGAAACACATATTTATAGACTCAGAAAAAAAATGAATGATATATTTAAGGATGAGAATTTTATAATAAGTGAAAAAAACGGATATTCAATAAATTGAAAAAAAACCCAGTCGCAAAAAATTTATTCAATAAAAGGTATAAACCTAAAATTGTGAAGCCCAAAAAAGGAAAAGGAAGTTTTAAAAGAAAAAAAATTAAAATCTAGCACCTATCTGCTGAATAATTTTTGAAGATAATTCTGTGCCTTTACCTAAACAATCTTTTAAAGAAAAATTATTTATATATCCATGAAGAAAACCTGCTGCAAAAAGATCTCCAGCTCCAGTTAAATCAATCACTTTTAAATTTTTTTTTGCTTCAATTTCTTCAACATTTTTCCCATTAATCGAAACAGCTCCTTTTTCACCTCTAGTAATAACAAGAAGTTTATTAATTTCTTTCGCAAATGTAATAACTTCATTAAAATTTTTAGCATTGATTAAAGACATAATTTCTTCTTCATTTGAAAACGTAATGTCTAATTTGTTCTTTACCAATTCTAAAAAATGCCTTTTATGACGATCTACACAAAATTTATCAGATAAAGTCATTGCAATTTTATTTGAACTTTTTATAGCTTTATCAAAAGCTTTTTTTGGTTCACCCTCGTCCCACAAGTATCCTTCTAAAAAGGTCATTTCACTATTTTTTATGGCACTTGCGTTCACATCGTCATCATTTATTTTTCCTGCAGTACCTAAAAATGTAAACATTGTTCTTTCAGAGTCTGGTGTTATTAGAATTAAACAGGTTCCTGTAGGGAGAGATTCCTTTTTTTTTGTATAAATATATTTTACTTTCTCTGTTTTAAGACCAGCTTCATATTTTTGACCAAAAATGTCGTCTGAAATCTTACCAATAAATCCAACTTCATTCCCTAATTGTGATAATCCAACAATTGAATTAGCAACAGAACCACCAGAAATCGTTTTTTCAATTTTTAAATTAGACAACACTCCTTTAAACTCATTCTCGTCAAATGTGAGTTTCATGTTACCTTTTGTTAAATTATTTTCAGAAATAAACTTGTCATCTACTTTGCAGATCACATCTATAATTGCATTCCCAATTCCTAAAATTTTCATCTTATGCTTTTTTGGTCTTAACTGGTTTTACTCTTTTAGGATAACAAGTAGTACAAATTTTACAAGTTAATCCATAACATTCTCTAGCCTTACAATATTCTCGCCCATAATAAATTATTTGTAGATGGAGTTTATTCCAGTTTTTTTTTGGAAATAGCTTTTTTAAATCATTTTCAGTTTGTGTAACATTTTTACCATTAGTTAATCCCCATCTTTGTGCCAGTCTATGAATATGAGTATCAACTGGAAATGCAGGATATCCAAATCCTTGAGACATAACAACACTGGCTGTTTTATGTCCAACACCAGGTAATTTTTCTAGGTCCTCAAATGTCTTTGGAACTTTACTATTATATTTTTCAATTAACAACTTTGATAAATTATAAATACTTTTAGCTTTTATTCTAAAAATACCTATTTTTTGTATTAGTTTTTCGATTTTTTTTCTTCCCAATTTTACAAAATGAATAGGCTTATAATATTTTGGATAAATATTTTTTGTTACATTATTTACATTTAAATCAGTACACTGAGCTGAGAGAAGAACAGAAATTAATAATGTAAAAGTATTCCTGCTATTAAGAGGAACTGTTATTTTAGGATATGTTTTATTTAAGATTTTTAAGATTATTTTAGCTCTTTGAATTTCATTCATTATTTGAAATTCATCATGTCTCTCATTGAATAAAGGCCAGGTTTTTTCTTTATTAACCATTTTGCTGCGGATAGTGCTCCTTCAGAATAGAGAGTTCTGTCGAAAGCTTCGTGATTTAAAGTTATAATTTCTTTACCACTAGAGAACTTGACCTCATGTTCTCCAATAATTTTACCTCTCCTAAATGAATTAAAATTTATTTTTTTTCCATAGGGAAAAGTTTTTTTATTTAAATATTTTTTCCCTAATAAACTGTAAAAATCTTTATTCCGTCCTACAGCAATTCCTTTACCTAACATCAAAGCTGTGCCTGAGGGGTAATCTTTTTTATGTTTGTGGTGAATCTCATTAACCTTGCTTAAAAATTTTTCCCCTAACGAGTTTGATGCAATTTCAGTTAAATACATTAAAAGATTTATACCAAGACTCATATTTCCAGCCTTTAAAATCGGTATTCTCTTAGAAAATTTTTCAACTAATTTTTCTTCATTTTTTGAAAATCCAGTTGTTCCTATAACAACCTTTTTTTTTAATTTTGATGCTATTTCTAATATTTCAAAAGTACATTTTGGGACTGTAAAATCTATTATTATATCTGTTTTTTTAAATGCATCTTCATTATTTACAGTTAACTTAATACCATTTATTTTTTTGTTTATCCTTTTATTTTCTGTGAGTGAGACTATTTTAAAATTTCTATTTAACTTTACAGATTTAATTATCTGTTGGCCCATACGACCCATACATCCTGTGATAGCTAAATTAATTTTTTTCATTTAAAAATTAATAAGAAAGTTACCACAACAAATCCAACAATTATAGACCAAATGAATAAATTTTTAAAAAATTGTGATAATCTTGAGTTTGATCTTAAAAAACTAGGAAGTACAAAAAATAAAACTGCTATTAAAAAAACTGCTGGAATTAATTGCTCTAATTCCATTAATTAGCTTTTCCAAAAATCTTTTGCTTTTTGAAAAAATTTTTTGATACTAGGATTTGATTTTTCATTCTCTATTTTCCTAAATTTTTCTAATAATTCTTTTTGTTCCTTATTTAAAAAAACTGGAACTTCAGTTTTTACTTGAACATATAAATCTCCAAAATCTCCTCTTCTCATAAAAGGCATGCCTTTTCCTTTTAATCTAAATTGTTTACCATCTTGAGTTCCATCTGGGATTTTTATTTTAGCTTTTTTTCCATCAATAGTGGGTATTTCTATCGTTGTACCTAGCGCAGCATCAGCGATTGATATGGGAAATTCAAAAAATAAGTTTACGTCAGATCTCTTAAAAAGATCATGAGATTTAACGTTAACAAATATATATAAATCACCTGTAACACCACCTCTTACCCCTGCTTCTCCTTTTCCTGCTAGTCTTATTCTAGTTCCATCATCTACACCTTTGGGTATTGTTACTGCTATTTTTTTTGTAGTTTGTTTGTTTCCTTGGCCATTACAATCTGAACATGGACTTGTTATTTCTTCCCCACTCCCAGCACATTGAGG
This sequence comes from uncultured Pelagibacteraceae bacterium, assembly GCA_902515195.1. Classification (GTDB taxonomy): domain Bacteria; phylum Pseudomonadota; class Alphaproteobacteria; order Pelagibacterales; family Pelagibacteraceae; genus Pelagibacter. The sequence goes on from CABXTO010000011.1 coordinate 13,119, forward strand.
ACAAGTTTGTTGTACAGTAAAAAAACCTTGATTTGATCTTACCCTTCCATTTCCACCACAGTAAGTACATCTATCAGGTTTTGTTCCTGGTTTTGATCCATTTCCTTTACAATTATTACATTTTTCTGACGTGGAGAATTGTATATTTTGTTTTTTTCCTGAATAAGCTTCCTCTAACGTTATTGATAAATCATATCTTAAGTCTGATCCACGATTATTGGAAGCTCTTCCTCTTGAGCTTCGTCTGCCTCCACCAAAGTCTCCAAAGAAATCTTCAAAGATATCTGAAAAATCGGAACCACTAAAACCACCAAATCCCCCAAAACCTCCCTGATTACCACCACCATTTTCAAATGCAGCATGACCGAAGTTGTCATAGTTTTCTTTTTTTGACTTGTCCGAAAGAACACCGTATGCCTCGCTGGCTTCTTTAAATTTATCCTCAGCTGCCTTATCGTTGGGATTTTTATCAGGATGATATTTGACTGCTAGTTTTCTATACGCTGATTTTAATTCTTCTGGACTTGCACTTTTATTTACACCCAAGACATCATAATAATCTCTTTTAGCCATTTATATAACCTGGACAAATAGATGTCAGTTAAGCGCTTTTTTCTTTATTTTCGTCTTTTACCTCTTCAAAATCCGCATCAACAACATTATCGTCTTTTTTTCCCTTTTCATCATTTCCATCATCTTTGTTAGACTCTGGTTTCGCATTTTGTTGTGATTTATAAATTGCCTCTCCAAGTTTCATTGAAGCTTGAACTAATGCTTCAGTTTTTTTCTTTATATCTTCAATATCATCATTTTTTAAAGCTTCTTTTAGTAAGCTTGATCCATCCTCGATTGCTTTTTTTTCATCATCAGAAACTTTTGAACCATGTTCTTTTAAATTTTTTTCAGTCGAATGAATTAATGTATCAGCTTGATTTCTAACATCGACAGACTCTCTTTTCTTTTTATCTGCTTCTTTATTTGCTTCTGCATCTTTTACCATTTTTTCTATTTCTTCATCACTTAAACCTCCTGAAGCTTGGATTTGAATTTTTTGTTCTTTACCAGTCCCCTTGTCTTTTGCAGATACATTAACGATTCCATTAGCATCAATATCAAAGGTAACTTCAATTTGAGGAACTCCTCTTGGGGCTGGAGCTATGCCTACTAACTCAAAATTTCCTAATAATTTATTATCTGTGGCCATCTCTCTTTCACCTTGAAGAACTCTAATTGAAACTGCAGGCTGATTATCTTCAGCTGTAGAAAATACTTGGCTTTTCTTTGTGGGTATAGTTGTGTTTTTTTCAATTAATTTAGTAGAAACACCCCCAAGTGTTTCAATTCCCAAAGATAATGGTGTTACATCTAATAAAAGAACATCTTTTACGTCACCTTGCAATACACCTGCTTGGATAGCAGCCCCCATTGCAACAACTTCATCAGGATTAACACTTTTATTTGGCTCTTTACCAAAAAAATTTTTAACTTCACTTATTACTTTAGGCATTCTAGTCATACCACCTACCATGACTATTTCATCAATATCATTTGCTGAAATACCAGCATCTTTTAACGCGGTCTTACAAGGTGGAATTGTTCTAGCAATTAAATCCTCTACTAATGCCTCGAGTTTTGCTCTTGTCATTTTTAAATTGATATGTTTAGGACCTGTCTTGTCAGCCGTTATAAAAGGTAAGTTAATATCAGTTTGTTCTGCAGCAGATAATTCAATTTTTGCTTTTTCCGCAGCTTCCTTAAGTCTTTGAAGTGCTAACTTATCTGATTTTAAGTCAATACCACTATCTTTTTTAAATTCTCCAATTAAATATTCTACTATTGAATTATCGAAATCTTCTCCTCCGAGAAAAGTGTCTCCATTAGTAGACTTAACCTCAAAAACACCATCACCTAACTCAAGAATTGAAACATCAAAAGTTCCACCACCTAAATCATATACAGCAATTTTTTTATTTTGTTTTTTGTCAAGGCCGTATGCTAGTGATGCAGCAGTTGGTTCATTTATAATTCTAAGAACCTCTAGGCCTGCAATTTTTCCAGCGTCTTTAGTTGCTTGTCTTTGAGCATCATTAAAATAAGCTGGAACTGTTATAACAGCTTTTGTTACTGCCTGACCTAAATATTTTTCAGCTGTCTCTTTCATTTTTTGAAGAATAAATGCTGAAATTTGTGATGGAGAATATTTTTGGCCTTTAGACTCAATCCAAGCATCACCTTTTTCAGAATTGACAATCTTAAAAGGAGCCGCTTCTATATCCTTTTTAACGGTTGGGTCATTAAAGTTTCTACCAATTAATCTTTTTACAGCAAAAATAGTATTTTCAGGATTAGTTACGGCTTGTCTTTTTGCAGGCTGGCCGATTAATTTTTCACTATCATCTGTGAAGGCTACAACAGAAGGTGTGGTTCTTGCCCCTTCAGCATTTTCCAATACTTTGGCTTGACTACCCTCCATAATTGCAACACAAGAATTAGTAGTTCCTAAATCTATTCCAATAATTTTACTCATAATAATTCCTTATGAAGTCTCATATAGTGGTTAAATTTAATTCTACAAGTTGGCATAAGTATTATTTTTTCTCTAAATTTTCTTTATTTTCCTCGACTTTTTTATCATTATTTTCTGACTTCTTTGATACCCCAACTAAAGAAGGTCTTAACAGTCTATCTCTGATAGTGAATCCTTTTTGTATTTCCTGAATAATCGTTCCAGGTTCTTTTTGGTCATTCTCTATTTCCATCATAGCTTGATGTAGATTTGGATCTAACTTTTTATCAAGACTTTCAATTGGTTTAATATTATTTTTCGCAAAAATAGATAACAAGTCTTTATTAATTATATCAAAATGTTCTAACGTTTTTTTTAGAGCATCGGTGTTTTTTAAGGTTTGATCATTTTCAAGTGTTTTTTTTGACCTCTCTAGATTATCTATTAAGTTAAGTGCCTCTTTAGCGAAAGCAAATCCTCCATACTCATAAGCTTCTTCTCTTTCTTTTTCAAACCTTCTTCTTTGATTTTCCATTTCGGCAAATGTTCTTGCAACTTTGTCTTCAAGATCAGCAATTTTTTCTTCTGGGGTTTTATCTACAACTTTTTCCTCTTGATTTTTTTTATCATCTGGAATTTTTGCACTATTCTCTTCTTCATACTTTTCATTCTTTTCTTCGGAAGATATTTTGTTCTCAGTATTTAAGTTTTCTTCTTTTTCCATAAGTGTTATATGGTACGAAAATTAAAAATTTCTAGATGTTAAATAAAAAAATTAAAACTTTACTTATAGGCACAAATAACCAGGGAAAACTAAAGGAAATAAAGAATTTGCTTCCGAAAAATATAAAAACTCTCTCAACTAATCAATTTAATATCATTAGTCCAAGGGAAAATGGTAAAACTTTTAAGGAAAATTCTTTGATTAAATCAAGATATTTTTCTAAAAAAACAAACCAGATTTGTTTAGCTGATGACTCAGGTTTACAGATTGATATTCTAAAAAAAAAACCAGGAATATATTCAGCTAGGTGGGGTGGTAAAAAATCAAATTTTAAAAAAGCTATAAAAAGAGTTTTTAGAGAGCTAAATAAAAAAGATAAAGATTGGAAGATAAAAAAAATAAAAGCTCAATTTATTTGTGCTCTCTCAATTAGTTATTTAGATAGAAAAATAGCATGTGTAGAAGGAAAAGTAGATGGAAGGATTTCACCGATACCAAGAGGAAAAAATGGTTTTGGATATGATCCAATTTTTATTCCAAATAAATATAAAGAAACGTTTGGAGAAATGAAATTATCCAAAAAATATAAATTAGACCACAGATTTAAAGCTTTTAAAAAAATTAAAAAATTTCTTTAAGTTTTCCGTCTTTAATTTGATAAAGATTTAATCTATGATTAATTTTATTATCTTTAATATCAAAAATTCCTATTTTTCCTTTAAACGAATTCTTTTTTCTAAAAAGTTTACCAATATCATCAAATTTACTGTTAAATGATAGGTAGTATATTAGCCCTACAAGATCATAACTTAACAATGAAAGATAATTTGGATATTCATTAAATTCGGCATAAAATTTTTTTTTAAACTTATCTAAATTTTTTTTATTAATAGAGGGATAATAAATTGGTTGCATAGTTTTTTCTCTCATTAAACTCTCATCAAACCATTGATTAAATGTTATGATAGATTTATTTTTAGGCGATACATCAGTATACAAAAGAGAAGTAATTACACTTTTTAAACTTTCATCAAAATCCGAAACAATAATGGAGTCAAAATTTACATTTCCAATAGTGTATTTTTTTTCTAGTTTTTCAAGCTGTTTTTCTTTATCTATTAATTCAGAATTTTCAACTCGCTTGATTTCATCTAATAAGTTTTGTTTTCTAATTTTATAATTTGTAATTTTTTCAATTTGTGCTGTAAGTTTTGTTGGTTCAGTATCATATACATAATGTTTATATATTTTTATTTTTGATTTTTTTATTGCCATCTTTACTTCATCCTCATAATTGAGATTAGGTGTTAGAAATATTGTTTTATTAAATTCATTTAGTTCAAGAAATTTCTTAATAGTATTTAATTGAGATGTAGCATTAATACCTCCACTAATAATATTATCTGGTAAATTTAAAGTTTGATTTGTTAAAGAGACAAAAATTATATCTTTTATTTCTTCTAGATAATTGAGATTTTGATAAAATACAGGACCAATAACAATTTGTACTCCCATCTCTTTGAGATTTATTGCTGACTGTAAAGTTTTATTTGGATCTGATGCAGTATCTCTTGGGTAAATTTCTATTTTATTTGAGTTTATATCTTTTAAGGCAATTCTTGTTGATTTAATAATTTGTTTACCTATCTCTTTATCATCACCTGAGAGTGGAACAAGTAGACCAATTTTGATTTTTTCTTCTAAAGAAAACACAAAAGTATTATGTAAAAAGAAATAAAAAATTATTAAGATTAGAATTTTTAAAAATTTATACATTTTTCATGATATTATATTATTTTATTTAAAATTATGGTTAGAAATTCAGAGTCATACAACAAAGATTTTAAAAAAGGCCTATATTTAGTATCAACACCAATAGGAAATTTAGAAGATATTACTTTTAGAGCAGTAAACACTCTTAAAAATTCAGATTATATACTATGTGAAGATACAAGAAATTCAAAAATTTTATTAAAAAAATATGACATTAATTCTAAATTAATTTCTAATCATAAATTTAATGAGAAGAAAAATTTATTTAGGATTATTGAATTATTGAAAGCTGGTTCAATTATTTCTTTAATTTCAGATGCTGGAACACCAAATATATCAGATCCAGGATTTATATTAGTCAATGAATGTATAAAAAATAATATTGATATTATTCCTATACCTGGTCCGTCATCAGTTATATCAGCAGTATCTGTAAGTGGATTTTCTGATAAATTTTTTTTTTATGGTTTTTTTCCAGAAAAAAAAAAAATTCTTGTGGAAGACCTTGAAAAATTATCAAAATTAAATTCATCGATAGTATTTTTTGTATCTCCAAAAAAGGTCAATCGTATAATTCCATATTTAAAAAAAAATTTTTCTGGACGAAAGATTTTAATATGTAGAGAAATGACAAAGTATTTTGAAGAGTTTTTAAGAACCGAGGTTGATTTTCTTGATACACTTAAATTTGAGTCAAAAGGAGAAATTACTATAGTTGTTTCTGAGAATTTAGTTAAAAAAAAAGTTTCCCTAAATTTGGATGAATCAGATAAAATATTAATAGGAAAAATGATAAAAAAGTTATCAATTAAAGAAATATCAAATATAATCAATCAAGGTAAAAAAGTTTCTAAAAAAGAAATTTATAATTATTGTGTTAAATTAAAAAATGAAAAATAAATTTATACTTTATTTAACATTAATATTAATTTTATCAGGGTGCGCTGGTGTATCTTCAAGTGGTATTTTTGGCACCGGGGTAAGTGTTGCATTAGATCCTAGATCTGTTGGAACACAAATTGATGACTCAATTATGCAAAAAAGTCTGTCAACACGCATGGTTTTATTAGATAAAAAATATTTATTTAATGTAAAATCGAAAGTTTTGGATGGTAGGATTTTTCTAACGGGAAAAGTTGAAAATCCAGAAGAAAAACTAAAATTAACTAAAATGGGTTGGGAAACTGAAGGTGTTAGGTCAGTAAGAAATGATATAAAGATCAAAGATAAATTCAATTTTAAACAATCAGCTAAAGATATTTTGATAACATCACAATTAAGAGCAGCGCTAATTTTAAATAAAAGTATTAAGGCTACTAATTACCAAATAGATACTTACAAAGAAAAAATTTATATTTATGGTATTGCAATTACTTCTAATGAAAAAGATGAAGTTATTAGAGAAGCTAAACAAATTACAGATGTTAAAGATGTTATCGCTAGTATATTACTTGTTGATAACCTTAGAATTCAAAAAAATTAATTTATTTTATAATCTATAACATCAGCTGAATAAGCTGCGATTGAGGCTAAATTTAAAATTTCAGATGTAGAAGTTCGCAAAGGAGCAATTTCAATTGGTAACCCCAAGCCAATTAATAATGGACCTATTACTTTTGCTCTACTCATAGACTTAATCATTTTATATGATATCGCAGCACTATGTTGACTCGGCATTATCAGAACATTTGAGTTTCCAACAATCTCAGAAAATGGATAAAGCTCTTTATAAATTTCCTCTAAAGCTACATCTGGTTGCATTTCTCCATCAAATTTAAAATTAACTTTTTCTTTTTTTAACAATTTTACTGCATCACTAAGTCTTTTTGTTCTATCTGTTGCTGGTTGACCAAAGGTCGAGTGAGATAAAAAAGCAATCTTAGGGTCAAAACCAAAAAGTCTTACAACTCTTGCCGCTGATTTTGCCATTTCTGCCAATTGTTTTGAGTCTGGATATTCGATTACAGACGTATCACAAATAAAAATAGTTTTACCTCTATTAACAATTAAATTCAGACCAAACATTATTTCTCCAGTTCTTGGTTCGACTACTTGGGTTATTTTTTCAAGAGATGCAGAATATCTTCTTGTATTTCCTGTAACCATCGCATCCGCATCACCACATGCAACCATACAAGAGGACCAAATCACTCTATCATTTCTAATGATTCTATCACAATCCCATTCCAACATACCTTTTTGTCTTTGAAGTTTTCTAAATAAATATTTTTTATATCTTTCTCTTTTTGATGTATCTTTCGAATTAACTATTTCGATATCGAAATTTTCATTATAACCAATATTTTTAATTTGATTTTTAATTAATTCCTCTTTTCCAACCAAGATAGGTATTCCTAATTTTGAATTTTTAAAAGCTATTGCTGCTTTAAGCGTATTTTCATCTTCACCGTCTGCGAATACTACTTTTTTTTGTTTTTTCTTAATATAACTATGTACACCTTGCATAATTGTTACAGTTGGGTCTAATCTTTGTTTTAGTTGATCCTTATATAAATCAAAATCCTTAATTTTTATCCTTGCTACACCAGTATCTATTGCAGCTTTAGCTACAGCCGAAGGAATTACTCTAATTAATCTTGGATCAAATGTTGATGGAATAATATAATCTTTACCATAATGAGGTCTTTCACCTCCCATTGC
>CABXTO010000012.1 GCA_902515195.1 uncultured Pelagibacteraceae bacterium
CATATCTGTCATATTTTCTTTTGCAGATTGATCAAATTTTTGTAATGCTCCATCACCTAATTGGTCTTCTAAAGCTTTTTTATATTCTGGTACACATCCCCACTCGTTAACTGTAGTGTCCTTTATTTCAATATGAAATTGAATGCCGTAGGCATGATTTTGATATTTAAAAATTTGATATTTAGTAACTGGTGATGAAGCTAACAAAGTAACATCTTTATTATTCTCTATTTCTTGAACCTCATAAGAATGCCATTGCAAGCTTTTAATTTTATCGGGAAATTTAGAAAATAAATTATCTTGATTCTTTTCTTTGGTAAAATTGATATCCATCATGCCAATTTCAGCTGGATTAGACTTTACAACTTGACCTCCAACTACTTCACCTAATAGTTGACAACCTAGACAAAAACCTAAATAAGGTTTTTTTAGATCAACTACAAACTCTTTAATTCTTTTTTTTTCTTCAATTAACCAAGGATATTCTTTTTCCATATAAGTGTCCATTGGCCCACCCATACAAAACATTCCATCAAATTTACTTATATCATTTGGAATTTTTTCACCTTCATCTAGCTCAATTGTAGTTAGATTTAATCCATCAGCTAACATCAGGTCTTTTATGTAGCCAGGATCCTCAATTTTGATATGTTGTAAAATTATTATGTTCAATAATCTTAGCTTAGCTTAGAACACTTCTTAGAACAATATTTTACTCTTTCCCAATTTAATCTCCATTTCTTACGCCAAACAAAAGGTCTTTTACAAACAGGACAAATTTTTGAAGGAAAATTTTCTTTTTTCACTAGACTGTATTTTGTTTAATAAATTTGTCAGCAGCTAACAAAATCAATTTTTTTCTGTCATTTTTCATTTTATCAAAAATTCTTACCATCATAGAAAGTCTTGGATTTTTCAAAAAAAATTTTCTGTTACGATCGATAAATCTCCAGTAAAGTCCATCCATTGTGTTGCACCACTCACCTTTTTTAAAATCCATCATTTTCATAAAATAACTTGATCCACAAATATAAGGTTTGGTGGCAAATATTCCTCCATCACTAAACAATCCCATTCCATAAACATTAGGTACCATTACCCAATCTGAAGAATCTACAAACATCTCCATAAACCATTTGTAAACTATAATTGGTTTTATTTCGCAAAGATTCATAATGTTAGATAAAATCATTAACCTTTCAATATGATGAGACCAACCATGGTTTAAAGCATTCTTAATTGCATAATCAAGTGGAGGTAATCCTGTTGTACCATCGTACCAAGATTTTTTCATTTTTCTATTTTGTTTAAAAAAGTTTCCAGCTTCCATTTCATTTGAGTAACTTTGATAAATTCCTCTCATAAATTCTCTCCAACCAATTACCTGACGTAAGTAACCTTCTAATGAATTTAATCTTATTTTTTTACTTTTGTGGAATTCTAAAACTTTTTTAATAATAAATTCTGGTGTGATTAAACCTAAGTTAATGTACGGACTTAGTGCACTGTGAAATAAAACATTATCTTTTTGATCAACAGCATCCTCATAATCTCCAAATAAATTTGATTTCTCTTTGATAAAAAAATTCAAAATCTTGATGACATCTTCATATTTAGTAGCGAACCAAAAATTATCAGTTTTGCCTGGATGATCTTTGAATAATTTTTCAATAATTGGTTTTAACTTTTTAGTATGATCAGTTTCATTTATTTTTGGAAATTTTGGAATTAAAATATTTTTTGGCAATTTATTTCTATTATCTTCATCAAAGCTCCACTTACCTCCAATCGGATTTCCATCTGAACCCATCAATATTCCTGATTTTTTTCTGACATCTTTATAAAAAGTTGCCATGAAGGGTTTTTTTGATTTGGATAAATATTGTTTAAATTCCTCTCTTGAATTTAAAAACATTGGACTTTGTATAACATTCCATTTTATTTTTTCTTTTTTAAGAAATTGATCTATTTTTTTTTCAAAAAATTTATCTTCAACTTCAAAACTTGAAACCTCTTCTATTTTTTTTGAACTAATTACTTTTTTTAACTTTTTTAAATAATCATCCTTAAATGCTTTATCCTCAATTTTAATATACTCTAATTTAAATTTTTCTCTTTTAAGACTATCTGCATATGAGCGCATTGATGATAAGAAAAGAAGTATTTTTTGTTTATGATGTTTTTCATAAGTGCATAATTGGTAATCTTCAGCCATAAAAAATAGGTGGTCTTTTTTGAAGCGGTTCAAGTATTTTGATGGAAATAATTGGTTACCCAGTATAAAAAATAACTTCATAGTTAAATATAACGAATAAAATTTTTTATGTCAGAAAAATATCTTATTTTTGGTGCGACAGGTTCAATCGGATCAAGCTTAGCTGAACAATTAGTAAACTCAGGAAATTCTGTTCATTTAGTCGGAAGAAGTGAAAATGAATTAAAAAGTATTTCTGAAAAACTTGGTTGTACTTTTACTATTGCCGATGTTTTAGAAGACGGATTTATAGAGAAGGTTAAAAATGATATTTCAGATATAAAAGGTGTTGCTTATTGCGTTGGTTCAATAGACTTAAAACCTTTGAGAATGGTCAATGAAAATGATTTCAATAAATGTATGAAATTAAATCTCTATTCTGGGGTTGAAGTTATTAAAGGTTATCAAGAAAGTTTAAAAAAAAATAAAGGTTCAGTAGTTTTATTCTCCACAGTAGCTGCACAAAGAGGATTTACTAATCATGCAATAATTGCCTCAGCTAAAGCAGCTGTTGAGGGATTAACTGTTTCATTAGCAGCTGAATTTGCTCCAAATATTAGAGTTAATTGTATTGCACCAAGTTTAACTAATTCAAAAATTGCAGAACCAATGTTGAAAAATAAAGCATTAGCTGATGGAATAGCAAAAGCTCATCCTTTAAAAAGATTGGGTGAAGGAAAAGACTCGGCTTCACTTGCAAAATTTTTAATTACTGATGATAGTTCTTGGGTTACAGGTCAGATTATAGCCGTTGATGGAGGGAGATCAAAATTATCTTAAAAAATTATGTATATTGCAATGAATAGATTTAAAATTTTTATTGGTAAAGAAAAAGAGTTTGAAGATGTCTGGAAAAATAGAGATACACACCTTGAGGGTGTTAAGGGATTTAAAAATTTTAATTTAATCAAGGGGGATTCTAACAAAGATTATTCCCTTTATTCATCTCATAGCACATGGGAGTCAAAAGAAGATTTTATAAATTGGACTAAATCAGAAGCTTTTAGACTAGCTCATAAAAATGCTGCACAACACAGAAATTTGTATTTAGGTCCACCAGATTTTGAAGGTTTTGAAGTAGTTTTTTAATAGTATGAAAATAATTTTCATATTATTAATCTTATTTATTCCAAACATAGCTTACACAGAAAATTTTAATTTTAAAAAAATTGTTGATTTAAAGGATCCGTGGGGATCAACTTTTATTGATGAGAATAATATACTTATTACAGAAAAAGGTGGATTTATAAAACTAGTAGATATTAAAAATAAAAGTATTAGTCTAATAAATCATAATTTAAACTTTATTGAACACGGTCAAGGTGGTCTCTTAGATATTCTTATTAATGATAATTTTGTTTATGTCTCATATTCAGAAAATAGAGGTAATTGGAAAACAAGCACTTCAATAGCTAGAGCAAAATTTGATAAAAAAGATTTAATCTTCGAAAATATTTTTCAAGCAAATCCGCCTATAGATTCTGGATATCATTTTGGATCTAGATTAGTGATAAAAGATAATTATCTTTTTGCATCTGCGGGTGAAAGAGGCCAAGGTATGATTGCACAAGATCCAACAAAACATCCTGGAAGTATTATTAGAATAAATATTGATGGAAGTATCCCAAAAGACAATCCTAAATTTAATGGTAAATCAAATTGGCTACCAGAAATTTATCAAATTGGAATAAGAAATCCGCAAGGTTTAACTTTATCTCCATTTGATAAAAAAATTTATATGAGCAATCATGGGGCAAAAGGTGGCGACTGGTTTGGTGAGGTAAAAAAAGGGGAGAATTATGGATGGAAAATATTAGGTTGGGGAGGGAAAAATTACTCTGGAATTCCAATTGGTCCTAAATGGAAACCAGGTTTTACAAAGGCAATTCAGTATTGGGTACCTTCAATAGCAACTAGTGCTATAACAATCTACAAAGGCGATGAATTTAATGAGTGGAATGGACATGCTTTAATTACATCGCTTAAAGATCAATCCTTAAGAAAATTAATATTCAAGGATTTAACTAGTGTTAAAGAAGATATTATTTTTAAAAATAAGATTGGAAGGATAAGAGATATACAGGTACACCCAAATAATGGAAAAATTTATTTTTTAGCAGGAGATAGTTTGTGGTTGATGGAAAAAAGTTAATTTATATTTCGTCAATTTTGATTGGAATTTTTTTTTATAATTGTTTAAGTATTGCAATGGAGAAACCTTATCATCATTTACCAGACGGAACCTTTAGAAACCCGGAGGGCTCACCAAAAAGAGACCCAAATGTAAAATGGTCTTATAAAATATTTAATCAAGAAAAAAAGAAGCTTGATATGAGAGTGCCTAAAGAGCATGTTATAGAAAAAGAAAAAGTTTTATTAGATCTAAAAAAATATCAAGATGATGATTATATAGCCTGGATAGGTCATGCTACTTTTTTAATAAAGCTTGGAGAAACAACAATTATTACTGATCCAGTATTCTCAAAAAATGCAGGTCCATTAATTTTTGGACCAGATAGATTTACTGAACCAGCCTTAAAACTTAATGAAATTCCAAAAGTAGATTTATTTTTATTAACACACAATCATTACGATCATCAGGACATGTCTACGATTAGAAAATTTCCATATAAAAATGCAAAAGTTTTACTACCCTTAAAATTAAGTAAATATTTTAAAAGATATAAAGATGTTAATGAAATGGATTGGTATGATAAAGTTAATATTAATGACAATTTAAAAGTTACATTTTTACCTGCTGTTCACTGGTCTAAAAGGAGTTTAACAGATACAAACAAATCATTATGGGGAAATTTTTTAATTGAATATAACAGGAAAAAAATTTTATTTATGTGTGATACTGGAATTGGAGATATTTATAAAGATATAGGTAATAAATATGGTCCGATTGATCTAACATTTATAAATATAGGAGCCTATAATTTTTACCCAATAATGCCTTATAAAGATAAATCAGTTTATCATACTAACCCAGAAGAGGCTTTGGAAATTGCTAAAAATTTAAAAAGTAAAAAAGTAATTGGAATGCATTGGGGAACCTTCGTTCTATCTCTGGAGCCAATAATGGAACCACCTTTAAGATTTAAAGCTAGTGCAGAAAAATATGGTTTTAAGAAAGAAGATGTTATAATTTATAAGATTGGTGAATTTGGATCGTTAAAAAAATTACTTAATTATAATTAATTATCTAATAATTTTTTTTTAGCTTTTTCAAATTCTTCTTGGGTTAAAACACCATCTTTTAAAAGATTGTTTAATTTGTCAATTTCCTCACTTAAATTTTTTTTGTTATCAAAGAAATTTTCATTCTCATCATTTTTTAGGTTTTCTTGCTCCTTAAGAGCATTTTTAGCCTCAGTCCCCTTCATTACTGCATTGACCCCTAAATAAAGTACAAAACCAAATATTGGGATAACTAGACCAAAAAAAATTATTTTTTCCATAAATTAATCCTCGTCGTCTTCTCTCCAATTTTTTTCATACATTAACCAAGCAGCTAATATAACTGAAAATGTTCCGATGATCATACCATAATCAAATCCTGTTTGCTGATCATAAAGATACCAACCTAATTGTGTTGCCCCAATCGGAGGTATTGTAAGTATAGCCATAAGAATAGCTATTCTATATGGATACTTGGGTTTTTTCATAACTAAACTTATCAAATATTTTGAGGTGATTTAAATACTAATTTTGCGATCTTTTGAAACAGTCAACTGTATTTTTAAGCAAACAAGCGATGGTCATTGGGCCAACACCACCAGGTACAGGAGTCAAAGCTTTCGCATTTTTTGAAACTTCATCAAATGCTACATCACCAACAATTCCTTTATCTGTTTTATTAATACCAACATCAATTACAATAGTGTCTTTCTTAACCCAGTCACCCTTTACAAGTTCAGGTATCCCCACAGCAGCAACTATTATATCCGCCTCCAAGCACTCTGCTTTCAAATCTTTTGTTTTTGAATGTGTAATTGTAACTGTACAATTTTCTTTCAAAAGAAGTTGCGTCATTGGTTTACCATTTAAATTTGATCTACCAACTATAACCGCTTTCTTTCCACTAAGATTGGGTTCTATCTTTTTAATTAAAAGATAACAGCCTAGTGGCGTGCACGGAACTGAACTCTCATATCCCGATGAGAGATTACCTACATTCATCGGGTGAAATCCATCTACATCTTTTGAAGGATCAATAGCTTCTATAACCTTTTGTTTATCTATATGTTTTGGAAGAGGTAACTGAACTAAAATACCTGATACCGACTTATCCTTATTTAGATCCTTAATTTTTTCTAAAACAACCTTTTCTTCGACCGAGTCTGGATATTTTATAACATCGGACTTAAGACCAACTTCATTTGCTGATTTTTCTTTGTTTCGAACATAAATCTGACTTGGGGTCAAATCACCAATTAGGATTACTGTTAATCCAGGTACTTTGTTATGCTTTGCCTTTAATTCAGATACTTCTTTTTTTAATTCTTCCCTTAGAAGTGCTGCCTCTTTTTTTCCATCTATCAAAATCATAAATTTTTAAAATATCATTGGTGCAATGTAGAGCTTCATACACATTTCTACAAACCAAATCAATAGAAGTAAAATTATTGGTGAAATATCTAATGTACCTAGATTTGGTAAAAATCGTCTAATTCTATTTAAAAAAGGATCAGTTAATCTATAGGTTAATTCTAAAATTGAATAAACAAATCTGTTTTGTGAATTTAAAATGTTAAAAGCAATCAACCAACTTGCAACAACATTTGCAATCACAACATAAGAATAAAGTTTTAATATCTGTAAAACTAAGTAAAAAATAGCAATCATTTTTTTTCAATATAAATTGACTGACTTGGAAAAGCAAAAGAAGCCTTGTTACTCTCTACGATTTGTTTAATTTCTATTGCCAAACGTTCTTTTACTGAAAGCCATTCATTCCAACTATCTGTTTTCGTAAAACAACGAACATACATGTCTATTGAACTATCTGAAAACTTATCCACTCTCACAGCAACTCCAACACTTGTATTAAAATCATCACTCTTATTAATATGATCTTCAATCTGATTTCTTATAGTTTTTAATTGATCAACGGTAGTGTCATACTGGAGAGTAATTATCCAACTAATAAGCCAATTCGAAGTTTCACTTATGTTTATAACTGCATTCTCTGCAAATTGAAAATTTGGAATTATGGCTAAAGATTTATCAAATTTTCTTATTGTGGTAGATCTAAAGCCTATTTTTTCAACAATACCCTCTATTATTCCATCTACTAAAATCCAATCACCAATTCTAAATCTTTTTTCTACAAGTACTAAAATTCCTGAAATCAAATTTTTAAATAAGTCCTGAGCTCCTAAAGCTACTGCTACACCAAATAAACCAAGTCCAGCTATAATAGGTCCAATTTTTATACCCCATAATTCTAAAACAGCTGCCAAACCCAAAATAAAAATAAGTATCTTCAATGATTTAATTATCCAACCAATTAATTCTCTAGTTAAAAGTTTATCAAGACCGCTTAAAACATATGAGACTGGTTCTATAACTTGATGAATTATCCAAAAAATTAAAATTGTAATCAAAGTTCTATTAATTGTATCTACAACCTCTCTTCCCTCGGTTGAAAATGTCATATAATAACTGGCAATAAAAAAACCTAAAACTATTGGTAAAAATCTTGCTGGTCCAATTAAAGCATTTACAAAAGTATCGTCTAGTTTGTTTGTAGTTCTTTTAGAAATAATTTCTAATTTTTTAATTATAAGTTTACTTATCAGGCCTCTAAAAATTAAGAAAATTAGAAAAATTCCAATTCCAATTAATATTTGAAAAATATCTACACCAAGAATTCCTTTATTCCATACTGATAAAAATATTTCCGAAAAATTTTCTATTAATTCCATAATCAAATTTTATATAGCAAATACTCCTCTTCTCCAGGATTAAAAAGAAATATTTTTTTCCATTTAATTTCATTCAATATAGTTGAGGTTTTTTCACCTATACACATTAAATTGGTATCCATCCATAAGTTTTCTGTTTGATGAATCTTTATGAAATTTAAGAGACTAGCAGCACTGTTTTGAGAATAAACATAGACTATATCTGGCATATTAATTTTCAATTCCTTAATAAAATTTTCATCAAATTTTTGATTATGACTTACCTGGTAATTAATGATTCTTTTAACTTTATAACCTTCATTCGAAATCTGCTTATCTAAATCAACTGAGATCGTTTCCCCACTAACATAAAGTAATGGTTTATCTTTTATTCCATAATTCTGTAAAATTAGTTCTTTTAAATTCGAAACATTTCCCTCAGCAGAAATTGTATTTTGAAATCCAACAGTTCTCGCTTTTTTTTCAGTCATATCCCCAACACAAAAGCATATGATATTTTTATCTAACTTATTTAAATCTAAAAATTTTATTGCATTAGCACTTGTGAAAATAATTCCACCATAGTCAGAAAATTTAATTTCTTCATAATCTATTTTTCTTACTGTTAGTAATGGAAGATGAGAAACTTGATGACCTAATGATTTAAATTTTAAAATTATTTCTAAACAATCTTCCAATGGTCTGGTTAATAAAATATGCATATTACCTTTTATATGAATTATTTGATTTAATTTTTAAAATTTGACCAATTTCTTTTCCTATCTCTCTAAATTTTTCAATTTTTTCAATTTTTTTTTCATAAAATCTTTTTGAACCGTCTAAAGAAAAGAGTTCTGCTTCAACAACAATATTCTCTCCATGAATTACTGAATGTGCCCCTATAGCTGTTTCACAATCTCCATCTAAAACTTTTAAAATGTTTCTCTCCGCATGGGCCCTTTTATAAGTTTCTTCATGATTTACTTTTTTTAGAAGAGAAATTATTTCTTGATCATCCTCTCTACATTGTAACGCAATAATACCCTGGCCTGCGCTAGGAATTATTTCCTCAATTTTAAAACTTTCAGTGATTTCATTTTCAAGTTGTAAATATTTAATCCCTGCGTATGATAAAACTATTGCATCATATAAACCATCTTTTAATTTTTTGATTCTAGTATCAACATTACCTCTAATAAGTTTACAATTGATATCAGGTCTTATTTTTTTTATTTGAAATTCTCTTCTGTATGAAGATGTCCCAATAATTGATTTAATATCTAATTCTTTTAATTTTTTTTTGTTTTTAGAAATTAAGATTTCTTTTGGATCATTTCTTTCTAAAAATGCATCTGTTACTAATCCATCAGTTTCAATCGCTGGTAAATCTTTAAGTGCATGAACTGCTATATCAATACTTTTATTATGAAGTTCTTTTTCTATGTTGCTTGAAAATAAACCTTTTCCCCCAAATTCAGATAATCTTGCATCTTTAATTTTATCACCTTTTGTAGTTATTGTCTTTATAACTATGTTCACATCCTTAAAATCTGAATTTTTTATAATAGTCTCTTTAGCTTTTTGTGCATAGAGTAATGCTAATTTACTTCCCCTGGAACCAATTATTATTTTTTTTGTCATTAATAAATTTATTTCTTTTTTCTATCGAGATTGTACAATTAATAAAAACTATTTGAATGAATAAAAAACCCTTAATTCTCGGAATAGAGTCTAGTTGTGACGAGACGGCTGCCTCATTAATTACAGAAAATGAGGAGAGAACACCAATAATTTTATCTAATGTTGTTTCAAGCCAAGTTGACATTCATAAAGAATTTGGTGGTGTTGTACCAGAATTAGCAGCACGATCACACCTAGAAAAAATAGATTGGATTGTTAAAAAAGCAATTAATGACAGTAAAAGAAAAATAGAAGAAATTGATGCGATAGCTTCAACAGCTGGTCCAGGTTTAGTAGTTTGTTTATCGGTGGGACTTAGTTTTGGAAAAGCTTTTGCAGCATCTTTAAATAAACCTTTTATAGCCGTTAATCATTTAGAGGGTCATGCTTTAAGCCCAAAACTTAACTCTAATTTAAATTACCCATATCTGTTACTACTTATTTCTGGAGGACATTCCCAATTTTTAAATGTGAAAGGTCTTGGGCAATATAAAAGGTTAGGTACAACTATTGATGATGCGTTAGGTGAAACTTTTGATAAAACTGCAAAACTTTTAGGAATTGAATTTCCAGGGGGACCCCAAATTGAAATTCTTGCTAAAAAAGGGAATCCTAACAAATATGAATTACCAAAACCAATCTTTAATAAAGGAGGTTGTAATTTATCTTTTGCTGGACTCAAAACTGCAATTTTAAAAATAGCTAAAAAAATCAAAAATGATCAAGAAAGATTTGATCTTGCAGCTTCTTTTCAAAAAACAATTGAAGAGATATTGTACAAAAAAACTAAAATTGCTTTCAATGAATTTGAAGAACAAAATAAACCTGAAAAAAAAATATTTGTAGTTGCAGGAGGTGTAGCAGCAAATAAAAATATCAGGTCAATGTTAAAAGATTTATGTATCGAAAAAAATTATCAAAGTATATTTCCACCAGTAGAACTATGTGGTGATAATGCTGCTATGATAGCGATGGTTGGATTAGAAAAATTTAAGTTAAAACAGTTTAATGATCTTAATCATCCTGCAAAACCACGGTGGCCATTAGATGATACTGCTGCTTTTCTTAAAGGAGCTGGGGTAAGATTATAAAATGTTAACAAAGATTAATTTATGATTAAGTTTGTAATTTTAGATGTTTATCCAAATAAAAAACATAGACTTATAAAAGATACTGCTGGTGGCTATGGCACAGGTAACGATTTTGGAAATACTTTTTTTTCAAAATTATTAAATATTTATGTTGATACAAATATTGGAATGCCATCAATTGAGATAATGATCATAAGTTCAATCTTAAAAAAAAATCACAAAGTTCATTATACTCGTGATTTAAATGATAAAGAGATTGAAGACTGTGATTTTATAATATTACCTTCATCTATTATAGCTCACGAAACTGAAATAGATACAATCTTTAAACTAAAACATAAAAGAATATTTGTTACAGGTATTTTTGCAACAACTAAGAAGGAAAAATATTTAGTAGAAAATTCAATAGTCGTTAAAAATGAATCTGATACTTTTTTTTATAATCTTGAAAAAACTAATAACTTAAATCTAAACTTTTTAAATAGATTGTTTGATAAAAAAGATTTAATAAATGATTATTATTCATCAGTTGAACTTGACGATTTTCCTTACCCAGATTGGGCTGATTATGCAAAAAAGTTTCCTCTTAGAAATGATTTTTTTAGTTTAAATCAAAAAATAGCAGTTCCTTTACTAGGCACAAGGGGCTGTCCATATTCATGTTTCTTTTATTGTACATACCCACTACAACAGGGTAGGAAAGTTAGAGCTAGGTCTGTAGAAAATATAATTGAAGAAATCAAATATTGGAAAAAAGTATTAAAAACAAATAAATTTGTTTTCCGAGATCCAGTTTTTTCAATTAATAGAAAGCACACAATCGAATTTTGTAAAAAAGTAATAGAGGAAAAATTAGATATTACTTTTATGGTTGAAACACATCTAAATAATTTAGATGATGAAATGATCCCATTATTGAGAGAAGCAGGATTGGAACTTGTTTATGTGGGTGTTGAATCTTCGAGTCACTTTGTCTTAAAAGATATGAAGAGATTTACTGTTCAACACGATAAACAATTTCAGGTAATAAAAAACTGTGAAGATGCTGGTATTAAAGTAAAAACAATGTTCATTATTGGTAATCCAGAGGATAATAGGGATACAATAATTCAGTCAATTGAATATGCAAAATATTTACCTAGTTTATATTCTCAATTTAGTGTTTTTACACCTTATCCTGGAACACCAGCATATGGTGAATTTAAAGATATTATAACAGAAACAAAACTTGAAAATTTTAATCAGTATAATTTAACTTTTAAACATAAAAATTTATCAAAAAAAAATATTAGTGATTTAAAAAGTTTAGCTTATTTTAAATTCTATTTTAACCTCAAAAAAATTTTTCAAATTATAAAATATTTTCTCAAATCTAAATATGTAAAAAGAAAAGTATTAAATTTTAATTAATGACTAAACAAGACTTGATAAAATTAAATATTTTTTTTTTACTTTTTTCATTACTCCTATCAATTTATCTTTTAGGCTTCAGATATCTAGATCCAACAAATACTTCATGGCTTTTTTGGGGAGATCTACCAATATTACAAACTGGATGGAATTTTTTTAGAATAGATGAATGGAGATTTCCAATATTTTCAAACCCTAATCTTGGAATATATTTAAATAACAATTTAATTTATAGCGACGCTATTCCTTTATTTGCATTATTTTTTAAAACTTTTAATTTTATATTACCTGAAAACTTTCAGTATTTTTCGTTATGGTTTTTATTAAGTTTATATCTACAAGGCTTAATTTCATATTTAATAATATTCAGAATAACTAATTCAATTAATTATTCATTAATTGGTTCAGTGTTTTTCATTTTTTCAACTGTAATGATTAATAGGATCACTGAGTTCCCAGCTCTTTTTGGGCATTGGATAATATTACTCTTTTTTTATACAGAGTTTTTTGATGAGAATAAAAAATTTAAGCAACAAGTTGCAATTATTTTATTAAGTATATTAATTAACTTTTATTTTACTTTAATGTTGTTGTTGATTTTTTTTATCAATCAATTTTACAAATTAATTACAAGGAAAAAATCCTTTAACTTTATTTTAATACAATGTTTTCTGATTTTAATTCCTTTAGTTCCGGCAATGTATATTTTTGGCTACTTCCAAATTTCTCCAGATGATGGATTGGCTTGGGGTTATGGATACTTCAATTTAAATTTGAACAGTTTTTTTAATCCATTAGGTGAAACATATACTAAAATTAATTGGTCAAACTTTATATCTACAAAACCAATACAAAATGGTGAGTATGAAGGTTTTTCTTATTTGGGTATTTCGGGTTTGATTTTTTTAATCATGTTTTTAAAACATATTTTTTTTGGAAAAATGAATATAATATTCGATCCTAGAAATGTTTTATTAATAACTTTTATTACTTTTTTTTTATCTTTATCAAATAATATTACTTTTGGTGATACTACAATCATCAATTTTCCATTAAACAAATATCTATATGCTTTAGCGAGTCTTTTTAGAAGTAGCGGAAGGTTTATTTGGCTAATTTATTATTTAATATTTATTGTAGGTATTGTTTCTATATATATTTTATTTCCGAAAAAAAATATTTTTATATTATCAATATTATTAGCAATACAATTATTTGACTTGTCAGGTGGTTTAAAAAATTATTTCAATGGAAATCAATATAAAACTAGTTCTGAACTCTTTTATACAGATTATGAATATTGGAAAAAAATCTCTAATCAATTTGAAAGCTTAAGATTGCTAAAGCCAAAAAATGATTCTCGAATTTATAAAAAGTTGTCCCCAATAATTATTAGAAATTACTTTAAAAGTACTGACGTAGTTTATTTATCAAGAGTAAATAGAGAATTAATAGCTAAGGAAAGATATAACATTATAAACAAAATAATTGATAAAGATCTAAGTCAATTTGAAAAAACATTGTTTATTACAGATGATATAAGTAGCGTAAATTATTTCTATCATAACTTGAAAGATAAAATTTATATTAACGAATATAAAAATTCTTGGCTATTAAGTAAAAAAAGAATATTTAATAATGAGTCTAAAAATTTATCTTATTTTTCTGAAGTGCCAATTTTAGATTTAAACAAAAAAAATGCTATACCAATTCTAAATCCAAATTTACCAAAATTAGGTTTTGATTATAATAATAATAATAAAAATTTAATTCTTGATGGAAAATACGGAGTTATTAATTTTAAATTAACAGGAAATAATTGTAAGGAAGATAAAAAAATAAAGATTAATTTTGAACCTTATTTTAATGATACTTTTTCGGAGACTGACTTTGAAATTGAGATGAATTATAAAAAAAAAAATTTCAAAATAGTTAATAATTCAATTCTTTTTAAATTTGATTGTGTTTCAAACTATACTAATCATCTTAAAATAATTACTAATAAACTTTTTTCTCAGTATGATAAAAGGATTGGATTAAATAGACTAAAAAGATCTATCTTTATAAATTCAATAATTATTGATTAAATATTTAAGTTGAAATAAATAATTGTGAACTGTAAGGAAAATAACTAAATGAAATATTGGTTAATGAAATCTGAGCCTGATGTATGGTCAATAGACCAACAAGAAAAAGCAGGAACTAAAGGTGCGCCTTGGGATGGTGTAAGAAACTATCAAGCAGCTAAAAATTTAAAAAATATGAAAAAGGGTGATAAATGTTTTTTTTATCACTCCAATATTGGAAAGGAGATTGTTGGAATTGTTGAAGTGATAAAAGAACATTACTTGGATAAAACAGACCAATCTGGTCGGTTTGTGGCTGTTACAGTTAAGTTTTTAAAAAAACTCAAGAGACCTGTGCAGCTTGAAGAAATAAAAAAAAACAAGCAATTAAGCCATTTATCCTTAATTAGACAAAGCAGACTATCAGTAATGCCTATAGACTCTAAAAGCTGGAAAATTTTAAATAACATGGGTAAGATTTAAAATTAAAACATTATGCCAAAAAAAAAGAAGAAAACTTCTACTAAAAAAAGACCTTCAAAAAAAAGAAGAAGAAATACTAAAACAAAATCTACAAAAAAAAGAAAGGTAAGTAAAAAAACATCAAAAATAAGTAAAAAAAATAAAAAAAAAGGAAAAATAAAAATAAATAATTTTTTAAATCAAAAGTCTCAAAAAAATTCGTCCCAAGAATTAATTTTTAAAACAAAAAAAGAATGGATAAAAAATAGTTTAGCAAACAAAGCTCAATACCAAAAAAAATATAATGAGTCAGTTAAAAATAATAATGCATTTTGGAAAAAAGAAGGAAAGAGAATAACATGGATTAAGCCTTATAAAAAAATTAAAGATGTTAAATACAGCAAAGATGAAGTTAAAATTAAATGGTACGAGGATGGAACACTAAATGCTTCTGCAAATTGTATTGATAGACATTTAAAGGATAAAAAAGATAAAACTGCAATAATTTGGGTTGGTGATGATCCTAAAGATAATCAAAAAATTTCTTATAAACAACTTCATCAAAAAGTTTCTAAGGCAGCAAACGGATTAAAAAAGCTTGGAATTCAAAAAGGTGATAGAGTTACAATATATCTTACCATGATTCCAGAATTAGCAATTTTAATGTTAGCATGTGCAAGAATTGGAGCAATTCATTCAATAATTTTTGGAGGTTTTTCAGCAGAATCTATTTCGGGAAGAGTAAATGATTGTAAATCTGAATACATTATTACAGCTGATGAAGGTGTGAGAGGAGGAAAAACAATATCTTTAAAAGCTACAACCGACGAAGCTTTAGTAAATTGTCCTAATGTAAAAAAATGTATTGTAGTTAAAAGAACTGGAAATTATGTTTTCTGGAATAATGAGAGAGATGTTTGGTATCATGATTTAATAGAGGATGTTTCAAATTATTGCGAGCCTGAAGAAATGAATGCTGAAGATCCGCTATTTATTCTTTATACATCAGGCTCAACTGGTAAACCAAAAGGTGTTTTACATACTACTGGTGGATATATGGTTTATGCATCCATGACACATCAATATATTTTCAATTACAAACCAAAAGATATTTATTGGTGTACTGCAGATATAGGTTGGGTGACTGGTCATAGCTACATAATTTACGGACCACTCTCTAATGGAGCAACAACAATAATGTTTGAAGGTGTTCCAAATTATCCAGATAGCTCTAGATGGTGGCAAATTGTTGATAAATTTAAAGTAAATACTTTTTACACAGCTCCGACTGCTATAAGAGCATTAATGAGAGAGGGAGAAAATCCGGTAAATAAAACTTCACGAAAATCTCTCAAATTACTAGGTACGGTCGGTGAACCAATAAATCCTGAAGCTTGGATGTGGTACTATAAAACAATTGGTAATTCAAAATGCCCAATTGTTGATACTTGGTGGCAAACTGAAACTGGTGGAATTTTAATTTCTCCTCAAACAGGAGCTATTCCCTTAAAACCTGGATCAGCAACAAAACCTTTCTACGGAATAAAACCAGTTATAGTAGATAAAGATGGAAAGGAAATTAAGGGTGCAGGGGAAGGAAGATTGTGCATTGCACAATCTTGGCCAGGACAAATGAGAACGGTTTATGGTGATCATCAACGATTCATAGATACTTATTTCTCTCAGTTCGATGGAAAATATTTTACTGGTGATGGATGTAGAAGAGATAAGGATGGATATTACTGGATCACTGGAAGAGTTGATGATGTAATAATAGTTTCTGGTCACAATTTAGGGACAGCTGAAATTGAAAGTGCATTTGTAGCTCATCCAAAAGTTGCTGAAGCAGCAGTTGTAGGTTACCCACATGATATAAAAGGAAATGGATTATATTGTTATGTAACACTTAATGCAGGTGAGTCTGAAAGTGGTGACCTTGAAAGAGAATTAAAATTGTGGGTTAGAAAACAAATTGGCCCATTAGCTACTCCAGATTTCATTCATTTTTCTCCAGGTCTTCCAAAAACAAGGTCTGGAAAAATTATGAGAAGGATTTTAAGAAAAATAGCAGCCAATGAACATGACCAACTAGGAGATACAACAACTTTAGCTGACCCTACTGTAGTGGCAAGTTTGGTGGAAAATAGAAAGAATATCTAAAACTTAATTCTTTCTCTAAATTCTTTTTTAACAATATCCCATTTCAAAATTACTGAGTTCAAAACAATTTTACGGTCTAAAATTTTTAATTCATCTGCAATTGGTGCCCATTTATATAAAGATAGTGCGCTGGGATTAAAAGGAAGATCATTGTGATAAGAATTCCAATTTATATTTTGAAATCTTTCACTAAAACTTTTTTTTGCATTATCAATTATATCCAAGGGCATTTTATTTGTAGTTTCATCATCTAAAATTTTAAAAAAGATTTCTTTGGCCCTTTTAAAATCTTCATAGTTAAAGTTTGCCTTAAGATATGAGAATGTAAATAATGTAAGATCTTGAAGTGCAACAGCATAAATATTCCATTTAGCTAAATTTACAGAACTCATAAACTCATCATTTTCAAAATGGAGAACGTATCTTGTTCCCATTCTAGTTTTTAAATAACCGTATAGTGTTACTTGGGTTACCCAAGCTGACTTGGTTTGGATAAAATTTTCTAACTCGTCTAACGAGCCTATTTTTTTTTTCGGTACAAAAGCCTTAAAAAGTGAAAATAAATAAATTTTGAAATCTCTCCAAGATAGATCTTTCCATGTTAATTTATATTTTCCCATAAAAATTACAATTTTTATGATTTATACCTCAAAAAACCAACTTTTCTGTACAATTTTAACCCTTTAAATCTCTATTATAATGGTTATGGTTTTCGCCAGTTATAACTAAAAAGAGAGAGGTATAAATGTCAAAACAAGCACAACACTGGGAAAAAACCAGGGGATTGTTAATGGTAACATTAGCTATCTGGTTTGTATTCTCAATTGGCATCTTTCTTTTCGGAGCTGAAATGAACGAAGTTACTGGACCGTTTGGATACCCTTTAACTTATTGGTTCACTTGTCAGGGTTCTCTTGGAATTTTCGTAATACTTATTTTTTGGTTTGCGAATAGACAAGAAAAAATTGATGAGGAATTTGGCTTTTCAGAAAGAGGAGATGACTAATGAAAGGTAATTTTATAGACAATTTGCCTAAAGTTTATGGAATCTATACAGGTGGATTTATAGGTTTCATAATCATTATGGCAATTGCAGAGCAGATGGGAATGTCAGCTAAAGCAATCGGAATTTGTTTCGTTGCATTTACAGTTTTCATCTACGCAATCATTGGTTGGCTATCACGTACAGCACAAGCAGATGCATATTATGTAGCTGGAAGACAAGTACCTACCGTGTTCAATGGAATGGCGACTGCAGCAGACTGGATGTCTGGTGCTTCGTTTGTTGCAATGGCAGGTGGTATTTACTTCAAAGGCTATGGATACATGGCATTACTTGTAGGTTGGACTGGTGGTTATGTATTAGTTGCATCTTTATTAGCACCATACTTAAGAAAATTTGGATGTTATACAGTCCCAGATTTTATTGGTACAAGATACGGTGGTAATTTAGCTAGGTTACTTGCAGTAATAGTTTTAACTGTTGCTTCATTTACTTATGTGACTGCACAAATTAACGCTACAGGTACTATTGCATCTGTTGCCTTGGATATTCCATTTCAATACGCAGTTTATGTTGGATTAGTAAGTATTTTACTATG